>DASXUI010000060.1:0-6391 GCA_036504955.1 Armatimonadota bacterium
GGAGCCGACGTAGTCCAGGTACTCGTTGCCGTCCACGTCCCACACGCGCGAGCCCTTGCCTCGGGCCAGGAACAGCGGGTCGCCGCCCACGCCCCGGAACGCGCGGACGGGGGAGTTCACCCCGCCGGGGATCAGCTCGCAAGCCTCGGCAAAGAGGGCCCGCGAGCGGTCCAGTACGCGGCGAGGGGGCTGAGGCACGGCTACATTCGCTCCGGCGCGGAGATTCCGAGGACCTTCAGGGTGTTGCGAAGTACGACACGAGCGCAGTTCACCAGGGTGAGTCGGGCGGCCGTCAGGTCGGGGTCGTCCCCCAGCACTCGACAGTCCCTGTAGAAGGCGTGGAAGCTGGACGCCAGGTCCATCGCGTACCGGGTGAGCCGGTGCGGCTCGCGGCCGACGGCGGCCATCCGGACCTCTTCGGGGTACTCCGAAAGCCGTCGGATCAGGTCCTTGTCGCCATCGGTGGAGAGGTGCTCAAGACGCACATCCTGTGCCTTCTTCAGTAGTAGGCGCACCCATCCATCCACTGGATCCTGCTGGGTGTCCACGGAGTGGATGATCTCCCACGGCCCCACGTTAACCTCACCCAACAGATACTTCGGTGCCTCCCGAAGGATGCTGCAGATGCGGGCGTGAGCGTACTGAACGTAGTAGACGGGGTTTTCGGAGGACTCCTTCTTCGCCAGGTCCAGGTCGAAGTCCAGGTGCGCCTCGGCGCTGCGCATCAGGAAGAAGAAGCGCGCGGCGTCGGCACCGACCTCGTCCACCAGCTCTTCCAGCGGGATGATGTCGCCGGCCCGCTTGGACATGCTGACCAACTCCCCGCCGGAGAGCAGCCGCACGATCTGGTGAATCAGGATCTCCAGCTTGCCCTCCAGACCCAGCGCGGTCATGGCCGCCTGTGTCCGGATGACGTGGCCGTGGTGGTCAGGGCCCCAGATGTCGATCACGTGGTCGAAGCCCCGGGCGAACTTGTCCAGGTGGTAGGCGATATCGCCGGCCAGGTAGGTGGGCATGCCGTTGCTGCGAACCAGCACGCGGTCCTTGTCATCCCCAAGGGCGGTGGAGCGGAACCAGAGGGCCCCATCCATCTCGTAGGTGTGGCCTCGGCGAACCAGCTCGTCCAAGGCCTCCTGTACCTTGCCCGACTCGTGCAGGGTGCGCTCGGAGAACCAGCAATCGAACTTGAGGCCGAAGCGCGCCAGCACTTCCTTCTGCTGCTCCAGCATCCGCTTGATGGAGAGGTCCCGGAAGGTCTCCACCCGTTCGTCATCAGGCAGCGAGAGGTACCTGTCGCCGTCCGCCTCCAGGATCTCACGGGCGATATCGGTCACGTACTCGCCCTGATAGGAGTCCTCCGGAAGCTCGACGGACTGGCCCAGGAGCTGGCGGTACCGGATGTCAACGGAGCGCCCCAGGATGTTGACCTGGTTCAGGAAATCGTTGACGTAGTACTCGCGCTTCACGTCGTAGCCGCACAGCGACAGGACTCGGGCGACGGCGTCACCGAAGGCGCCCGCGCGACCCTGCACCACGCCGATAGGGCCAGTGGGGTTGGCGCTGACGAACTCGACCTGGATCCGCTGTCCCTTGCCCAGGTCGCAGCGGCCGAACTCGGTGCCTTCGGCATCGATGCGTCGAAGCACGTCCCACAGCCAATCGGGCTTCAGGTAGAGGTTGAGGAAGCCCGGACCGGCTATGTCCACGCGCTCGATGAGGTCGCTGGCCTGCTCCAGTCGCGGCTTCAGTCGCGCGGCCACTTCACGGGGCGCCATGCGGGCCTGCTTGGCAAGAACCATGGCGACGTTGGTTGAGAAGTCGCCGTAGGCCTTGTCGGGGGGCTCCTCGAGGCAGAGAGCGGGGAGGTCTACGAACTGCAGGTCGCCGTCAGAGCGCGCTCCGCTGAGGGCGCGCTCCAAGGCGGTGGCGAGTAGGGCCTGAACCATGCTTACGCTCTGGGGGCGGCATCGGACGCGGCCGGCGCCTCTGGGCGCGGGGCAGGTGAGGGCTCACTCGTAACATCGTCCTGGATCTCGTTGATCCCCTTCTTGAACTCCTTCACGCTCTGGCCCATGGAACGCGCCATCTCAGGCAGTCGTTTGGCACCAAACAGAAGCAGAGCAACCACCAGAATGATGGGGTAGCTCTCCAGATTGAAGATGTTGGCATAGAGAGAGGTCATGCGAGACTCCTCGGCCCCCAGGCCAGATTGCGGGGAGGCCAGCCCACCTAAGGCGTGGGCTCAAAAGCACGGAGCGCCCGGGGCGGAAGTGCCCCAGGCGATCGGGCTGTGTCACTTGGCCGACGTTGGGCCGGGCCAGGCAGGGCCCCGCAGAGAGGGGCGAACCACCTCCCGGCGACGGCGGCGAGACGAACTGCTGCTGCTCAGGCCTTGGTAGTGGGCTCCGAGGCAGGCTTCTCCGCGGCCGGCTCCTCCTCCGAGAAACCCTCGCGCATACCGTTCTTGAGCTCGGTTACGCTCTGTCCCAGGGAACGGGCCATCTCAGGAAGACGCTTCGCGCCGAAGAGAATGAAGATCACTAGAATGATCGGCCAGGCTTCCTGGATTCCAACCATTGAGAAGAGCGATGTCATGGTAATCTCCTATCCCCGAGGCCGCCCTTCACAGCGTCCAGCAGAGGTATCTCAGAGCTTGGAGGCGTCGGACGCCCCCCAGTCGCGACTCCGGTGGTTCCCTGGAGGGACAGTCCGGGCGGAGTCACGCCAGGCAGGGATCCCCCAAGCGACCAGCGTCACTCGTTGTCGCGACTGCCCGGACGGAACCTGGGGAACAGGTCCTCGTCGTTGGTGAAATCGACAGAGTCCAGAATCTGCTGCTTGGTGCGCCGCAGGTCGCGGAGAACCCTCCCCACGGTACGGGCGATCTCCGGAACCCGGTCTGGCCCGAACAGGATGAGAGACACCAAGGCTATCACGAAGAGCTCGCCGCCACCCGGCATGCTATCTACTCCTTGAGGGAAGCGAACTGGCGGAATGAGAGCCACGCGCGCCCCACGCCGCTACGCGCCAGGTACGTTCTACCGCTTCCACCAGGCTCAGGGCAACCCAACCACCGTTACGGCGGATCGGAGCTCTTGCACGCGCTCGCCGCGGCACCCGCCAGCGGCCCAAACCTCGGCATTGGCGGCTCCGGCGGCCACGCCCCAGGCCAGGGAGTCCGCGGGGGAATCCCCCCTCTCCCAAGACCACAGCAAGCCCGCCAGGAAGGAGTCACCGGACCCGACGGCGTTCCGCGTGACGACCTTGGGGGGCGACGCGAACCATGCCTCGTCCGCGCCGACCAGTACAGCTCCCACGCTTCCCAGCGTGATCACAACCCACTGGGTTCCGCCGCCCAATCGCGCCCTCGCCGCCGCGACCGCATCGGCAGGAGTAGCAGGACAGCAGCCCTCGAGGGCCACCCATTCCTGGGCGTTGCACTTCAGCATCCAGGGCCTCGCCTCGGCACCGGCCACCAGGGGCTCGCCGCTGGCGTCGAGGACCGACCGCAGCCCCTGCTCCCGGGCGAGACAGACCAGGGACGGATAGAGGCCCGCCGTGTCACCTCGGGGTATGCTTCCCGCCAGGGCGACCAGGCTTCCCGGCTCCAGGCGGCGGTAGAGGCCGCGAGCTGAGCCCAGGAACGCCGCCGACTCCTCCGCACGGACCTCCGGGCCTGCCTCGTTGATGACGGTCTGAACCCCGGCCTCCGGGTCCGCCACCGTGATGCATACCCTTGTCTCTCCGCTCACCGGCACCAGCTCGTACGGGATGCCTTCGCCATCCAGGCACGCCGAGACCAGGTTGCCGCTGGGGCCGCCGGCCAGACCCAAGACGAGAGCCTCACCGCCCAGGGCGCGCAGCACGCGGGCTACGTTGATTCCCTTCCCTCCGGCGCCAACCCAGTACTCGGTGGAGCGATACACGCCCCCCGCGTGGAAACCACCCACGACGTAGCTGCGGTCCACGGCGGTATTCAGGGTCACGCAAAGGATCAAGGGGTCAGGCCCAACGTAGGCGATGAGGGCGCCCCCGGTACCCCGGAGCCGCCCTTGAACTCACTCTCACACTACCAGTTCAGGGTGTCTCTGTCAACGAATGCTTGGTTACCGCCAGCTCGGCACGCGCGGGCCGGGGGGCAGCAGTCCCCCGGCGAGCCGGACGAGCTGACAGCGCATCCCTCTCGCTTGGGGTCACCCGAATCTGGATACCAGCTCGCGCATCACCGCCTGGGCCACCGAGGTCCGGTTGACAACCTTCACGGACACCTGGAGCTGCTCGGCCAAGGGCTCGACGAGGCCCGCCAGGGTCGGGTCATCGACCCTGATCACCGCGGGTCGAGCGCCGATGTGGCTGACACAGCGAAGCACGGTCTCGCCCACTGCCATCGCCAGGTGGTCATGGGGGCACAGCCTCGTGTCCAGAATGAACTTGGTGGCTCTGTCCACCACCAACACTACCATCGGCACGTAGGGGCGCTGGCCGGGCGCGTCTTGGACCGGCGCGGGCGATGGGCCAATCGCCATCTCCCAGATGTCCTTGCGCTGCCCAAGCGTCATCCACCTGGCGGCCTCCTCCCCCACCAACGCCACGGCCGACGGGCCGACCGGAGCGGGCAGCTCCGGCAGTCGCCACTGATCCACCCAACCCTGCGGCGTCGGAACACGCACCAGGATATGGTCCCCACCCCCGGTCAGCCAGAGCGCGGGGTCCTCCCGTGATCTGGATGCCATCTCGTCAACTTGCTGGAAGCAGAGCGTGAGGAACCGAGCTTCGGCCTCATCTAAGTACCACGGGACGGTGAAGGGCAGGTAGCTGCTGAAGGATGGCCAGGCGTCGCGACCCCGGTACTTCAGGCCCAGGCGCTTGATCGCCTCCCGCTCACCGGGGAGAAGCGCCTCACGTTGGCCGAAGCTGGCCATCAACATCCGACAGCCCAGTACCGCGTCGAGCGCCTTAGGACCCGGCCCGGCTTCACTCATCTGAAGGTAGTTGGCCAGACCGTCGGGACCTCGGTAGACCGCGAGGCCAAACAACTCCTTGAGCCGTCCCATCACACAGCAGTAACCTACCTCGCCGCTCTCCGGGTCCTGGACGCCGACCGGACCCTCAGCGGGGACATGCCTCCAGGTCTCCCGCGCCCGGAACCGCTCTATCGCCTCGTAGAGCGGTCTCAGCTCCTCATCGGGCACCTGCCAGGCTGCCCTGCTCACCAACTCCTCCCCTCGCACTACCTGGGCCCGCTGCGGGGCGCGCCGCAGCCCATCGTCCCCCCGCCTTGTGGGGCCCGGGCGACCAGGCCCAGGGCCGGCCCAGCGCTGGAGCCGGCACGCGTCTCGCCCCAGACCCGCTCACCAGAACGCAGAGGCCGGCCTGTCGGCCACGAGCTCGTTACCTACCGCTTGGCTCCCTCGTCGGCAAGGGGGACCGCCGGGCCATGAGCTAGCAGTAACTCCTTGAGGCTGGCGAGCTCAGGCGGCAGGTCGGTCTCCCCCACAAGCAGTTCCTTGAGTGCCTCCATGGACCTCTTCACCTCGGCCTGAATGGGGGAGGTGTCCGGGATGATGCCGAGCTGGATCAGAAGTGGCTCCACAAACTGGGCATCGAACTCGCTCTGAACACGGATAATGGCGAGCCTTCGGCGGGAATACACGATCGACTTGGCGAGGAAGCGGGTCATGCCTGACGGGAGACCAGGCCAGGTACTGGCATGGACTCGCGGGGCCTCCTCTGGGCCGCCCTCCCACAGGTAGATGCCTATCGCCATGTAGGCACGGCCGCGGCCGTCCCGGGCCGCCGGTTCCGGCACCACCATCATCTGGAGGTCCCACTCCCCCTCGGCGGGGTATCGACGGAGAAGCTCCACCGCCTCGGGAACATAGGGGATGGCCGTGAGCGGCGGGGCTAAAGGCAAACGCTCCCGTGTATAACCCCACGCACCGCCCCTCAGCTCCCGAACTAGGTACACGCCCTCCGCCTCTCCCTTAAGCGGGCCTCGTTCAAGCCGACAGCGCTCCAGTACCTCCAAAGCCTGCTCGATAGCTGTCTTGAGGGTACGCACCTGTGGCGGACTGAGCCGACAGGGCCAGGAGTAAGGCTCCTGAGAGTACAGTGTAGGCCACCGATCACTCCGGTTCTCCCGCACGCCGAGGCGGCGGAGGTCCGGCAGGTCCCAGGGCTTCAGGTCCGCCTTGGGCCCGAACTCCGCGACAAGTGCCTTCTCGCAAAGGGCCTCTTCCACCACCGGGTCGTTGTCATAGGTTCTGAGCCACGGCCCAAGCGAGAGCATGTACTCGGGCGACTCGAGCCTGATGGAGGGCGGACCCTCGCCAGCGCCGGTGATGATGACACAGCCAACCCTC
The DNA here is from genome assembly GCA_036504955.1 of Armatimonadota bacterium. GTDB lineage: Bacteria > Armatimonadota > DTGP01 > DTGP01 > DASXUI01 > DASXUI01. The sequence continues at coordinate 6,363 of DASXUI010000060.1, forward strand.
CCTGACTCGGGGTCCCGCACCCCAAAGGC
>DASXUI010000061.1:0-3305 GCA_036504955.1 Armatimonadota bacterium
GCAGGAGGGGGAGGGAGAGTGTACCGGAGAGCGCGCTTACGTGGCGGCTGTCGGCGGCAGACTCCTCACCCCGTAGGCGGTGGTCGAAGTGACCGACGGCAAGGATGATGCCCAGCTCATCTCTGAGTGAGTGGAGGGCGAACAGGAGTGCGACGGAGTCCGGTCCACCGGAGACTGCCACCAGCACCCTGGCCCCCTGGGGAAGAAGGCCGTGGGTCCGAGCGTCCCGCAGGAGCAGCTCCTCCAGGTGCGGACGGTAGGGCGGCCTCACCGCCGGGACCAACGAGGGCGGCGAGTGCCACTCTCGGCCGCGCGCCGGAGCATCGCGGGGAGCCCCGCTACTCGTCCAGCGGGCGGAGCACCACGCCGGAGGTGAGCTTGGGATAGAAGTAGGTGGACTTCTCGGGCATCTTCTTGCCTGCCTGAGCCGTTCGGTACACTTCCTCCACGGGCACCGGGTTTAGCAGGAAGGCCATCTGGCAGTTGCCGGCGCGAACCTGGCCGACGGCTTCGCCCACGGAGTGGGTGTAGGTTACCGTGATGCGCACCGCGCCCAGGGCGTCCTGAAGCTTGTCCAGGATCTCGCGGTGCAGCCGCAGGATATCCGTGGCCCGTGCCTCACCTCCGCCGTCCTTGCAGCGCAGAACGAAGGAGAGTGAATCGCCAAAGTCGTGGGAGGTGGAGTTGGCGAAAGGCCCTTCCGTCTGATGGCCGGGAGGGATCACCTCGCCGGTGGACTCCCCGAAGTAGACGCCCAGCGCCCCCTGGCCCCGGCGGGCGTACTCGCACATGCGCGAGAGCAGGTGGGGGACCGGGCCTGCCTCCTGTACGTCAAAGCGCTTGTTCGCGACCTCGCGCACCGTTGCGATGGTCTGTGCCAGGTTGGGCTCCCGGCCGTCGTAGGTGACCTCCACCAGGCGGTGCGTGGGCAGCACCACAAGGCCAGGGTCCTGGATGGAGGATAGGGTCATCATCACCCAGGCCTCGGGCCGCGTGGGATCATCGGCGGCGCCCTGGTCATCGCGGTACTTCAGGGCGGTCTCGTAGCGATGATGGCCGTCGGCGATGGTGATCACCGTGTCCGCCAGCTCGCGCGACAGAACCTCCTGGACGGCGGGATCGGTGATGGGCCAGAGGGCCTGCTCCTGTCCATCCAGGGACGCCTTCAGGACTGGGGCCGACTTCTCCATCGCGGTCAGCGCGGACCGTACCTTACCCTCGGGGTCGTCATAGAGGCCGTAGATGGAGTCGAAGTTCGCGCCGCAGGCGGAGAGTAGGCGGTAGCGATCCTCCTTGGCCTTCGGGAAGGTCTGCTCATGAGGAAGGACGACGCCCGCGCTGTAGGGCTCCAGCTTCACGAGGGCGATCAGGCCTAGCCGGGTGTAGCTGTCGCCCTCACTGAGGAAGCGCTGGCGGTAGAGGTAGAAGGCCGGCTTGTCGTCGCGTACCATCACGCCCTGGTCCTGCCACTCCCGCCAGAGCCGAGCGCACTCCTGGTACTTGTCTACGGAGGGGGAGTGGTCCCAGGCCAGCTCTCCGAGGAGCAAACGGACCACATTGTAGGGGCTGCGGGCCTCGAGGTCTGCCCGGTCCTGCGGGCTCAGCACGTCATAGGGTGGAGCTAGCACGCGCCCCAGGTCGGGAAGCGACTGGGGGTTGAAATGCACACCTCTGAAAGGCCGAAGCTCCGCCAAGGCTATCCTCTCTCGAGTAGAAGGTCCATGATCAGGTGCCCCTCGGGGAGCACCAGCTTCGTCTCCACCAGGGCGCGCTCATCGTAAGGCAGGCGCGGCCCCGTCGCTTCCTGGCGAGAGTCGTAGATCAGGAAGGGGACCGGATCGGGCACGTGCGTCCGAAGCTCCAGCGGCGTCGGGTGGTCGGGCGCCACCAGGAGCCGGTAGTCCTGAACCGCCTTGCCCGTGGCGGCCTCGTGCAGGCCATCGCGGAGGGGCGACAGCAGCCGACTGTCGATGCGCTGGAGCGCCTCGATCTTCTCCTCCGGGTCGCCGTGGTGGCCGGCCTCGTCCGCGGCCTCGACGTGAACGATGACCACGTCGTGCCGCCGGAGGGCGTCCAGGGCGGCTTCGGCCTTACCCTCGTAGTTGGTGTTCAGCGTGCCATTGGCGCCTGGAACGATCACTACCTCTAGGCCGGCGAGCTTGCCGATTCCGCGCACCAGGTCGACGGCCGAGATCACGGCGCCCGTGAGGCCGTACTTCACGGAGAAGGCTGGGAAGCTGGCGGCGAGGCCCTGGCCCCACAGCCAGATCATGGTCGCGGGGCGCTTGCCCTGGTCGCGGCGGCGCCGGTTCACCTCGTGGTCCAGTAGGATCTCGAGGGAGTCCCACATGAGCTGCCGGAGCACCTCCTCGCCGTCCCCCTCAGGCAGGTAGGGTGCGATGGGCTTGTCCAAGATGTCGTGAGGGGGCGTCGTTCTCTGCTCGTGCTTGCCGTCGCGCCACACCATCAGATGCCGGTAACCGACGCCCGGGTAGAAGGTGAAGCGGGTGCCTCCCAGCTTGGAGTCGATGAGTTGAATGAGTTCCCGCGACTCCTCGGTGGTGATCTCGCCGGCGCTGTAGTCCAACATGGTTTCGCCATCGGAGGTCACCAGGTTGCAGCGGAAGACGACGTCCCTGGGGTTCAGGGGCAGCTCCATGCTGGCGGCCTCGATGGGGCCTCGACCGGTGTAGTACCTGCGAGGGTCGTACCCGAAGAGGCCCATGTTGCCCACATCGCTGCCGGGCGGGTAGCCCTCCGGGATGGTGTGCAGCCGCCCCACCTCCCCGCGCTGGGTGTACCAGCTCAGGACGGGCATCTTGGCGACCTCCAGCGGAGTGCGGCCGTCCAGCGCGGGGAGGGGGCGGTCCGAAGCCCCATCGATGATCACGAACAGGTACTTCATGCAGTGCGGAGCTTCCTACCGAAAAGGCGCTCGAAGACAGTCACGTAGCGGTGAGTGGTGGCCTTCACGACCTCCTCCGGAAGCACGGGGCCAGGCGGCTCCTTGTTCCACTTGCCGTCGTCGCAGAGGCCCTGCAAGTAGTCCCTAACCGGCTGCTTGTCGTAGCTGGGCTGGGAGCGGCCCGGGTGGTAGGTGGAGGTGTCCCAGAACCGGCTAGAGTCTGGGGTCAGCAGCTCGTCGATCAGCATCACCTTGCCGTCCAGCATCCCGAACTCCGCCTTGGTGTCCGCGATGACGAAGCCGTGCTGGCGGGCGTGGTGGTCGCCTGACGTGTAGAGCTCCAGGGTGAGCCGCCGAAGCCCCTCGGCCAGCTCCCGGCCGATCTGGTCCGCCATCTGGC
>DASXUI010000062.1:0-4382 GCA_036504955.1 Armatimonadota bacterium
TGAGGAGGTGAAGAGGTGAAGAGGTGAAGAGGTGAAGAGGTGAACAAGGCCTCAGCGAGTGGAAGAGAGCGTTAACGGGGAGGCCGGAGGCCAGCGCCTACCGGGGTGAGTCCCCGGACCCTCGGGCATCCGCTTTTTACCACTCGCTGAGGCCTTGTTCGCCTCTTCACCTCATCACCTCTTCACCCCTTCAGCCCCGAGCCTGCCGAGGCCCTTACACCCCTTCACCCACTCACCTCCTCACCCCCCTCACAAACGGGGGCGTGGTACAATGGAGTCGCCTGGATGGAAGCTCCGGGCTACCGGTTTCGCACCTTAGGGGAGGTGTTATGCAAGCGATCCGCACGCTCAAGATCAGCATCTCGGGGATCCGCGGTGTGGTGGGGGATTCCCTCACGCCGGACCTCTTGGTTCGCTTCGCGGAGAGCTTCGGCACCTATGTGAACGGCGGGGTGGTGGTTCTGGCGACCGATACCCGGACCTCTCGCGAGATGGTGAAGCACGCGGTGCTTGCCGGCCTAGCGTCCACCGGTTGTCAGATCGTGGACATCGGCATCGCTCCCGTTCCCACGCTGCAGGTGGCGGTGGAGCGCCTGCACGCGGCGGGCGGCGTGTGCGTGACCGCCTCTCACAATCCCGCGGAATGGAACGCCCTGAAGTTCATTCGGGGGGACGGCATCTTCCTCAGCAACTACCAGGCAGAGGAGGTGCTGGACATCTACCACCAGGGCTCGTATCGCCGCGCCGCCAGCAGCGCGCTGAGCCCAGCTCGCACCTACAATCGGGCGCCTCAGGACCACATCGAGGCCGTTATGCGGCACCTCGACCTCGACCTGCTGAGGCAGCGCCGCCTGAAGGTCGTGGCGGACTGCTGCAACGGCGCCGGCTCCGTGATGACGCGTCAGTTCCTGGAGGCGCTGGGCTGCGACGTCGTCGTCATCAACGATGATACTCACGGCATCTTCCCGCACAACCCCGAGCCCATTCCCGAGAACCTGGTTCAGCTTTCCGAGGCCGTTCGCCGCGAGGGGGCCGATGTGGGCTTCGTGCAGGATGCTGACGCGGATCGCCTGGCCCTCTGCGACGAGACCGGGCTTCCCATCGGCGAGGAGTACACGGTGTCGTTGGCCACCGAGTTCGTGCTGCGGCATACTCCTGGACCGGTGGCGGTGAACGTATGCACCACCAGCCTGGTGGATGATATCGCGCGGGGCCATGGGTGCCCCGTCATCCGCACGAAGGTGGGAGAGGTTAACGTGGCCGAGACGATGCGGAGCCGTGGGGCGGTCATCGGAGGCGAGGGAAGCGGCGGAGTGATCTGGTCCGCCATCCACTTTGGCCGGGACAGCTACTCCGGCATGGGCGCCATCCTGCAGCTCTTGGCGGAGAGCGGAAAGACCGTGTCGGAGCTAGTGGCCGCCTTCCCCCGGTACACGATGCTCAAGACGAAGATCGCCTGCCCCTCGGACCTCGCCAACACCGGCATGAAGGGCGTCCGCGCGCTCTGGCAGTCCCGCGAGATGGACCTCCAGGATGGGCTAAAGGTGCTCCTGAACGACGGCGCGTGGTTCAACGTGCGCGGCTCGCGGACGGAGCCCGTGGTGCGAGTCACCAGCGAAGCCCCTTCCGCCTCGCAGGCCGAGGAGCTCCAGGAGCAGGTCGTTCGCCAGCTCAGGGAGGTATGCGGCCTGTAGGGGCTGGGTGTTGGGGAGCGGATGTTGGGTGCTGGGAAGGGCCCCAGAGGGTTCGGTTGAGCACGGGTACCCGACATTGAGGGCCAGCGGCCGTCCGCCTGGCGGTGAATCGCCGGGCTCGGGGGCTTAATCCCGCTGAACCGGGGTTCTGAACCACAGGTGCGCCTTGGGGGCCGAGCCACACTTCTCGCGGGCTGGACTCATGCCGGATTCCCTAGAGACGCATCACTGAGGCTCTACCCAACACCCGGGACCGGCTCTCAGGCTCCTCCCAACACCTGAGTTTGGCTCAGAAGAGGGCCATTTGCCGGTTGGCTGGGGCCACTGGGAGTGGGTCCGGGGTACGCGCGGAGCAGTAGCGGGCTACCGGACAGCCGCCGCACCAGGTCCCCACACAGGGCGTGAACTCACGGTCCTGGCGGATGGTGGCATCGGTCTCACGAACCAACTCCACGGTCTCCTTCTCCTGACTCGAGGACACCTCGGTGGCTAGGAAGCGGTTCTGCCTCAGGTAGTAGAAGCCCACCCTCTCCGCCCTCAGCCCCTGGGTCTCACGCAGCGCCAGGTGGTACAGCCTCAACTGAAGGCTTCCCTCCACCTCATGCTGCTCCGGAAGCCGGCGCGAGATCTTGTAGTCGATGATCTCGTAGCCAGTGGGGGCGACCTCCACCCGATCCAGGGCGCCCGTAAGGACGGTGGGGAAGAGGTCCACGCGGAAGCGGTACTCCAGCAGTGCCGGCGCTTGGCGAATGTGCTGGTTGGCCTCGAAGTAGCCCTTCAGGATCTCAGCGCCGTCTCTGAACTCCGGGGCGTCCTCCGGGTGCAGCTCACCCGTCTCCCTGAAGCTCATCCGGTACTCCTGCAGCAACTCCTCCCACTGGATGCGGCGTTGGCCGGCCAGCGCGTGGAAGCCGTGGAGAACGGTATGGACCCTTCGGGCGAAGGCCATGTGGGGGATGGGGGGCCGCGGAACGCGGTTGATGTAGGTGAGGCGGTACCTCTGTGGACACTGCCTGTAGGCGGCGATCTTGCTGTAGGAGAGATGCACTGGGAGACCTCCCTCCGAAGTTACCCGGACAACCGCTACTCTGATAGCTTAGAGGGACCTTCTGGGGCAAGCGACCGGGTTCCTCCTGGCCCAGGATATGCACACGGCTTTATGCCCCGAGGGACCGGCGCCCAATTCAGCGGCCACAGACGACTTCACCACCAAGAGCCGCGTGAGAACATGCGGCTCTTGGCTGTAAGGCATTGCGAGCCGCAAACTAAGCGCCCTCGGAAGCGGTAAGCTCCAGATGAAGGGGGTCGCCCGTCCAGGTGTTCGTGGCTGCCTGGGCCGAGACCGTTAGGGGTCCCTGGTGCTCTCGGAGCCTGCGTACCAGCCTCAGGATCTGCTCCCAGTCAAGCTGGCCTACCTCGCCGTCGGGTTGGGGAAGGAACCCGGACTCCAGGGCTCGGGCGCGGACCTTCACCTGGAGCAGCTTCAGCACCGCCTCCAGGACCTGAGCCTCCGGCTGCCGGCCGTCGACGAGGTCCGTCTCGATGACCTCGCCGCGGCGGTAGATGAGGCGCTTGTGGTAGGCCACGAAGTCAACCAGAGTCGCCTCGCCCCTAATCGAGTTCATGGCACAGACCACCCTCACGATCACGTCCGAGGGGTCCTTGGCGTAGTCCTGCGCGATTCGGGCCGCCCAGCGGTTGAGCTGCGCGTCCTCGTCAACGATGACGTTGCCGATCCTCTGCGGAACCAGCTTGCAGGCCCTGCCCGGGCCCTGCGAACCGGCGCCAACCTCACGCGCTTCCTTGGAGGCCGCGTCCAGTAGCTGTGTGAGCTGGCGTCGGATCGAGGCCGTGTTGGCCGGCAGGTAGATCACGCGGCGATGAAGCTCGTCGCCCATCTTGTAGGCCAGTTTCGTGCCGCGTACCCGAGTGGCGGCCATGATGGCGCCCACGCCCATCTGGTAGTACGCGGTGACCTCCTGCGTGACCCGGGCCAACTCCGTTTTGCGGAGGGCCAGCTCGGCTCTCTTGGCGACGAGCTCCGCCTGCTTGCGGCTCAGCTCCTGACGCACCACGGCCGCCTGAGCCTGAGTAACCCGCAGCTCCAGGCCCGCCGCCTTCAGCGACTGGTGGAGCTGATTGAGGTCCCGCTGCCGAGCCTCAACGTCCGCCTGCAGCCGGTCGGAGTTCGCCCTGGCGGACCGCAGCTCGGACCTGGCCACACCGATCTCGCGGCGGGCCTCGTTGCGGCTATCCAGGAGACTCGCGGTCTCTGACTGGAGCTGCTTGTTCTCCCGATGTAGGCGTTGGCCGGTCTGCCGCAGGTCCTCCACCCGGAAGAGGGCCGTCCTCACGTTGTCGCTGAGCAGCGACATGGTTGTGAGCGTGAGGATGGCGATGAGCATACCCGTCACGACGGTGGAGAGGATGGCGGTGTGGCGCGGCCTGAGGCCCCACAGGGTGAGTCGCTTCTTCCCCATCTTGCGGCCCAGGTAGTCGCCTACATAGGCGACCGTGCCGCTGACCAGTACCCACATTCCGATGAGGAGAAAGCTCGAGCGCATGGCTTAGGGGCTGTTCTGTCTACCTGGGGGCCCGGGCAAGGAGCGCGCCTGCCGCGGCCATACCCAGTCCGTTAGGGGCCCAGGCGGCCAGCAGGGGAGGCACGAGCCCATTGCCGCCCAGGAT
>DASXUI010000063.1:0-1648 GCA_036504955.1 Armatimonadota bacterium
ACGCCGTCCAGTGTGTCGTGGACTGGTTCGGCCCCACGGACTTCACCACGTCCTATCGGTCGGACGCTCCGAAGCAGCTCATCGACTGGGTGAACGACTTCCTGGGCCCCCGCACCGACGCGAACAAGGACAACTACCGCCTGGCCTCCCCCGCGCTCTACGTCTCCAAGAGCTCCGCGCCCATGCTCATCGTCCACGGCACCGCGGATCCACTGGTCCCCTTCGACCAGTCGATGGAGCTGCGGGACGCGCTGAAGAAAGCGAAAGTCGACGTGACGCTGCTGCGTCTCGAAGGCGGCAACCACGGCTTCAGCGAGCCGGCCCAGTTCAAGAAGGCCTGGGACGAGTCCATATCCTACCTAGTCGCCCGGCTGAAGCCCTGAAGGGACTGAGGGGGTGGAGAGGTGAGGGGGTGTAGGAGCCTCGGAGACATAGGTCTATGGCCCACCCCACGAGGCTGAGGCTCTTACACCCCCTCACCCCCTCACCCCCTCACCTCCTCAGTCCCTTCAGTCCCCTATCCCCCTTGAAGGAGGACCCTTGCCCCTCAGCTTGGTTCCTAGCACTCCGCCCCGCCTACTACGCTCCGGGTCCGCCGCGGGCGCATGGAACATGGCACTGGATGAGGCGCTGATGCGCCGCGCCAGTCGAGAGCCCGAGACCACGCCCTGGGTGCTGCGGTTCTATCGCTGGTCGCCGCCCTGCCTCTCCCTAGGGCGCCACCAGTGCCTCAGCAGGGATCCCAACGCCCGGCTGGAGGAGCCCATCATCCGCTATCAGTGCCTCTGCGCGGAGAAGGGGATCGACCTGGTGCGCCGGGCCACGGGCGGAAGGGCGATCCTGCACTACCACGAGCTGACCTACAGCCTGGTGGTACCGGAGGCCGGGGTCGATGTAGTCGCCTCCTACCGGGCACTGTCTGAGGGGCTTCGGCTGGGGCTGCGGCGTCTGGGCCTTGAGGCGGAGTTCGGGCACGCACAGGGCAAGGCGCTTGCCAGCCGGGAGAACTGCTTCAGCATCTCCGCCCGCGCGGACCTGTTGGTCGATGGCGTGAAGGTGGTGGGAAGCGCGCAGATGCGGACCGCCCACGCTCTGCTTCAGCACGGCTCGATCCCCGTGGATCGCGACGCCGAGTTGGAGCGCCTCATCTACGGCGTCGAGGACCCTGCACAGGCGGCACCCTCGCTGCGGGAGCTCTTGGGACGCGTGGTGGGCATGGAGGAGATGGAGGAGGCGCTGCTTGCAGGCTTCACCGAGACCTGGGGAGTGGCTCCCGCGGAGAGCTCCCCCACCCCAGACGAGCTGCTGGACACCCACCGACTAATGAAACTCAAGTACGCCCGCGACGCCTGGACCTGGCGCGGCGACGCGGAAGCCGCGGCGGAGGGCTGATCGGCAGGTCTGCAGGCACTCGAACGTCACCGCCAGGAGACTGAAGGGGTGAGGAGGTGAGTGGGTGAAAGGACCTCAGCACCCGTTCAGTGGCTGCCCGTCCCTATGGAGTGCGGCGACTCCGGCGCCGCTCTGCCGTGCGCCACGTTAGCTGGTGAGCTGGCAGGGGCCATGGCAGCAACCCAAGCACACAGCGCTCGCCGGTGGCCTCCTTCTCACATGCATGGCCGCCGAGCACGGCAGAGCGGCGCCGGAG
>DASXUI010000064.1:0-20626 GCA_036504955.1 Armatimonadota bacterium
AGAGCGCCCCCTGATCCTGGGCTTCGGGAACCTGCAGAGCGGCCAGCATCTGGCGGGCGTGCTCGGTGGCCGCGCGGCTGTCGATGCCTCCCAGCATTCGCGCGATCTCCTCCGTCCTCGGCTCTCCAGACACTTCCCGCACCGTGACCCGCGTCCTCTCCGCTTCGGACTCCTTGCTGATGCTGAGGTGGTGGTCCGCGGCGGCGGCTACCTGCGGCAGGTGGCTTACGCAGATCACCTGCGCGCGGCGGCCCAGCAGGCGCAGCTTCCGAGCCAGAACCGTGGCCGTGCGGCCGCCGATACCCACGTCGATCTCATCGAAGATCATGGTGGGCACGTGGGGAGCGGAGTTCCTGTACCCGCTCAGGGCCACCGACTTCAGAGCAAGCATGATTCTTGAGATCTCGCCGCCCGAGGCAATGCGCGCCAGCGGCTTTACCGGCTCTCCGGGATTGGGGGAGAGCAGGAACTCGATGTCGTCCGCCCCTGTCTCACCGGGCTGAGACGGTTGGATGGAGACCTGGAAGCGCGTCTTCTCCATGCCGAGGTCGGACAGCTCACATTGCACGGCCTGCTCCAGGCCGCTGACGCAGGCCTCTCTCACGTTGGTAAGACTAGCGCAGGCGGCCCTCAGGTTCGCGTCGGCCTTCTCCAGTACGGCATCCAGCTCTGCGGTGCGCTCCTCGCTGCTCTCCAGCTCCCCCAGTTCCTGGGCGGCGCGCTCACGGAACTCGAGGACCTCCTCCAGGGAGTCCCCATACTTCCTCTTAAGACCCTTGAGGAGGTCCAGGCGCTCCTCGATCTGCGACAGCCGCTCCGGGTTGAACTCAACGGACTCCTGATAGGCCCGGAGGTCGTGGACCGCCTCCTGAATCTGGATCAGGGCTCCTTCCAGGGCCTCCGAGGAGGGGGCTAGTGCCGCGTCGAGGGGCAGCACGCCGCGAAGCCGGCTCGCGGCGGAGCCAAGGACGTCTTCCACGGCGGCCTCACCGCCTGCCAACAGGGCCACGGTCTCCTCCAGGGCAGCGGCCAGCTTCTCCGCGCCACCCAGGCGCGTGCGGTCAGCCTGAAGGGTGTCCTCCTCGCCGGGCGAGACGTGGGCGGCGTCTATCTCAGAGACCTGGAAGCGCAGCAGGTCGACCTGGCGGGAGCGCTGCCGCTCGTCCATCCTGAGGCGGCGCCTCTCCGATCGGAGCGACTCCGCCTCCCGGTAGAGCCGACCGACGGTCTGTACCAGTGAGAGTGCCTCCTTGCCGGCGAGGCTGTCCAGCACTTGCCGGTGGGTCTTCGGGTCCAAGAGTGACTGGTGCTCATGCTGGCCGTGAAGGTCCAGAAGCGACGCGCTGACCTCGCGCACGGTGCCGAGGGTGGCCGGGCGCCCGTTCACTCGGATGGAGGCGCGCCCGTTGCGGACCAGCTCCCGAGAGATGAGCAGCTGGCCCTCCTCCGCCATCTCGACGGCCAGGGAGCCGCTCTCGGTACCGGACCCCTCCACGTCCACACCCTCCGGCGCGTCGAGGGAGAAGCTGGCCTGGATGCTGGCGCGCTCGGCCCCCGTACGTATCAGGTCGGCCCCGGCGCGTTCGCCCAGGATGGTACCGATGGCGTCGATGACAATCGACTTCCCGGCGCCCGTCTCCCCCGTGAGGACGTTCAGTCCGGGCTGGAAGCGCAGGTCCACCCGGTCGATGAGGGCGAAGTTGCGAATCTGGATCTCGGTCAGCATGCCGGTTAGCCTGAACTGTGCACCAGAGCGTGTGGAAGCCCGCGCCGCGCCCCGCGCGCGAGTGCCGCGCACTACGCGGGTTGGGTGGGCGGGATCACTGCCGGAAGCGGTCGCCCCAGCGAAGGCGACTCTGGAGGCGATCGAAGAAGGACTCATGGCCGAAGGTGATGAGCCGAGCGGGGGTCTCGGAACGGCAGATCTGAATGACGTCGCCGGTCTGCACCGGCAGCCCCACCTGGCCGTCTATGGTTAGCATCGCCTCATCCGAGGACTCCAGGGTCAGCCGCACGCCGGAGGAATCCGGCAGTACCACGGTGCGGGCGTTCAGGCTGTGCGGGCAGATGGGCGTCACCAGCAGCACGGCGAGGCCCGGATGCACCAGCGGGCCTCCCGCCGAGAGGGAGTAGGCGGTCGACCCAGTAGGGGTTGAGACAATCACTCCGTCGGCCGAGTAGACGGACACCAGCCCGTCCTGCGTCTCCGTGCGCAGCAGGACGACTCTGGAGAGGGCGCCCCGGGTGATGACCACATCATTCAGCGCCAGGCCACAACAGGTCACGATTCCGTCGCGGTGCAGGTGGGTGGACAGGAGGATCCGCTCCTCCAGTCCGTACCTTCCCTCCAGCAGCGAAGCCACGGCTCTCTGGGCCTCTTGAGGCTCGGCCTCCGCGAGGAAGCCGAAGCCGCCGAAGCGGATCGACAGCATCGGCAGAGCCCGTGGGGCGCCAAAGCGCGAGGCCGCCAGCAGCGTCCCATCGCCACCCAGGACCACCAAGGCCTGGCTGCCCTCCAGGTAGTCCAGGGAGCGGGGGTTGTCCGGCTCGGTGCGACCGGCAAGGAACCACGGTACCTTGGGGGTGCAGCCCTGCCCCTCGAGCCAGGCCGCAAGGGTCCGGGCCTTTGCGAGCGCTCGGGGCTTGTTGGGGTTGACCACCAGGCCCAGGTCCCGCAACGGCGGCATACCGGTAAGGAAGGGCTGATCGCTCATCCGGCGCTGGGGGTCAGGCGCTGTAGGTTGGCCCTGGCGTCCTCCTGGCGCGGATCGGCCAGGAGGGCCTTGCGGTACCACTCGACTGCCTCGTCAGGCTTCCCTCGCTTCTCGGCCAGCGTGCCCAGGTTGTTGCAGGCTGCCGCCGAGCCGGGGAGCACCCGCAGAGCCTGGCGATAGGCCCCCTCCGCCCCGGCCAAGTCCGACTGGGCCTGCCGTGAGAGACCCAAGCCGCAGAGGCCCTGGGCGCCGGCCTGTTTGTCTCCACGACCAAGAGCAGCCTTGGCGCCGGACAGATAGTGGTCGGCGGCGTCGCGGTAGCTGCCCTGCGCTCTGAGTAGGTCCGCGAGCTGGAGGTGCGCGGGGCCATCAGCCGGTGCGAGCTTCAGCACCTGTCGCCACTCCGCGATGGCCTCCTCGGCGTGGCCGGTTTGTGCGAGGGCGATCGCCAGGTTCCGGTGTATGGGCAGTGAGTCCTGTCTGAGAGTCAGGGCCTGGCGGAAGATGGGCAGCGCTTCCGCGTCACGCTGCTGGCGGCAGAGGACCCAGCCCAGGCTATTCAGCATCTCCGCGTTCTTGGGGGTGAGGGCGAGTGCCCGTCGGACATCGGCCTCAGCCTTCACATACTGGGACTGCTGGGCGTGAACCACGAAGAGCCGGTAAGGGGCCTCGGGTTGCTTGGGGTCCAGCGCTTCGGCGGCGCTCCAGTACCTGAGGGCCCCAGGCAGGTCCTGAGCCACCTGGGCGGCCCTGCCGGCGGCAGCCTGCGAGACGTAGCGGTCCGGGGCCAACTCGGCCGCGCGCTTGTAGGAGCGGTAGGCATCGGACTTCTTGCCCAGCACGAACTGCGCTCGGGCCAGAGAGGACCAGTAGGACGCGGTGCGGGGCGACAGGCGGGCTGCGGCAGCGAGGGGCTTCAGGGCATCCGCGCGCTGGGGCGTGGCGAAGAGCGCCTGACCCAACAGGAAGTGAGCGCGCGCGTCCGAGGGGCGCGCGGCCACGGCCGCCCGGAGGTACGGTAGGGCGGCAGTGGGGTTCTTGTTGTCCGACAGCAGGGCCCCCAGGTTCAGGGCTGCCTCTGGGAGGCCGGGCCTTAGGGTCAGCGCCTTCTCGAAGGCGGCGCGGGCCCCGGCCACATCGCCCTGAAGTGCCCGAACGCTGCCCAGGTTGCTCCACACCTGAGGGTCCGAAGGGCGAAGCTGAGCTGCCTTGGACAGGTGACCGGCGGCCTCCGGCAGACGGTTGGCGCGCAGGTGGAGGCTGCCTAGCCAGGCTTCGGCAAGCCCGTCGCGAGCGTCGGCGCGAAGCACGGCCTCCAGCATCAGGCGCCCCTTCTCCGGGCTGCCGGACCGGATCAGCTCCAGGGCGTGGGAGGTGGAGGCAGGGGTTGACGGCGCCTCGGGGGCGGCGGATGCGTGTGGAAGCAAGAGGACCAGGACCAACACGGCCTGGGAGAGCAAGAGACAGCTCTCCCTCCCAGGGCGGGACCGCGGGGTGTCACGCGCGGGAGTCCTGGGGACGTTGGACCGCACGGCGGTCCGGAGGCGGGACTCGTCTCTTCTGAGCAACCCCATGCCTGTATCTCCTCCCCCTTGGTCGGTTCCCATTATAGCAGAGGGCGCCGGAGGGCGACAATCGAGCGTCGGCACGAGACGCCGCAGGAAGGAGGGGCTTACCGGGTCATGGTATCTGAGAAGTAGCCAGGAGGGGACCTAAGGCCCGCCGTTTCTGGGCCCACTCACGTCCAGTGCCGGGGACCCGCTGGGGCCGTCGACCTCTGGGACGGAGTGGCTGGCAGCCCGCGACTGTGACCGTTTGGTGCTACAACCTACGTGCTCGGCTGCAAGGCTGGCGTGGACGCGGGCCCCGGCGAGCACGGCCGGGGATACCAGGCTGAAGTACCGCTGTTGAATGGGAGGTTGGTCGGATGTTTGGAATCCTCAGGCGCTTCGGCGCCAGTCTAGTGCTGGTGGGCGCCCTGGCATCGTCCGCCAGCGCGGCTCTCGTGCCCGGCGACATGAACGGGAATGGCCGTGTTGACATAAGCGATGTGGTGGCAACCCTTAAGATTGTGGTTGGGATGACCCAACCTCAGGGCGATCAGCTGCAGGTAGGGGACGTGAGCCCACTTCAGGGTACCGGTGGCCGAGCCATGGGCGATGGCAAGATAGGCATCGCTGACGCGGTGGCGATCCTGAAAGCGGTGGCGGGTCTCGTGCCTCTGCCCGCGACGATGCCCGGCGAGCCCCCCTCGACCACGGTGCTGCTTCCTGAGTTCGCGCCGGTTGACGTGAGCGGCGCCGTTACCAAAGACGTGGCTCTGCCGGACGGCTTCCTGCTGACGGGGAGGCTGCTGGATGCCCAGGGCGTCTCGATCAGCGGTTCCATCAGCCTGAAAGATGCCGCCGGGAAGTGGATCGGCTCCACTGACGATGTGGGCCAGGGCTACAAGCTTGGCGTGGCCCCCGCCGCCTACAATGTCTCGCTGGAGCGAACTGTCTCGACCGGCAACCTGGGGAGCCTGGACCTCGCCTACACCTCCTCGGAGCAGGTGAGCGTGAGTGGCGACACCGTGAAGGACCTCACCTTCCCCGCGACCCCTAAGCTGAACAAGGTTACGGGCACGGTGACGCTAGCCAACACGGGGTTCATGGTTCAGACCGTCCAGTTTCAGCAGACGGACAACGTGCCCCTAACCGCAAGCAGCACTGCCTCCGCCCCCACGGGGAGCTACGAGGTGGACCTGCCCGCGGGAACGTACCACGTCCGTGTCACGGTGATGAGCTTCAGCATCGACATCCCGGGTATCCCTGGCTTCCCGGAGGACCCTGGCGTCCCTGGCCTCGCCGCCGCCTATAAGCAAATGGGCTCCGGGTTCAAGCCCCTGCAGTTCGGAGGCTTCACGATCTCCACCATCGACCTGCCGACTCCCGTGGTGGTCGCGGGCGACATGACGGCGAACCTGAGTGTCCCCCTGCTTGTGAAGCTATCCGGCAAGGTCACCATGGCTGACAACAGTGCGCTTGGAGGCACCGTGCTGGTGATGCTGAGGGCTGCTGGGAGTGCCAACAAGGCGGATTCCTCCGCCGTCGTTCAGGATGGCGCCTACTCCTTCTACGTGCTGCCCGGGACCTACGACCTGTCCGTCAACAGCACCAGGCAGATTGGCTCGGCGTACTACGTGACCCTGAAGAAGCTGGTGACCGCGCTGCAGGTGCCGGCGGACACCGTCCAGGATCTGGTGATCCCGGTCTTCGCGGTTCCCCCAAGCACCGGACAGGTTTCCGGCAAGGTCACCGACACCCGAGGCAAGGCTGTTGGCCAGGCTACGGTGTCTCTCAACCAGCGCTCGGCCGACGGTCAGCCGTCCGATTTCTACATCGTGGGGCTGGGCACCACGGCCGGCGCCGACGGTACCTACAGTCTGCAATTGCCGGCGGGCGCCTACGTCGTGGGCGCGTACGCTCCTGGCGAGCTGCAGACTGTCATCCCCATCGTCGCCCAATGATCGACGTCAGGAGTCGGATAGGCGGCACGGTTCGCCATCCTGGCTCCCCGGGGATACGCCAAGGCTGACACTACCGAGGGCCTCTCGCATCCACCACGCGAGGGGCCCTCAGTCTCAAGCAGGCCACTGGCCTCCGGCGAGCCACTACCGGCCTCCGGGAGCTCTTCTCAGCCCCCAAAGCCTGTGATATACTGTCGAAGGTTGGGCCCTGGTAGCTCAGCGGATAGAGCGCCGCCGTCCTAAGGCGGGCGTCGGGGGTTCGATTCCCTCCCAGGGTACTCTCCTTTTCCCCTCCGTTCAGACCCCTTGCCGCGCTGGTCGCGGCCGCCCTCCGGTCGCGGTCAATGCGCTAGCGCTTCCGTCCAGTTCGCATGATGTATCAGTCGCTTGAGCGTCGTGCAGGGCGCGGGCTTCCGCACGCTCTGGTGAGAAGCTCAGGCTAGAGATCCGCGAACGGCGTGTGGTATCATGTCTTGGACGCAAGGTAGAGAAGACGACGAGCCTCTAGCAGAGGCCCGGTTCGCGACCCTCCGCGGAGAGGTGTCCGAGTGGTTGAAGGTGACGGTCTCGAAAACCGTTGTCGGCGCAAGTCGACCGTGGGTTCGAATCCCACCCTCTCCGCCATAGGTTTCCAGACGTTGAGCGGCCGGGGCACTCCCTCAGTGCCCCGGCCGTTGTGTTTGCTCGGCCCCTCATCAGCCTCGCCTGGCGGGTCGCCCAGCGCCCAGAGGCGCGGGCTAGCCAGAGCGAGGGGCCCCCTATGATAACCCTCCGGGCCTCCGCGAACCGGTGTCACCCCACCCCCCTTGACCCACCTCTCGGCCGCAGGCCGAGAGGGGTTCACCCGCCTGACCAGAGCTGCGCCTCCCTCCCAGGCCACCGACCTGTTCCCCGTGGCGCGAGCGTCTTGCTCGCACTCGGCGCGAGGGTCCCGCTTGCGGCTCGCGGCCGAAGGCCGAGCAAGTCCTGACGCACTCCGGCCTGCCGACGCCTTTCTCCCTTGCCGCCGGCCAGCACCAGAGGCAGTTGGGGCGCAGGCGTCTCGCCTGCGCGGCGACGTCGCTCCTCCTGCCCGACCCGCCGGGGCCGCTCTCCACCGGCCGAGGGGCAAGGCCCTGCTCGGCCTGCGGCCGAGTCGCAAGCGGGACGCTCGCGCCGGGCGCGAGCATCTTGCTCGCGACACGGGGGATGGGCCGGAGGTGGACCATCACCCGTGGCTGAGCGACGCCGCGCAGGCGGGACGCCTGCGCCCCAACCGCCTTGGGCGCCACTGGGAGGCCTGGGGTAGGATGGCGCCAAGTCCGGGCTGAGGGTTCGCTCCGCCTGCGGCCGAGCCGCAGGCGGGACGCCCGCGCCACCGGGGCCTCAGAGGTTGGGGGTTGGCGATGATCCGTGGCGCCGGGTCGGGTCGGTGGCCGGGTGACCGGGCAGCGGTCTGCATCCTGGCTCGGCGGCCGAGCAGCTAGAAGGCCGTTGACAGTCCCTCCCAGCGGACCGTCCACTGCCCGTTCTGGGGGAAGCCGGGCGCGTGGCTGTTGGGCGCGCCGTCCCAGCCGGCGGCCATCATCGCGACCGCGTAGAGCAGACCGCCGTTGGAGGGGAAGTAGGGGAAGGGGCCGCCCGTGGCAAGGCCCCGGGCATCGAACCGGAAGCCGGGTGAGGGGTGGAGCAGAAGGTCCACCGCCTTCTCGCCCTCGCCCAGCCGGGCCGCCGCCATCGCCAGGACCGGGAAGTCCCAGCCCCAGGTGCGGTTGAGGTCCCAGGTGCTCAGGACCTTGTCGAAGGTGCGGCGGAAGGTCGGCAGGTCCACGCCGTCGCCGCGCAGCCAGCCGTAGGTCCCGACGAGGGCCGGGTGCTCGTAGTTGAGGCGGGTCCACATGCCCTGAACTCCCTCGTAGAGCACGTAGAGGCCGTCTTGCGTGGGCAGCGGAGCCAGATGCGTCAGCACGCGGTCCCAGCGCTCCTCCTTGGGAAGGCCGAGACGTCGGCGCCACTCCTGGGCCAGCGACAGCCCCATGCGCCAGTAGGAGAGCTCGAAGGCGGGGTTCAGCGTGGAACGGGGATCTGTGTTCTCCGAGACCACGTAGATTGGGGGGCCAATCTCGTAGGTGTCCTTGGCGGCGTTGTGGTAGGCACGCGACGCCAGGAAGTCGGCGGTGGCGAAGACAACCTCGCGCCACCTGTTGAGGGTCCTGCGCGTGGGGTGGGCGCGGTAGTCCAGCTCCGCGAACAGGATGGGGTGGGGCTGCTGCCAGAGGATGTTGGCGTTGCAGGGGTGGGGCGACTCCCGACCTTCTGGCCCGATGTTCTTCGGCCAACGCGCGCCCTCGAAGCCCTGGCCCTGGGCCCGCTGCTTCGAGGAGCTCAGCAGGTTGGGGTAGAGGCTCAAACACCGGTTCAGCAGGTCCCAGCGATCCCACAGCGCGTACTGGGCGTCGTGCCACCAGGTCATTTCCAGGTGGAACTTGCCGTTCCAGCCGTTGTTCACCAGCCCGCTCTCCTGCGGTGGCTGGGAGCCGGCCTCGTTCACCGCCATCAGGTACTGGGACAGGACGATCCGCCGCTCCAGCTCGCGCCACCGAGGGTCCCCGCTTCCGGAGAGGTCGATGGCGCCCCCGCTCTGCCAGAAGCGCGGCCAGTGGCGGGACGACGCGCTTCGGACCGTCGCGAAGGTCGGCGTCTCGCTCTCGATGGGGGAAGGCGAGAAGGCGCAGGTCGCCTCCAGAGTGTCGCCTCCGCCCGGCGTCAGCAGGAAGAAGTGCGGAGCCGTCTGAGAGAGCCTCGCGCCACCCGCCCACCGGAGGGCCACGGAGTACCGGGCTTCATCCATCCGCCGCTCGAACTGTGCCGACCGGTCCCCACGTGGCGTGAGTCTGGTGGTGTGGGCCTCGGGCTTCGACCAGTCGCCCAGGTGCTCCGCGAACTCTCGCTCATCGTCGTAGGGGAACTCCAGTCGGAGGCTGATCCGCCCCGAAGCCACGAGCGGCGACTTCACCCTCACCGCGACCGCGTCCCGCGTGGGATGGCAGCAGGTCACCACCTCCACCGGCACGCCCTCGATGCGGAAGCGGCTGTGCATGAGCCCCGTCCACAGGTCCAGCTCCTGGCGGGGGTCGGTCAGGTCGGCGGCCGTGGCGGCCGTGCCGTCCGCCTTCCTCAGCAGCAGGCCCAGCCGGCCCAGGTTGAAGCGATGCGGGTTGTGGTAGAGCCAGTCCGACAGGGCCTTGTGGTTCGGGCTGCCGCTGGGGTAGGCTACCTTCCGGCCGTTGGTGTCCCACAGCTCGCCCTCGAAGTTGCCCAGGGCTTCGCCGGGGGGCAGCGGGAAGCTGTGCCAGCCCCAGTCGGAGAGGGTGTTGAAGGGCACGAAGGTCTGAAGGCCGGTGATGTCCGCGCCAAAGGCGAAGTGACCGTTGCCTACCTGGGTGGGGCTGTGCTCGTCAAGCTGGGTGTTCACCAGGCGATGCCGCTCCACCAGGGCGTGGCGGTCAATCCGGCCCTCGGCCCCGGCGTTGGAGCCCAGAGCCGCGGCAGCCAGGCAGACAACACAGAAGAGGCAGCTCTGAAGCACTTCCTGCACCATGGGATTCCTTTCATAGCCAGCGGCAAGGGGCTGCTTCACCTACAGGGCAGCAGGAACCGTCCCACCACAGAGACACAGAGGGCACAGAGGAGCACAGAGAGAACCAAGCTTAGCCTGTCTTGGTGTCCTGGTGGTGGCGCAGTTCCTGGCCGCTGGCTTGGGTTGCAACGAGCAACCGGCGGGAGACCGCTCTGGGGGCACCGGCGGAGGCTGCAGTCATGGGCGGCCAATGCTGCCGGCGCTGGCGTCAGTGGCCCGGATCAGGACGGTCAGTCCAGGCGGGGGCTCCCAAGGGATCTGTTGAGCGTCGCGCTGGGGATCTCCTGGGGCAAGGCTGGGCGTCGGCCTCGAAGCGTTCCGTTTCGTGTGGGGCTCGCGTCAGGGATTCCAGTGCGGCGGGGAAGGAGTGGGCTCGGCTGATGGGAACCTGGGGGTAAGGTGAGCATCCGGCGAAGCTCCGGCGAATTCGCGCGGCGCCGGTGGTGAGCTAGCCGAGGGCGAGGCCCAGAGGTGCCGTGCGAGGGAAGGAGGGCAGGCTGGTGAGACGTGCCTTCACGCTGATAGAGCTGCTGGTGGTGATCGCCATCATCGCCATACTGGCCGCCATCCTCTTCCCCGTGTTCGCGCAGGCGCGGGAGAAGGCCCGGATGACCGCTTGCATGAGCAACACCAAGCAGATGGCAACCGCTGCCGCCTCGTACCTGGGTACCTGGGACGGGGCCTACCCGATGAACCGCTTCCCCACGGCCGCCCTGCCGCTGCACGCGAACACGGGCGGCGACCTGCAGGGTACCAACTACAACTGGAAGCGGGCGCTGCTGCCCTACCTCAAGTCTCTGCAGGTCTACGCCTGCCCCTCCAACGACTCGCTCTGGAAGAAGGCCGACTGCGGACCCGGCTGCCTGGGCGACGAGACCAACTGCCTGGCCCCCTGGAAGGACAAGCCGGAGGCCCAGCTCCCCATCAGCTACGCGTACAACAGCTTCTTCTTCCACGAGAACGCGCCCTTCGACGGCGGCATGCAGCGGCCACGCGAGGAGGCGGAGATCACCGATCCCTCCAACCTCGTGCTGATCAGCGAGACCACCTACGGCTGCGGGGACATCTACCCAGGCTACACGGACCAGGAGATCGGGTACCACCCGCCCAGCAACCAAACGAACTTCGTCTTCGCCGATCAACACGCCCGCGCCTACAAGGCCTCGCAGACCTTCAGCCCGAGGACGATGTGGGGCTCCCAGACCCAGGCTCAGGCGAACGCCGTGGCGGCGGCCTTGGCGAAGAAGGGCCGGTGATACGGGGTCCGGAGGGTGGAGGACGGGGGCCTTGCCATCGATGGGGCCTGCTTGGGCATCACCTTCGGGGCGCTCGTGCCTCGAAGGTGATGCCTCGCTTGGCCTCTATGACATCGATAGGTGGAGGCGTATGCTGCCGGACCAAAGGCGAGGAGAAGTTGCCGGGAGTGAGGCCGCCGGCTGCCTGACTGCCGGCAGCCCATCCAGCGATCACGCCCGCCGCAGTCTGCCGGGCGTTTCCGCCGCCAACCGATGAGGACTGCTCACTGGCCAGGTTGTTCTGCCCGCCGCTCACGGAGGCAAACAGGCCGGAGGCTGTGTTCGATACCCCTCCGGTGACGGAGGAATAGTAGGCGCTGGCTGTGTTGCTCTGGCCTCCACTGACGGAGCTGTAGGGTGCGGTGGCCGAGCTGAGCGCGCCTCCGCTGACGCAGGCTTGGGTGCCGGAGGCGGTGTTCTGCGTGCCTACGCAGAACGCCTCACCCCCGCTCAGGGAGTTCGCATACCCGCCGATGATGCCCCCAAAGGACGAGTAGTCGTTGAGGATGCCCGTGACGATGTTGTGGCTGCCCGAGCGGTTGCCCAGCACGCCGAAGCGCAGCTCATCGTATCCAACGATCAGGTTGCCTAGGCCGTTAGTTGTCTCGGTCCCGCCCATTCCATTGACGACGTGAAGGTTGGCCCCAGTCAGGTAGACCTCGGTGCCGCTCACCGACAGGTACTGGGTCTTGCTCTCCAGGCTCTGGAGCCGGACGCCCTGGTTCTGGGCAGAGGACTCCAGGGCGGTGACTCTGGATAGAAGCTGCTGCAGAGTCGCGCCGTAGCCCTGAGCCACCGCGCGCGTCGCCGGGCCGCCCACCAGCCCGAGGATCACCACCGCGGCTCCGAGAGCGCAGGCCCCCTTGAACCGCCTTGACCATCGCCGACACTCCTCGCGTGCCGACCGCGCTGTTCGTTCCGCGAGTTCCAACCTTGCTTCCGCTGCCTCGATCCGAGCCAACAGCTCGTCCGCGGGTACACCCATAGCCTCATCCTCCTGAGCCGCCGCTGGTAGCCACACCGGCGGGTAACTCGTGCGGTAGTATTCCTGTCAGGACAGCCTGGCCCGAGTGCCAGGCTGTCCCAACCAAGGGCACAAGAGGGAGGGCGATCGTTGAGCCGGCCCCCGTCTGCCCCTTACCAGTATAAGGAAGATGACCTCCGAAGGCCGGATGTGCAGGCGGACCCCCAACGAGGCGTGGTCGCGGCCCGTCTTGTGTAACACGGCGGGGCGAAGCCGTTTTGGGTGGGCGGGAGGCGATGGCTGGCGGAAGAGCCTGTCTCAGCCGCGAGTCGGGGGGAGCAGCTCTACTCTGGAACGCGGGCCAAACGCAGCGTGACCCTCCAGGAGCGGCACGCTTGGAGGGTCACGTTGGGTATCGGGACAGGGCGAAGCGTGCGCCTGTGAGCTGGCCCGCATGATGCACGAGGCGCTTGCGCAACATGCATCATGCGGGATTCCACACGCTCTCGTAGACTACGCAGGCTAGGGGACGGCGATGCCCGCAGCAATCTCCAGGATCCGGCGGGCGTCCAGGGTGTCGATGACGCCGTTCCCGTCGAGGTCCCCTGCCCAGAGGGGGGCGTCCGCGGGGGCGATGAGGCCGGCGACGCAGCGCAGGGCGATGACGACGTCGCGGGAGGTGACAGCCGCGTCACCGTTCAGATCGCCCACCGCCCGTACCTGAGAGAAGAGCCACGGGCCCAGCTCCGGCTCCGCGTTCGCCTTGCCCCAGCAGTCATGCCCCACGCCCTTGTACTCCGTGTACCGCGGGGTGCCGCCGGCCTTCTGAAGTGCCGCGATCATGTTCCGGGAGCGGGAGACCGGCACCGTGGTGTCCGCGCCGCCGTGGAAGTTCCAGATGGGGATGTGGCAGATGCGGGGGGCTATGGACTCGTCGCCGCCACCGGACATGGGCATCGCCGCCGCGAACCAGTCGGGACGGCGGGCAAGAAGGTCCCAGGTGCCATAGCCGCCCATGGAGAGCCCCGTGATGTAGAGCCGGCGTGTATCGATGCGGAACTCCTTCACCAGGGTGGGAAGCAGTTCCATCACGAGGGCCATGGAGGCGCTGGGCTTGGCGGGTATCTTCCCTGAGCCCGCGCTCCAAGGGACGTCCACCCACTGCTGCCCGCTTGGGCACTGTGGCGCCACGAAGAAGCAGGGCCATTTGTCCTGCCGGGTCTTGTCGGCCCACACTACCCGCTCCGGCTGGCTTACCTGGATTCTGTTGTCGCTTCCGCGCTCGCCAGCGCCGTGCAGAAACAGGATCAGCGGGTACTGCCGGTCGGCCGAGTAGTCCTTGGGCACGAAGAGGCGGTAGGGGAGCTTCTTTCCGGCCGCGTTGGTGTAGACGCGCGCCTGAAAGTCGTTCACGCCGACGGCATGCGCCGGAAGCGGCAGTGCCAGGACGGCCAACCCCAGCGCGAACGCCAGGCCCTTGGCTGCCATGCAGGCAGGAATCCTCATCTCGCTTAGCCTCCCTTCGCGCCTATGGCTGCTCCGGGGCCCGTGGAGCGCTCCGAACGACGCCTCGCTCCCTCGCGCGGACCAGTCACTATGCATATGCGCCACCTGGGAGGGCAGTCCTCCTCTGGCTGTCCATCCGGCAGGACCGGCGAGGGCACACCTGATCGCGTACTCCTCGGGAGCCGGCCCGGGGGTCACACCCAGGCAACCGTGGGAGGCGCGGAAGGGCCGGCGTGCCGGGGTCAGTGTGACGGCAAGGTACGGCGCCTGGGTGTGGGTCTGGCGGTTTGACAGCCGGCGAGCGGCCCTGGTAAGCTGAAGAACAGAGGGTGATGCAATCCAGTCGCAAGAAGACGATGCGGCATTCGCTTCGCCTCGCGCGGCCTGCCTTACTGGGTCCATGCCTAAGCGAAGCTCCGCGCGGCCCAGCCCTGCCGGCACTGTTCGGTTACGGCGCGGCCTGGGCCGGGCCTCACGTGGAACGCCTGTAGGCAGGTGGGTCACTGGGTGACGGTAGACGGAGGTGCGACTGGTTCGCATATTGGCCTTCGTGTGCGGCCTGGCTGCCGGCAAGCTCGGAGATGGGCCCGGCTTCTCCAACCAAGGGGCCAGGAGCTCCATGAAGGTGATCGGCAGTAGGCCAATATGCGCATGTGTCGCATTAGTGGCATCCTTGAGAGGAGACCTGGGTATGAGAAGGATTTCGAAGGGCGTAAGGGCGCGAGAAGGGGGGCCGAGAGCGGGGGGTTGGGTCGGGCCTGCTCTGGTGATCGCCCTTGGGTGTCTGGCGGCAGCCCACCCCAAGGGTGCCTGGGCGCTTCCCGAGTACTCCGTGCGAGAAGGCAAGCCCTGCGCCTACTGCCACGCCAGCCCAGATGGGGGAGGAGCCCTTACGGGGGCTGGCCGCTACTACGAGCAGAACGGCCACAGCCTCAGCGGACTCGGCCAGCCGCCGGGCTCCGGTCGACAGGGCCCAGAGGCACCGCCGTCGCTGGAGGAGCTGCGCACCCGGATGGAGGAGCTGCGCCGGCAGATGGATGCGCTCCAGAAGCAGTTGGACGCGGCCGCTGGTCAGCCCGGGCGCGGGGACCAGCCGGTTCCAGCCGCTGCCATCCCCGCCACCGGGGGACGTGGGGTGCCCACCGGTCCCCGAACCGCCCTGGGTGGTTACTCCGAGTTCACCTTCCGTGCCCAGCGTCGAGGCCACAGCACCTTCGACCAGCTGCGTCTGGTGCCCCGCATCTCCTCGCGGCTGGGGAAGCAGCTCTTCTTCAACAGCGAGGTAGAGTTCGAGCATGGCGGCAACGCCGAGACAGGGGGCGAGGTTTCCGTTGAGCAGGCCTACGTCGAGTACCTGGCGCTGCCCTCGCTCTCGCTGCGGGCCGGCGCCGTGCTGGTGCCCTTCAACCGACTGAACGTACTGCACGACGGTCCTCTGCGCGAGCTTACAGACCGTCCCCTGGTGGACCAGTTGGTGGTCCCCACTACCTGGACGGAGTCGGGGGTGGGCGTCAGCGGGTCGGCGCGGCTGCGGCCGAGTGTGGGTCTGAACTACCAGGCCTACGTAGTCAACGGCCTGCACGGCCGCGCGAGCTCGGGGAAGGGACTCAGGGAGGCCCGGCCGGAAGGCCTTCAGGATAACAACGGGAGCAAGGCGTTGGTGGGACGTCTGGGGGTAACGGCCCTGGGGGGCCTGGAGGTCGGGGTGTCCGGCTACCGGGGCAGATGGAACGATGCCGGCACGCTTCCCCTGAGCATGTTAGGAGCAGACCTGACCTACCGGCGCGGCCCGCTGACCCTGATGGGCGAGTGGGCGCGGGTTAGCCTGGCAAGAGACGGAGCGGCCGCCGCTGCCGGGGTGCCTCCGGGCATGAACGGCTACTACGTTCAGGCCAGCTACCGGCTCGGGCCGTGGACGCCGGTGGTCCACTACAGCCAGGCGAACACGGACACCTCCCAGCCGGGCTTCCAGCGTTCCCGCACCGTGCTCGGCGTGAACCGCCGGCTAACTGAGAGCTTCCTATTCAAGCTCGAGTACCAGTGGAACCGCCGAGCCCTCCCCGACGAACTGGGCAACGGCCTGGTGTCAAGCATCACGCACTACTTCTGAGAGGGTCGTAGGGTCGTAGGGAGGGACCTCAGAGCGTCCAACTTGAGTCCTTGGCTGAAGGGGCCTAAGAGACCAAAGGGACGCAAGGTGGACCTTCTGAGGCCCTTCCCCTACGACCCTACGACCTTACGACCCTACGACCCTCCCCCAGGCGATTCCGCTCTACATCGCGGCGCCGAATGTGGAACCTTAAGCCTGTGCCAAGGCAGCCACGCAGTAGAGAGGCCGTCTGCCCTAGCGTCCACGCGTAGAGCAGGCAGGTTGACAAGTAGGCAGCGGGCGACTAGGCTGTTGGTTACAGAGCTGGCGCCTCGTAGTGGGTGCCGCCTTGGGAGCGAGTGAAGTCCGGGGCCCGATGGGTCCCCCATGGCGTGTTCCTGCGAGAGGTGCCCACAGCGGCAGTGCTTTGGGAGGAACCACCATGCTCCATAAGCGACGTGCGCTTCCCCAAGCCCTCGGGCTCCTGGGTGCCTTTACGCTTCTTCTAGCCGCCGGCAGAGCGTCTGCCATCCCCTCCGGCGCCTTCTGCCTCAGCCGATGGGCTGATCCGGCTCCCACCATCAACGGACTGGGAACCAGCGCCGAGTGGGGCTCGGCGGGCCACCTTACCCTTCCCCACGGCGTGATGATGATTCAGAACGATGAGGAAAACCTCTACATCCTCCTGGACGTCACCGGCGACACCACCAACGACAAGCCCCTTCAGAGCTCCCCTTGGGGCGACTATTACTGGGTGAGCTTCGATATCGACAAGGATCGGAACATCTCCCCAGGAGTGGATACAAACTACGCCCCCCTCTTCGTGCCGGGGCTCAAGGTCACGCTCCCCTTCCTGTACCCACTGCCCAACAAGGACCTTCTGCTCCCCATCGTGGATGTGTCCAAGATCATCTTCAACCGGCCCATCCCCGAGCCGCCACCGGTGATCATCATGCCGTTTCCGGGCCTGCCCACCAAGCAGATCAAGAACCCAGTGGACATCTTTGCGCCCAGCGC
Source organism: Armatimonadota bacterium (assembly GCA_036504955.1). GTDB lineage: Bacteria > Armatimonadota > DTGP01 > DTGP01 > DASXUI01 > DASXUI01. The sequence goes on from DASXUI010000064.1 coordinate 16,713, forward strand.
TCGGCTGATGGACCTCATCTCTCCGGTCGACCGTGTGACCCTGCCGGCGCTCAACCTCAACGACACAACCCGCCTTGCGGTGCAGAACTACGTGGGTACCTGTGCGTGGACGGGGATGCAAGACTGTGACTCCCGTGGCGCGACGGGCTTCGGGGCGTCCCTGAACTCTGCCGTTCCCCACAGGCAATTCGAGTTCGCCTTCAAGCTCTCCGAACTGAAGGCGGATCCCTCCACGTGGACGGCCAACCAGGAGAGCCGGACTGTTCGGATGGGAACGCGGATCAATTCCCAGACCCCCAACTTCCTCGATGAAGTGCCGGCGTCGTTCTGCAACGACTTCACGAACCTCACCACCCTGTTGCTGGCGACGCGGCCTGTCGGCGGCACCGGCCTTGGGCTGGGCCGATGGTTCCGGGGTGTTGGGCTGATTCCCCGGCAGAAGATCAGCCAGGTCACCGGCCTAGCGACCACGGACCCTGGCTACTACCTGCCGGCCCAGGATGCTCCCTTTGGGGGTACTCTCCAGATCTTCGGTAACTGGGCGTTCCTGCGCTCCCAAGGGGCGCTTAAGTACCGCGTCATCCACCGGCACAACTCCGGGGCAGGGTGGTCGGACTGGTCCGCCATCATGCAGGCCTTTGGCAACTACCATCTGGACCCCGATGGCGAGCTTCGGTACCGAACCATCACACCCGCTTCGGGCGGGTGGGTCAACGTGCCGGCTCTGGGCGACGACGACAACTGGTATCTCAGGGATATCATCTCGGAGTGGACCACCGGCGCCGACGGCATGGAGGAGCTGAAGGTCGAGATCACCACCTGGTCGCCTGTCCTGGGGTACGTGGTATCCTCGCCCGGTGACCCCGACAACAGCCTCCTGATGCGCATCGTGAACACGCCCCCATCGGCCCACCTCACCGTGCGGCGTGGAGGAGTGGCGGTGGGGCCGTGCGACGTGATCACGCTCGGGGCGGCTCCCGATGGGTTCACCCTCGACACCTACGTCTCCGACGTGAGCGGCAACCTCATGAGCTACGTGACCTTCGTCTCCGGCCCTCTGGGCGAGAGCGGGGCAGGCTGCACGCCGCCGGTGGTGGCTGGAGGCTCCGACAGCTACAACTTCCACGCGGGGACCGGTTCATGGTCCGGGCCTGGGCTGGTGACTCTGCCTTCCAGCGGAGTGTGGCGTCCGAGCTGCGGTGGGTGCTACCAGTTCCACGTCTATGCCTCCAGCCGGACGACCAACGGGTACACCCACTTCCTGGCCGTTCATCCCGAGCCCGTACCGGTGAAGGTGATCATGCCCTAGCTTCGTCAGCCGCGCGCTGGATCGTGCCGTTCGGCCGTCCAGCGAGAGGAGGTCCATTGCCATGTGCAAACACAACAGGCTGATGGGGCTGATGGTCGCGGCTCTCCTGCTAGGGGGGCTAACACCCATCCAGGCGGCTCTGCTCTCCGTGGGCAGCGGGTCCGCCGCTCCTGGGGGACGGGTAAGCCTGCCCATCACCTACCAGGGCGAGGCCGCCGTCAGTGTCCAGTTCACGGTGGCACTAGCACTCTCGAGGCCCGAGGGCGCCCCGCCACTGCAGGTGAACCCCGTGCCGACGCCCGGTACCACGATGCTCGTTGACGTCGACGCCGGCGCGGGTACCACCGCGACCGGCCTCGCCGAGGGAGAGTCCGGAGCCCTGAAGCCGGGCGATCTGATGTCGATCGAGTTCATCGTTCCGGCGAAGGCTCCCACTGGCACCGTCTATAGCCTATCCCTCTCCGGAGTCCAGGTAGCTGGGGTCCAGGGAGAGTCGATCCAGACGAAGACCGCGCCCGGTCTCCTGAGCGTGGAGGGCCGGCTGGCCGCGGTTGCCAAGCTGGTGGAGCTGACGGTGGTGCCCGGCAAAGCCCAGGTGAACGTCGGCGACAGCCAGGAGTACCTGGTCACGGGCCTGGGAAGCGATAAGCAGCCCATCGAGGTCGGTACAGTAAAGTGGTCCGTTGACCCAGTGGGCATCGCGACGATTGACCCCGACGGTACCCTTGTGGGGGTGACGCCGGGGACGGCCACGGTGGTGGCCGCTTCTGCCGGCGTGGTGGGCAAGGCGACGGTCGCGGTAACGACTCCGGATGGGCAGGGCCCTAAGGCCGCGGTCACCACTGGCTCGGCGTCAGGAGCCCCATCGTCGCGGGTAGACGTGCCGCTGTCCCTGGAGGGCGCCGGTCTGTTGGCGGAGCTGAGCCTGGTGCTGAACCTGGCGGATCCCGGTGGTCCCCAGCTCACCCTTGCGGGAGCTAAGGCGCTCGACGGCCTGGGGTTCACCACTGACACTACTGAACCGGGCAGGGTCGCCCTGACCTTCGTCGCGGGCGACGCGCCGATGGTTCCGGGGCCGCTGGCAACGTTGTCTCTGGACATCCCAGCCGGAGCGGCACCCAGCTACGACCTGTCAGGCCAGGTGCTCCGGGCGAGCGACACGTCAGGCCTGGAGTTCGTCCTGCCCGTTCAGGCCGGAACGCTGACAGTGAAGACCACGACGCCCCCGGCCTTGGGGAAGGGAGATGCCAACGGGGACGGCAAGGTCAACATCCAGGACGTCCTCATCGCCCTCCGCATGGCGGTTGGGATGGTTAGGCCAACCCCGGAGCAACTAGCTGCTCTGGACAGAGCCGGTGATGGCAAGGTGGACATCGGCGACGTCGTTGCGGTTCTCCGGATGGTGATTGGGCTGACCTAACCCGCCTAATGCACGAGGCGCTCGCGCCTCGTGCATGGCGCGGGCTTCCACACGCTCTCGCGGATGATGCAGGCTAACAGACCCGGACGCCGCTCCGAGCGGCAGCTTACGCTCGAGGCGGGAGCACCCCGGAAGAGATGGACGCGCGGCACGGGCTGCGATTCGGCCCGGACTCGGCCGCGATGGCGATGGCCCGCGGGAAGGGCATCTCCCGCGGGCCATCGCTGCGTCACCCGTCCGTGCCTGTCACCGCATGGTTATAGGCTGAGGTAGAGCCCTCTCATGCTGGGGCGCAACTCCCCCCGAGGCCCCTTCAGTCTTGCCCCCGCGCCGCCCATCGGGTCCAGCGCGCCCCCCGGCATGACTCCGGGAAGGGGCGCCAGTAGCGCCCACTCCCTCAATCCGCGTATGCACGCCCCTCGCCGCAGGTAGTACGAGTTGATATCAGGCCCGGAGACCGATGCCGGCGCCTTGGCGGCCCGCGCTCAGTACGGCGCCGAAGCGAGCTATGCTCCGAAGGGGGCTAGGTCGGCCTACCAGGCATGGCAATTGCAGGTCGCTTCAGTGCGTGAGCTCTTGTAGCTCGCGCCCGCTCAGGGCGCTTGGGGGTGCGGCCCCAGGCGCCCCTGACGCGGTTAGCCTGCGCCCTGCACTAGTGGACATGGGAGCCCGCGCCCCGCACGGTGGGCAAGCGCCTCGCGCGTCATGATGGGTTAGGGCAGATCGTCTGCTGACGCGGTTGTGGAGTGCAAGGCGCTGGAGGCAGCGCAGCCGTACCGACCCGTCTCGCGGATCGAAGGCGGCGCCGTGATAGGGCGGCTCTGGGGCGTGGTGAGACCTTCTTGCCACCCGAGGGCTGGAAGCGACAAACTGTGGAAACGCGCGGCATGGAGGTTGTAACGACTGAGGCCCCAGGGTGCCAGCCCTGAGGCCCCAATCGGTGTAGCAAACGCAGCTCCTGGTAGTCTCTAGCGGGAGTTGCGCTTTCGGAGCAGCAGGCCGAGCGGGGCCAGGCCGGTGAGGGCCAGAGCCAGGCTGGCGGGATCCGGGACGACGTCCGCGTAGCCCGACCACACCTTCTTGTTGTCGGTGCCCGTCAGGATGGCGGAGACCGACTTCACGGCGGTGGCACCCGTTAGGGTGATCTGGCCGGTGAAGGTGTCGTTGAGGCCCGCGGTGGCGGTC
>DASXUI010000065.1:0-4639 GCA_036504955.1 Armatimonadota bacterium
GACGCCGTCCTCTGGGACTACCCCGCCTGCGTTGCCCGCCTTCGGAAGGCCCTGGGCCACCTCGCCTTCGAAGCCGCCCGAGCCCGAGGCGCCGCCATGCGCCTGGAGCGCGCCGTAGTGTACGCCCTCGCGGCTCCGTAGGGCCCCGTTGGGTCGCTTGATCCTTCTGGCGCAGCACGGTAGTATGTCCCTAGCATACGTTGTGGCCCCGGCCTGTTGTCACTACCGCATACGTGCGCCACAGGTTGGTGGGCGAGCGTCCGGAGGCATTACGATGGTCGATAGAGCACAGTCGGGCACAGGACGGGAACGAGCCGCCCTGGAGCTGATCCGATGGCACTTCGAGGTGGACCCCGAGATGACAGAGATCTACCACTTTGATGTTGGAGGCGATGACTCTGATGAGACGCCTATCAGCCTCCTTGAGGTAACGGCTGCCACCTCCGCGTCGGACTGTGTCCTGGCCTTCAGCTTCCCCGGAGCGGACTGGATGCCCTACTGGAGCCGGGTGGCTGAGGTCACCCCAGAGGAGATGCAGCTAGTCAGGGATGGCAGACTCCAGCTACCTAACGGATGGTCGCTGCTCCACGCCACGCGGTATGTCCGCGAGAACCTGGAGCCATATGCCGCCGAGTGGCCGGCAGTGGGCCGACGCATATGCCAGGCAGGCGGCGTCTGACTTGAGGGTGTACAGGCTACTGGTGTCTTCGGCGAACGTGGAACCGAGCCACCTTTTCCACTACCTTCAGATGACCAGTGAGAAGATAGCGAAGGCCTACCTGCTACGCGACAGCACTGCCTCCTTGGGGGATGTCGCGGCGACTCATACGGTGCTGCACCGGTTCCTGGGCAACTTCGCCACGTCACCCCAAGCGCGGCAGTCGATGGGCTGGAGCACCGCGCAGTCTCGGGCCGTGAACAGGGAGGTCCGGGTCCTGGCGCGCGAAGTCGAGTGCCTGGCACCAGCGGTAGACCCCGAGTCCCATCCGCAGAATGCCGAGTACCCATGGGCCTCGGGAGACGAGGTGCTGTGCCCGTGCGACTACTGGTATCCGACGATCACGCTGCCATCCTTGGGCGGCACCCTCAGCGTCTTCGTCAGCCTCGTGGAAGCGGCGATCGGTTCGTACCAGTGGAGTCGCCCGAAGCGGTGATCCGCCGTCAGCTCGAAGCACTCCCGTATCTCCGGAGGCCTAGGCGCCAAAACCAGGCACTGGCAAGGGTGGCGGCGGTTGCCAGCACCAGCGAGGCGACCACCATGGGCGGGCTGAGAGTGCCGCCTAGAGCCCTTGCCGGCACGCTGGTGATGAAGGCGAGAGGGATCCCGTAGGTCAGAAGCCTCCGGACCTGAAGTGGGTAGACGTCGATGGGGTAGCGGCCCGCCTCGAAGACGTTCCAGAAGATCATCTCGATGTTGTCAATGCGCGTGAACCAGAAGGCGGCCGTCGTCAGGGCTAGCCAGAGCGAGTAGACGATGGCTCCGCCGCTCAGCAGCATGAGCGGGAAGAGCACAGCCTCTCTTAGGGTGAGCGTCTGCGCCATCTCGTGGGTCGCATAGAGCGTCATTGCCAGGCCCATCAGGATGTCTGAGATGCGCCACACTGAGAACTGGCGGATGCTGACCAGGAACTGGCTGTCCACCGGCTTCAGCAGCGCAAAGTCCAGGGTGCCCTGTCGGATGTCCTCCAGCACCTGCCGCATGTTGGGCGCGATGATGATGAACACCATCCCCAGCATGAAGTTGTAGACCCCCAGCAGGGCCAGCACCTGCGGGCGGCTCCATCCCCCCAAGCTTGTGGTATGCGAGAAGACCACCCACAGGATACCGAGCTGTGAGGCCGCCCTAAGCGCCACAACGAAGAGCTGGGTGAAGAAGTCCGCACGGTACTCCGTGTCGTTCTGAATGCTCGTCTTAACGAAGATCCAGAACAGCTTGAGCGATTCCATGCCACTCCTCAGAGGGGGTCGTAGGGTCGTAGGGTCGTAGGGGGAGGGGCCTCAGAGGGTGCACTTTGGTCCCTTCCGTCCCTTAGTTCCCTGTAACCAAGAGGGGCAAGAGACCAAGGAAACCCAAAGGACAAGAGTGCACCCTTGAGGCTTTCTTCCTACGACCCTACGACCTTACGACCCCACGACCCATCAACATTAGCTTGTTTGACAGCAGCATGGAGCGCTGCTATGATCCAGGTGTACTCACTTGGGGGCGGCGAAGGCTCCCTGGGATCAGGCAATGGCGTCTGGTGGAACTCGCTTCCACGGCGCCTTTTTTGTTTGTCTGCCGCTAGCGATCGTGCCGATGGTCAGGCGACCATCGCACTGATAGTCGCTCGGTGGCTTCAGTCCGGCTTAGGAGGCCTGGTGCTCCCCGTGGTGGGGGCGCGTCGGGCCCTCCTTGGTGCTCGTAGGCGATGCCCTTGGACCCTAACGTGGAGATCAGAGACCAGGAGTACGTGCTTAAGATGGCCCACGACCACGGCGTGAAGTTCATTCGCCTCTGGTTCACGGACATCCTGGGCTTCCTGAAGAGCTTCGCCATCACCATCAACCAGTTGGAGGACGCGCTGGCGGAGGGGGTCGGCTTCGACGGCGCCTCCATCGAGGGCTTCGCTCGCATCGATGAGAGCGATATGGTCGCCATGCCGGACCCCAACACCTTCGCTCTCCTCCCCTGGCGTCCCCAGAAGCAGGACGCCGTCGCGCGGCTGTTCTGCGACATCCATCAGCCGGACGGCACTCCCTACGAGGGTGACCCCCGCTGGGTGCTGAAGCGCGCCCTCTCCCGCGCCCGGAAGCTTGGCTACACCTTCTACGTAGGTCCGGAGCTCGAGTTCTTCTACTTCAAGGGCCCCAAGCCACCCCTGGAAACGCTGGATGAGGGCGGCTACTTCGACCTCACGCCCCAGGACGCCGGCAACGACATCCGGCGGGACACCATTCTTACGCTGGAGGCGATGGGGATAGAGGTGGAGTTCAGCCACCACGAGGCCGCCCACAGCCAACACGAGATCGACCTGCGGTACACCGACGCCCTCACCATGGCGGACAGTACCGTGACCTACCGCCTGGTGGTGAAGGAGATCGCCCAGAAGTTCGGCGCCTACGCCACCTTCATGCCTAAGCCGCTCTTCGGCTCCAACGGCAGCGGCATGCACGTGCACCAGTCCCTCTTCAAGGGCGAGCGCAACGCTTTCTTTGACGCGGAGGACGCCAACCATCTATCTCGGACGTGCCGGTCCTACGTGGCGGGTCTGTTGGCCCACGCGCCGGAGATCACGCTGGTCACCAACCAGTGGGTAAACTCCTACAAGCGCCTGGTGCCCGGTTATGAGGCTCCGAACTACGTCTCCTGGGCGCTGAAGAACCGCTCCGACCTGCTGAGGGTGCCCGCCTACAAGCCGGGCCGCGAGGAGGCCGTGCGGGTGGAGTTTCGCTCCCCAGACCCCGCCTGCAACCCCTACCTGGCCTTCGCCGCCATGCTCAGCGCCGGGCTCGACGGGATCGAGAAGGGACTCACCCCACCGCCGCCGTCGGAGCGGGACGTCTACAAGCTCACCCGACAGGAACGAGAGGCCGCCGGCATCGCCGCGCTGCCCAGCGACCTCTATGAGGCCATCAAGCTGGCCAGTGGCAGCGACCTGCTGAAGGGTGTTCTGGGCGAGACGGTGTTCACCAAGCTGATTGAGAACAAGCTGATGGAGTGGGAGAAGTTCCGGGCTCAGGTCACCAGCTATGAGATCGATGAGTACCTGCCGCTGCTGTAGCGGCAGCCTGCTCCTTTGGTAGGGCCCTCACACGGGTCCCCGGGCCTCGCGCACGAAGATGGCACGCATACTACTGCTCTCACGGAAGCTGGGTGATCTGGACCGGGTGCGCTCCCTGCTCAACGGGGAGGGTCACCAGGTGGCACTGTGCGACCTGGAGGAGGCTTCGGTGCTGCGTGCCGTGGAGGAACGCCGGCCCGACCTGATGCTGCTGCACTGCAACGGCAGCAAGCCGGAGGTGGTTCGCCTGCGCACCCTCGTGCGCGGCCCCTCGGCCTCGGAGGATGTCGGCCTCATCCTTCTCACCACGTCGGAGTCACTTCCGCTTCTGGATCCCAGCGAGAAGGTTGATGACCTGGCGGTAGCCCCCTACGGCGACGATGAGCTGCTCTTCCGCGTGAGAGTCGCGCTGCTCCGGCGAAGCCCCACGGAGGAGGCCTCCCTGCTCCAGGTCGACGAGATGGTGATCGACGTCGCCAACTACTCCGTCAGCCTCCGGGGCGAGCCCCTGGACCTCACCTACAAGGAGTATCAGCTCCTCAAGTTCCTCGTCAGCCATCCCAGCCGCGTCTTCACGCGCGACGCCCTCCTCACCCAGGTCTGGGGCTACGACTACTACGGCGGCACCCGAACGGTGGATGTCCACATCCGCCGCATCCGGGCAAAGCTGGGATCGCCCTACGACCGTCTCGTGGAGACCGTCCACAACGTGGGCTACAAGTTTTCCACGCCAAGGACGAAGAGCGGGTCGTAAGGTCGTGGGGTCGTAGGGAGAAGGGCTCAGAGGAGGGAAAGGGTGGGACTGGTCGGACTATCAGGGCCCCGAGGACGTCCTGTCGGCACCGCCGGGCGCCAGGGGTGTAACCCCTGGCGCACCC
>DASXUI010000066.1:0-10236 GCA_036504955.1 Armatimonadota bacterium
GTGAAGAGGTGACAGGGCCTCGGTGAGAGGGAGGTGTGTGGAGGTCAGGGGGCGGGAGCCAGGCGACGCCGTGGATGTTACCCGCGGCTGACATAGAGTCGCCCCTCCGGGGCTGAACCCGGGCGGCGGAGCCACGGGATGGTGGGGGCACAGGCCGCATTGAGCCCCGGAGGGGCGCCTCTACGTCAGCCGTGGATGACATCCACGGCGCTGCGCGGCTCACGCCCCCTGACCTCCACACACCTCCCTCTCACCGAGGCCCTGTCACCTCTTCACCTCCTCACCTCTTCAGCTTCCCAGTCTCACGCCTAGCTTGATCGCTTCGCCGGGGTTGAGGAAGAGGCGGCCAAGCGCTTCGGGGGCTTCGTCGAAGGGGACGACTGGCGTCACGATGCCCTGGGCGGAGGCGCGGCGGAGGCGGAAGAGGTCGATGGCGGCTTTGTAGGCGCGGTCGTGGTCCCAGAGGGGGAAGGAGCGGTCCGGGTTGTGCCATCCGGACCAGGCCTGGCTGCCGATGAGGGTGGGGCGGTTGAGGTGGAACTCCTCGTCCAGGTGGAGCTCCGCACAGCTCGAGGGTCCCCAGGGCACGTGGACGACGGTGCCGCACTGGCGGATGCAGCGGATGGCCTCGTGGAGGGCGCGAGCGTTACCGGAGGTCTCGATGGAGACATCTACGCCCTTCTTCGCGGTGGCGCGCTTGATCTCAAGGGCCACGTCGCCCATGGTGGGGTCGAGCGCCAGGTCAGCACCCGCCGCCTCGGCGCAGGCCCGGCGGTTCGCCATGGGGTCCACGGCGAAGACCCGATAGGCGCCGCTAGCCATCGCGATGCGGGCCGTCATGAGGCCGATGGCGCCGAGCCCGAAGACGGCGACTGTATCGCCCACCCGGATGTTGCCGTCTCGTACCGCCACCAGGGCCACGTGGGCGGGGTCCACGCACACGGCTTCCTCGTCGTTCAGCAGCTCCGCGGAGTACCACTCCTCCTCCCGCGCCTGGTGGACCTCCCGAATGCCGGCATAGCCGAAGACGCGGTCGCCAGCCCGGAAGCGCTTGGCGCCCTCTCCAGCCTCCGCCACGGTCCCCACCACGATGTTGCCGATTCCCCGCTCCGCGGGCGGGCCCGGCGGCTCAGCGGGCCTTGGGGTCGGCAGGAAGAGCCGAAGCTCCGGGTCGAAGCGTTTCTGCGCCAGGGAGCTCCCCGCGATCAGGTGCGCCTCGGTACCGTGCTTCGGCGCGGCGAAGGAGATCCGCACCCTAACCTCGGAAGGGCCCAGCGGGGCCAGCTCATACTCCCGGAAGCGGAACGAGCGACCGTCTGTCGTCACTATCTCTCGTGGCATGAATCCTTCCCCCTACTGGCGCCCTTGGGGGCGGGCGTCCGGAGACCCTTTGGCGAGGCACGGCCCAACTCCTGCGGGCGCCTTGGGGGAGGTCAGGTCGTCAGGGCCACGTCGTCTCCAGGCCCGCGACGTGGCGCAGGATCCGGATCACGTCGGCCACGTCCAGCTTGCCGTCGCCGTAAGGCCGTCCACCGCTGCCTCTCGGCGCCACGTCGGCGGCCGCGAGCTGCTGGGGCGTGGGGCTGACCTGCCCAGCCACGATTCGGAGGGCCAGGAGCGCGTCGGCTACAGTCACCTTCCCATCGCCGTTGGCGTCGCCTGGTACAATAGTCTGCGTGCTGCCCGCCAGCAGAGTCAGGCCGTCGGCAGCGTACTCGGCTGTGAAGCCCGGACCGCCCGCCGGTGACTGGACCTGCCCGAAGCTGCCGCTGTGGGAGGTCCAGCTCGCCACGCCAAGGCGGTCGCCCTGAGCCGGTCGGTAGCCTTGGATGGTGCCGACCGACAGAATTCCCGCCAGGGACGCTGGGCCCGTCACCTCCAGCCGGTCGGACTGGCCGGCTCCGGGGCCCCCCAGTTCGAGCGCCAGGATTCCCTGCGCGCTCTGCTGGTATGCACCTACAACCCTTAGGGTGCCGATTGGGCTGCCGGGCTCCACCCGGGCGCTGTTGGCCAGGGTGCCACGGAGGGTGCCCTCCCCCGTGAGCAGCCCGCCCAGGAGCTCCAGCCGAGTAGGGGTCTCGAGGCTGCCGCCCTGGAGACGGGTGACCCCATCCATCTGCGTGTAGCTCGGTAGGCCCCCGGACCCGTCGAAGCGAAGGGCGCCCGCGACCTCCAGAGTGCCGGTGTTGCGAAGGAAGGCGCTGGCGAAGGTCGTGCTGCCCCGTAGCTGCACGAAGGCGCCCTGGTTCCACAGAGCGTAGGGGGTGGTGCAGCAGGAGGGTCCTGCCACCGTCACGTCACCGGTCACCTCCAGCCTCCCCTGGGGCCCGTTGACGAAGCCGCCGGGCACCGAGAGGATGAGCCGGCCCTTGCCGGTCCAGCTCAGGCTGCCCTGGTTGGTGAGGAGGCCACCGGTCTTGCCGTCCGGAGACAGGAGCCGGTGGTCGCCGTCGTCGGAGAGCGTGCTCGTGAGGCCAGGCGCCAGGGTCACGCTGCCTCGCAGCGTGCCTCCGCTCCAGACGAAGCGCCCATCGCCGGAGAGGGTTCCAGCGCCGTCGATGACGCCGCCCGGCTGCGACGGCCCGGGCGCCAGCTCCAGCACGGCCCCACGCTCCAGCGTCACGCCACCGTCCACGGTGACGCTCTCCCCCGTAATGCGCACGGTGCCCGGGCCCGCAAATCTGGCGCCGGGTAGGAGCTCGTGGTGCCCTTTGCCCAGTGTTAGGGAGCCGCTCCTTACGGCCGTTCTACCCGATGTCACGAGCCCCACCCCCTCGAGGGTCACCGAGGCTGGGTTGTCCGGCCCGCCATCCCCCACCACCAGGGCGCCCTCGTTGGTGAAGGCGTTTCGGGTCAGGCAGCAGTCGCCCTCAAGGTGGACCGTGTTCAGCACCACGAAGGTGCCTCGGTTCGTCAGCGCGCTCTGCCCTCTGTAGCTCAAGGTGTCCTCGGCGCCGGTCCAGACTGCCGTACCCTCGTTCACCAGGACCCCGCCCCCCAGCGAGCTGTTGATCTCCTTGCGGTCCGGGCCACCCATCTCCATGGAAAGGCTCTTAGCGACAGTCATCGTGGCGTACACCGTGCCGCCCGTCCAGCGGAAGGTGCTGGTGCCGGCAAGGGTGCCGGTGCCCCCCAGGGTGCCCCCCTTGGCGAGCTCCAGAACCGCGCTGTCAGACAGCGTGGTGGTCCCCTCCAGGTGCAGGTCACCGGTCACGCGCGCTAGGCCTGGGCCCACGAAGCTGCAGCCGTCATGGGACTCGTGGTTGCCCATCGCCAGGTTGAGAAGCGTGCCCTTCTGGAGGATGACTCTGCCCCGGTTCACCAACGCCACGCCGTCTAGCGTCAACTGGCTGGGCGTTGTGACCCCCAAGGTCACCTCGGGGCTTACGGGGTTCCTGACCACAAGTGTTTGGCCGGTATCCCCCAGGGGGATGCCCAGATCGCCGGGGAGCGTTCCGCCGAAGGTGGGGGCCTGAGCCATCACCAACTCACCCTCGTTGAACAGCGTGTTGTGGGTCACGCAGCAGGAGCCGGTCATCTTGCCGGCCACTGTCTTCACGTAGAGACGCCCCCGGTTGACGATGGTGGCATCGTTCCCAAGGGAGAGGTCCCCGCTGGTCCAGACGATGTCCCCCTCGTTCAGGATGGTTCCCACGCCCGAGGAGTAGGCGCGCAGGTAGAGTGGGTCCAGGGGGGCGGCCCCCCCGGGCTTGCCCAGCGAGACCGATATCTCCTCGCCGCCAATCTGGAGTCGAGCGCCCTCCGCGACGTGAAGGGTGTTGTAGATGGTGCCGCCCGTCCACTGGGCGTAGCGCTTGATCAGGATAGTGCCGCCGTCCAGAAGCGCTCCCTTGTTCACCTGGAGGCTGCCAAGCTTGATCTCCTGAGACAGGTGGATGAAGTCGGTTCGGTCCTCCTGGGGGATCACGGCAGTGTCGTCCTTGTCGGGGTCGCTGCCTGGCCATCTCTGCTGGCACCCACCCTTGCGGTACCAGTTGCATGGGTCCGTCCAGTTCTCCCCGTCCCCCTCTCCCGTCCAGGTGAAGGACAGGCCGTCGGAGCTGAGTCCAAGGCCGAAGCCGCCGCCCGAATCCGCTGACTGGGCCTCCGAAACAGTGATCCGCCCGAGGGCCTGACGCCCAGATCCATCGGTGGCGGTGGCTCGAACCGTCACGTCATGGCTGCCGACCACCTCCTTCGGGGCAGTGTAGCGCAGCGTGCCCGCGGACAGCTCCTCAGAAGCAGCGCCCTGCAGGCTCGGGCTCAGCTCCCAGGTGACGGGTTCGAGAGGCGACACCGTGAACGTGACGCCCTCGCCCTGAGTCACCCGCGCTTCCGGCGGGTCCAGGCTCAGTGCCGGCAGGCCGCAGGGGGCCGCGCCGGTCTGGGGGAGGAAGAGCTTCTGGTACGCCGCGCAGTCGCGAGCGATCACCATCTTCTGAGGGTTGGCCTGCCACTGGTTGGATCCGTCCAGCGTCTCCGCAAAGCCCAGCATGGGGTTGTCCCCGTCGAAGACGACGGAGGAGCCCAGGTCTCGGAGCAGCCGCTGGACCTCCGAGGGCGACAGATAGAGGAGTTTGGTGAGGATGACCGTGTTGTAGGCAGGCGCGAAAACCGTCCAGTCCCAGGTCTCAGGGTCCTCCGGGTTGGAGAAGCCGGTGTCCTTCAGGTGGAGCTCCCTCTGGTTCATGCCCGCCAGACTCACCAGAGCACCGCCGGAGCTGTTGAGGCTGGGGTTGTTCATGACCTTGTCGAAGCTCAACTCCGGGCTCTCAAGGTACTCCTTCAGCTCGTCCAGCGACACGCCGAAGGTGCTCTGCAGCAGGTAGTTGAAGAGATCCTTCTCTATGTCCTTGATGGCCTGTTTCAGGATGGGGATGCCGATCGCGTCCTCGACGGCGTCTATCAGGCGACCGACCTGGAACGCCGTGAGGCCCACGAAGTCCGGCGCGCCGGCCATGGAGAGCAGGTGTAGCAGGGCGTAGTCGTGGGCCAGCTCCTTGGCGTGGTCCAAGTTCATCTTGCCGAAGCGCTCACCGGGGGCTGGAGGAGTGAAGAAGAGGGCTAGCGCCAGCTCGTGGCTGAGGCGAGGCCAGGCGCGCAGGCCGTCGTCTATGTCGTCGCGCCAGGCCTCCTTGTAGGCGGCGATGGGGCCATTGGCGACCGCGTAGGCGGTCCGCTCCACTCCCAGAGCCCCGGCCTGGGCATACAGGAGGATCTTGCTGCAGGAGAAGTCGAACACGGCGCAGTCGTTGGCGGCCTTGACTAAGGCGCTGATGCGGGCGTCGTAGGCGGCCAGCTTGGCCACGTAAGCGTCCACCTCGCTCTGGAGCTGCGCCCGGAGCCGGGAGTAGACCGCCGGCACGGAGAGCCTCTTATTGTCCCCCGTCAGCAGCCCCTCCAGGGGGCTTCCCGGCGCGGCGTAGACCAGGTCACGGTAGATGAGGTCCTCCAGGCCATCTACGCTGACCTCCCAGGAGTCCAGGCGGGGCATGCGCTTGGCGAGGTAGCCCTCCAACAGGATGTGCTTGGCGGCGTTCTCAACGAAGTGGAAGGCGCCCCCCGAGTAGTGGTTGATGAAGGTATGGGCGTACAGGTCTCCGGCGGCGTGGGTGAGATAGCCGGTCACAAAGGCGCGAGCCTGTGGAGAGCGGTCGTCGGTCGTCCCCTCCGTTCCAAAGGCCAGGTCCCAAAGGTGACGCAGCCACGGGTCGGACCCCGGCCCGCCCTGGTTCAGGTCGTCGGCATTCTCGCCCGGGGTGACCCTGCCCGCCGGATGGATGAGCTGCTGACCGGTGAGGATGTCCGGGTAGGCGTCCGGGCCGAACACCCCGGCCCGGTAGTAGCTGGGGTAGGTCCGAAGGGCCTCCAGTACCTCCGGGCGGACCTGGTACTCGCCCAAGACCACCGGGCTGCCGGAGGCATCGCGCTTTAGGGCGCCTTTGGAGGGGTCCGTAACGTAGAAGGTCACCTTGCCATCGTCTACCGCGTCCCTAAGCGCGATCTCCGCCAGGTAAACGTGGGTGACGGGCTTCCAGGCGTGGCTGGACGCGGCGACGACCAGTACTCCCAAAGCGATCCCAAGGACGTGAAGCAGGGCCCTTCGTCCCAGCCAGTGGTCGCCAGGATGGGCCCGCCGCGCTCCGAAGCCGACTTGGCGCCCGCCTCCCGGCGCCCTCACTCTTCGCTGACCACGCCTCGACCCGCCCAGACCGTCATGTGCCACTTGGTGCCTGCCTTCCGGTTCACCTCACGGTGTCGCTGTCCCCGAAGCCTAAACGGTGGACGGTGGCTGGAGGGTTCCCAGGGCGACGAGTGGGGCCAGGGCTGGCAGGACTGCGTGCTGGCAGGCGTGCAGCAGAGCATACCTGCGGCTTGGGCAGGGGGCTCAGAGGCGATGGTGATAGGGTTGGGGGCAACGCCTGCGGGTGCTTACCGACTCCGGCTGACGCTGAGGCGCCCCCTTCTGGGCCTAGGCGGTTGCCCGGCGCGAGCGACCGCCCAATGCCCGAAGGGGCGCTAGGACGCGGCCCGAAGGGCCGCGTCCGACTACGCCTTGTCCAGCCGGACCTCGCCGCCGGTGCGGCCGCTCTCCAGGACCGCCTCCATCATGCGCTGCACGGTGAGGCCGTGGCGCAGGGGCGCCTGGCAGGGGACGCCGTCCAGGATGCACGCGATGAAGTGGTCCGCCACGCCGTAGAAGCCATCGATGTCGTTTGGCTTCAGAGTCGTATCGGCGGGGGCGCCATTCACGGTGCGGTAGACGGTGGTGGGATTGAGCCGGGCGCCGGCCTCCGTGCCGAAGAGCTCGATGTTCAGCTCCTCCGGCTGGTGGCTGGCCCAGTGGCTCTCGACCTGGATGGCCGACCCGTCCGCGAAGCGGATCAGTCCAGCGCCGAAGTCATCGGCCTTGAAGGCCTTGGCCAGCTCCTCAGTGCCAGGGGCGAAGTCCCAGTAGCCCAGGCCACGGGGTCCGAAGTGCGCGCCCGCCGCTCCCAGCGCACTGACCGGCTCCTGGTTGCCCAGCAGCCACCACGAGGAGTCCAGCACGTGGACCCCCATGTCACGGAAGGCGCCGCCGCCCTCCATCACGAAGTGGTCTGCCCAGTTGGGGATGCCGCTCCGGCGCACGCTGCGGGCGCGAGCGTAGTAGAGCTTGCCGAACTCGCCGGACCGCGACATCGCGCCCAGGTACTGTACCGTGCCGCTGAAGCGCAGGGAAAGCGACATCTGGTTCACAACGCTGCTTGCCTCGGCCGCCTTCACCAGCTCCGCGGCGGCCCGGGCGTCGTCACTGAGCGGCTTGGTGCAGAGGACGTGCTTGCCGGCCTTCACCACCTCCAGCGCGACGGGCACGTGCATCTGGTTGCCCGTCGCCACGAACACGGCGTCCACCTCCGGGTCGGCCAGCATCTCCTGGAAGCGGACGTAGCGCTTCACGTCCTTGCCGAGCTCCTTGGCGTACTCCTCCATCTTCCACTCGATGAGGTCGCAGATCGCCACTACCTCACCGCGCGGATTCCTCTTCACCGCGTTCCCCTGCACGCGTCCGATGCCAAGCCCCACTATGCCAAAGCGCACCTTGCCCACCGCTGACCTCCTCCGCTAGCTGCTTGCTCGAGTCACTCCACCACCAAGTCACGAAGACACCAAGATGGCGGGGGCCAAGGCGCAATCCCCCAGGCGGCCATCACGGAAGAGGGGCAGTTCGTGGCCTTGGGTGAAGGGGCTGCTCCCCGCCGGGGCGGCGTCCTCCCGATCAGCTACGACACTGGGGGCTCTCCTCCCGCTTGCCGGGCCCGCGGCGCACTGGACCTCACCGGCGGCAGGCGGCACAATGAGGGAGGCGGCTGAGCCAGAGCTCATGGTTGAAGGCAGGCTGTTGGGGCGCGGGCGTCTCGCTTGCACGCTGGGTACCCGGTCTGTCTCCCGTGGCGCGAGCGTCCCGCTTGCGACTCGGCCGCAGGCCGAGCAGGCCCTGAGCCAAGTTCCAGTCTGCCGACGCCTGCCTCCCTTGCCGCCAGCCAGCACCTGGGGCAGTTGGGGCGCAGGCGTCCCGCCTGCGCGGCGGCGTCGCTCCTCGTGCCCGACCTGTCGGCGCCGCTCCCCACCGGCCGCAGGGCAAGGCCTTGCTAGGCCTGCGGCCGAGTCGCAAGCGAGACGCCCGCGCCGAGTGCGAGCATCCTGCCCCCACCACACGGCGACGGGCCGGCGCCAGATCCGCAACCGTGCGGCAGGCGCCCCTCGCGCAGGCGAGACGCCTGCGCCCCAACTGCCCTCGCCGGGCCTTGCGTTGGGTGCCCGGGTGACAGGTATGGGCTTCATGAAAGGAGACAATCCACCGATTGCCGTTACCAGAAGTTAGCAGCCGCCCGAAGGTGGGCGGATTCCCCGCCAAGCATGCCCCCAGGCTTCCCGCGGCATCAGCCCCCCGCGCCTCAGAGCGTCTCCGCCTCGCCGCCGTCGTACTGGCCGGGTTCTGCACCTTCCTGGGCTTGTACGCCACTCAGGCGTTGCTGCCGCTGCTGAGGCGCGACTTCCACGCGGACGTGTTGGCTGTGAGCCTGACGGTTAGCGCCAGCACCCTTGCCGTGGCGCTGGCCGCTCCCTTCGCGGGCGTTCTCTCGGACCGCCTGGGGCGAAGGCCGCTCATCCTCTGCTCGGCGGCGGGGCTCTGCGTGCCGACGCTGATGGCGGCCAGCAGCCGCACGCTCCACGCGCTGATCCTGTGGCGGTTCCTGCAGGGGCTCTTCGCGCCGGGCATCTTCGTGGTGACGATCGCCTACATTAGCGAGGAGTGGGAGCGGCTGGGCGTGGGCACGGCCATGGCCTGCTACGTGACGGGCACGGTTCTGGGCGGCTTCTGCGGCCGCTTCCTGTCCGGGCTGGTTGCCGCGCACGCCGGCTGGAGAGCCGCCTTCCTGGTCCTGGGCGGGCTCACTCTGCTCTGCTGGGCCGCCATGTGGCGCTGGCTGCCGCCCTCCAGGCGCTTCCGCCCGGCCGCCGACTGGGCCGCGCCGCTCCGAGCCATGGCCGGCCACCTACGGAACCGGGCGCTGCTGGCCGCCTACGCGGGCGGCTTCTGCGTGCTCTTCTCGCTGGTCGGCTCCTTCACCTACATCACCTTCCGCCTGGCCGAGGCTCCCTACCGCCTGGGCCCTTCCGCCCTGGGACTGCTCTTCACCGTCTACCTGGTGGGCGCGGTGATCACGCCCTTCACGGGCCGGCTCATCGATCGCCGCGGCTGCCGGGCCGTTCAGATGCTCGGGCTGGCGACCTCCGCCGCTGGGGTCCTGCTCACGCTCCTTCACCCGCTGCCCCTGGTGCTGCTGGGCCTTTCCCTGTGCGCGACGGGGGTCTTCATCTGCCAGTCCGCCACCAGCAGCTACGTGACTTCGGTGGCGGGGAGTTCGCGGTCGTCGGCGGCGGGGCTCTACGTGACGTGCTACTACGTGGGCGGCAGCGTGGGAGCCTCCGCTCCCAGCTTCCTCTGGTCCTGGGGAGGCTGGCCGGCGGTGGCGATGCTGGTACTGGGCGTGCAGTCCCTCACCCTGTTGCTGGCGGCCCTCTTCTGGCAGGAGCGGGGCAGCGACAGGGGGGCGAGCCCTGGCGATCCGGTGGTTGTCTGATCACCGGCCCGCGATGGGTCGCGGCACTTGGCGGACAACCGGTAACTACCCGGTGGACACCCAGTAGTCACCTGGGCCGCGGCTTGGCCTTACAGCCCCATTCACTCCCGTGCGGCCAGCCTGTCGCCGGGACCTCCTCAGAGGACTAGGTTGTCGTCCGGGACGAAGTGCTCCTCGGCCTTGTCCCTGCCCTCGGCGTCGTGGGCGGGACGTGGGTCGGCCCCGTGCTCCGAGGATGACTCCAGCACCTGCCGCAGATAGGCCTCCACCTGCCCCAGCTTGTCCGAGGGCAAGTGCTCGATGAGTGCGGTGATTCGCTCCTTAGGCGTCATGGCCGTACCTCCAGCAGTCTTTGTAGCCCCCGACGCCATGGGGGGGAAGCCCCAGGGCAGGGGCTGAAGGGACTGAGGGGGCTGAGGGGGTGAAAGGGCCTCAGAGGGAGGACTGTGGGCGCCCACCCTTCTGGAGTGCGGCGACTCCGGCGCCGCTCTGCCTTTCGCGGCGATGGGGGGCCTCCCAGTAGACTCCTCTGCCGCGACACCCATCGGCGTGCTGGTGCTCGGGGCACCCGCCACCTAACGTGCGACCGCGGCGTAAGGCAGAGCGG
>DASXUI010000067.1:0-13687 GCA_036504955.1 Armatimonadota bacterium
CGAGGAGGGCGGCACCTACAAGGTCACGCCTCACCTCAGTGGATACGGGTTCACGCCCGACAGCCTTGACGCCACGATCGATGGCAGCGTCTCAGGAGTCGACTTCGTAGGCCGGGCCGCTCCTTTGGAGAACGATGGCGATCTCGCGGGCCTTGGCAACATCAACGGCGACGACAGGCTGACCCTGCAGGACGTCGTTCTGCTTCTTCGGACAGTCCTGGGCACCCGTGTACCGGAGCCTGGCGACGTCGCGGTTGGTGACCTGAGCGGCGACGGCGCCCTTACCATGGCCGACGTGATTCAGCTCCTGCACAGGATCTGCTTCCCGGCACCCGAGCAGGGAGCGACGACGGCCTAGCGGACGGGGCCCTATCGACCTGTAGGCTGACACATGACACAACGCGGCTGCCCCTTGCCCCGGGCAGCCGCGTTTGGTTTGGCTAGGAGTGGCCTGTCGCGGGGAGGGACGGCGCCGCGCCCTTCTGACAGGCGAAGGAGCCACGGCGGCGCCAATGGCGACGAGGGGGCCGCTCTGAAGGTCATCACAGGGCACGAGTCAGACCTACACGGTGCCGGGCACTCCGTTCCGAGGCGCCAGAGCGACGCGGAGGCTAGAACCTCTGGTGGCCGGGGGTGGTGCAGGCGACTTGGCCGGTCTGAGGGTTGTAGACGTAGGGCCGGTTACTCACGGGGCAGAGTTCCATGGAGGGCGTGATGCCCTGGGCGGAGAGGGCCTGCAGGCTGGGAGGGTTGCCCTCCTCGGTGCCGGTCTGGGCGGCCATGCGGATGGCAGTGCGGATCTGGTTCAGGTTGTTCATGCAGACGACATCCTGGCCCCGCTGCTTCGCCTGGCCGTAGGTCGTGTTCGCGGTTGGGTTGGTGATGTCATCCGCGGCCTGCTTGGGCTTGGGGCGGTTGCCCATCAGCACCCAAAGGAGCAGCAGGCCCAGCGCCGCAGCCACTACCAGGCCAACCAGCGCGGCTTGGCCCGCCTCAGAGATGCGTCCCCCTCCTTGGGCCTTCCGGTATGCCATATCGTCCTCCTTCGGCGCGTCGCCGGCTGCGAACGTCTGCCTCCGCTCGGAGCTCAGGCGTGGCCGACCCCACAAGCACAAGGGGAGACCGCCCATAGGACGGCCTCCCCTGAGAACGCTCTCGGCCTGAGCGAGATGCCTGGGCCGGTGCTTGGCGTAGGTCTCGCTGCTCGCCTCTAGGGGAGCACCTCGACCGGGCTCACCATGATGGTGATTCCCGGCTTCAGGCGGAAGCCCTCCTGGAGCGAGCGCATTAGGTGGCGAAGGGGTTCCACCAGGTCGTCCTCCATCGCCATCAGGAGCACGTTGTTCTCTCCTGGCCAGACCTGATCGCCGGACTTCTTGCCCTGGCCGCCGATGCCATGAGCTCCAAAGAGCTTGGTGTAGCCGGGAAGCCCCAGGGCGTCCACTCGTTCACAGACGAGCTCATCCACGCCGCTGTCATAGACCATCGTCACCAGCTTCATCGGGTCAGCTCCTTCTCGAGGTCCGGGGGCAGGTTGAAGTCCAGCTTGCCCTTGGCCGGGGGGCCGTAGAAGAAGCCCTGGAAGCCGGTGATGGCCTCATCGAACAGCGTGTACAGCATTGGGATGACCAGCAGTGTGAGGAGGGTGGACAGGATGAGTCCGCCGATTACCGCGATGGCCATTGGGGCCCGGAACTCGTTGGCTTCACCAATGCGGAGGGCCGTGGGCAGCATACCGAAGATCATGGCGATACTGGTCATCATGATCGGCCGAAGTCGCGTGGGGCCCGCCTCCAGCAGCGCCTCATCGCGAGGCAGACCACGTGAGCGCAGGGTGTTGGTGTAGTCGATGAGCAGGATGGCGTTCTTCATGACCAAGCCGACGAGCATGATGAATCCGATCAGCGCGATGATGCTGAGGGTTTCATGCCCGATGACCAGGGCCAGAACGGCACCCACCAGTGCCATAGGCAGGCTGAGCAGGATTGTGAAGGGGTGCAGCAGCGAGTTGAAGACCGCGGCCATCAGCATGTAGACCAGCACGATCGCGAGGCCCATGGCGCTTACCAGGTACCCGAACTCCTCGTTCATCGTTCGGATCTCGCCCGCCCAGTTCAGCTTCACGTCACCCAGGGGGATGTCAGCGATGGCCTTGTCCACCACCTGTTGTAGGTTGCCGGTAGCGACTCCAGGAGCTGTGTAGGCGCTGACCAGTACCTTACGTAGGCGGTTCTTGCGGTCGATCTTGGTGGGGCCGGAGCCGTAGTCGATCGTCGCGATGTCGCGAAGAGTGACTGGGCGACCGTTCTTGTTCCCCACGATGACGTCCGGGATCTGGTCAACGTTGTTCTTGAAGTCCTCCGTGTACCGGATGTGAATGTCGTACTGCTCGCCCTTCTCGCGGAACTTGGCGTCAGTGTTGCCCTCGATGGAGCTGCGGAGGGCGGTCGCGGCCGCGCGGACGTCTACGCCCATCTCAGCCGCCTTTAGGCGGTCCAGCTTCACCTGGATCTCCGGCTTGCCAACACGGATGGAAATGTCTGGGTTGAGCACGCCGGGGATCTTGCCCATGCGGTCTCGTATCTTGTCCCCGATGGACGTCATCCTCTCCAGGTCGACTCCGGAGAGCTCAATCTGGAGGGGAGCCTCAGCGCCTCCGAAACCGCGCACGGGCGCGACCACGATCTTGGCACCGGGAATGCCGGACAGCCTCTTGCGGAACTCGACAGCCACGTCCTGGTCTGCCCGCGTTCGCTTGTCTTGCCCCCGGCGGAAGATCATGTCCAGCGTGTTTCTCTTGTCCTTCAGCTTCACCTGGATCTGGGAGAACTGACGTCCTGTCTCGGAGGTGGCGCGGACGCCGCCGCTGATGCTGCCGACGTTGGTGAAGACCTTCTCCACCTCAGGGACGGTCCTCAGGATTCGCTCAATGTCCTTGGTGGTGGCGTCGGTGGCCTCGAGGGAGCTTCCTGCGGGCAGCTCGGCCGTCACAACCACCTGCCCCTGATCTGCGGCGGGGATGAACTGGAAGCCGAGTTTGGGCATCCCCCAGGCCAGCGAGATCACGAGAGCAATCACGCCCATCATGATGACCGAGACGTTGTGGAGCCGACGCCGGGCACCACGTCCCGCGTCCCCGCCACGGATGCCGCGCGCGAGCTGCATCAGCAGCACCCCGCCCAGCATCGCCATGACCAGTCCGGGAACCAATCCGGGCACGTTGCCGGCCAGGAGGTTCGTGACCAACTGCTTTAGGCCGAGGAAGGCGATACCGATGCCGGCTAGACCACCAAGCAGGTAGTCTATGGGTCGCCAGTACCGGTTGCCCTCGAGGCCCCAGGCCAGCAGCCTGCGGTAGCGACCGTCAAGCCAGGCGTAGAACCGGTTGAAGGCGCCGAAGACACCCGAGTGAACCTCCACGTCCTCGCCTGCCCGGTACCACCTGGAGGCCAGCATCGGGGTGAACGTGAAGGACATGAAGAGCGAGAAGAGGGTAGCGAAGGCGACCGTGAGGCCGAACTGGCGGAAGAACCGGCCGACGATGCCGCCCATAAAGGCGATTGGCACGAACACGACAACGTCCACCAGGGTGATGGCTACCGCGGCCGTACCAATCTCGCTCCGGCCGTTGACCGCCGCCTCCTTGGGCCCCTCGCCGCGCATCAGGTGCCGGTAGATGTTCTCCAGCACCACGATGCTGTCGTCAACCAGGATGCCCACCACAAGGGAGAGCGCGAGCATCGTCATCTGGTTGAGGGTGAAGCCCAGGGCGTGGATCGGGATGAAGGTGGCGATGATCGAGGTCGGAATCGCCATGGCAACGATGAACGTTCCGCGCAGGTTGTGCAGGAAGATGAACACAACCATGACGGCAAGCAGGGCGCCCAGGAACAGGGAGAGGTTCACATCATTGAGGGCGGCTTTGACGTTCTTAGACTGGTCTTGCGTCATCGTGAACCGGATGTCAGACGGCAGCTCCGGCTTCACGCCCGCGACGAGCTTCCCCTTGTCATCTGTCTTGAAGTCCTGACCGGTAAGCTGGAGCAGGACCTCCTTCACCCCGTCAGCCGTTTCAACCGTATTGGCGTCGGATTGCTTCACCACCGTAAGGCCGATACTGTCCAGGCCCTGGGTCCTCGTGATGCTGTCACGGTCCGACACGGTGTCGGTAACGGTGGCGATGTCCGTGAGGTTCAGGGTCACGGGCTTGCCGTTCGACCCCTTGCCGGCGAACTGCATTCGCAGGTGACGAAGCTGGTCTACGGTGCTGAACTCGCCGATGAGACGGACGCTGTAGTCACGGGCGCCCTCGGAGATGTGGCCCCCCGGCAGGTTCAGGTTCTGGCTGGCGATGGCGTCCGTAACGTTCTGGATCGTCAGGCCATAGGCAGCCAGCCGTTCCCGGTCGATGGCGACCCTTATCTCGCGCTTGTCGCCTCCGGAGACATTGACGGAGCCAACGCCGGGGATCTGGCTGATCCTGTACTGAAGCACGTTGTCGGCCAGGTCTCGGAGCTCCTTGGAGGGGCGCCGGTCGCTGGTCAGACCCAGGTACATGATGGGCTGGGCGTTAATGTCCAGCTTGGAGACCACCGGGGAGTCGACTTCGCGGGGGAGCTGCGACTTGGCCTGCTCAACCCGCTGTCGTACGTCCGCCGCGGCCACGTCCACGTTGGTGCCGAGGTAGAACTCAAGCGAGATGACCGAGATGCCCTCTTGGGAGGTGGAGGTCAGGTTCTTGATGCCGTTCACCGAGCCGACCGCGTCCTCGATCGGCTTGGTAATCAGCGTCTCCACCTCCTCGGGGCCAGCGCCGGCGTAGACCGTCTGGATGGTGACGTAGGGTATGTCAACCGCCGGGTTCAGCTCCGCCGGCATCTCCTGGCGGGCCCGCCAACCAAGAACTAGGAAGGCGGCCACCACCATCAGGATGAAGACGGGTCGGCGTATAGATGCGTTAGTGAGCCACACGGACCGTGTCCCCTTCCTGGAGGCCGCTGCCTGACACCACTACCTGGTCGCCCTCGGAGAGGCCCTGAATCACTTGGACGCTGGCGGGACCGACGGCGCCCAGGGTGACCGTCCTAAGAGTGACACGCCCATCTCGATACACGAAGACCTTGGACTGGAACCGCCCGCCCTGAGCCTGCTCCACGGGGATGCTCGACCCCGCCACGGCAAGGGCATCCTTGGGTACCACGGGCACACCACCCGTACTCTGTACCTGCACCACACCCCGCGCGAACATTCCCGGCTTCAGCTCTCCCGAGGGATTCGGCACGTTGACGCGAACCGTAAAGGTCCGCGACTGAGAGTCGCCTGAGGGGTACAGCTTGGCAACGGTGCCCAGGAAGGTCTTGCCTGGAAAGGCATCCACGGAGACCGACACGCCCTTGCCCACTTGCACGTCCGACAGGTTCATCTCGGGCACGCTGGCCGCAAAGAAGACGGTTCCCAGGTTGACGATCGTGAGAAGCGGAGACCCCACGGCGGCCATCTGGCCGGGCTCAACGTTTCTGGTGGCGACCACTCCATCGATGGGGGAGACCATGGTGATGTAGCCGACCTGCAGCTTGGCGAACTCGAGGATCGCCCGCGCCTGCGCGACGGCAGCACGGGTGCTTCGGACCTCCTCGCGCTTAGCGGCCACGTTCTGCTTCTGCTGCTGAGCGAGGGTGAGGTTCTCCTGGGAGGTCCTGACGCCGGTCTGGGCGGTCTCGATCTCCTCGGCGCGCGCCCCCTCCTGCATCAGGGAGAACTGCTCTTGGGCGCTGTTGAGCTGTCGATTGGCGCCGCGGAGGGAGGCTTCGGCCACCTGCACGCCGGCGTCCGCGGACTTCATCTGCTGACTCATCGTGTCCACGCTGGACTGCGCGACGGCTCCCTGCCGAAGCAGCGCCTGCTGACGGTTGAGGTTGGTCTGAGCGAGGTCTCGATCCGCCCTCGCCTTGGCGAGGTTCGCGGTGGCTGAGTCCACCGCGCTGCGGGCAGACTCGACGGCGTTCTGGGAGACGGCGCGCTCTTGGGATCGGGCGCCCTTCTGCGTGATGGCGAGCTTCGCGCGCGAAGCAACCAGGCTCTGCTCGGCGACGTTCACTCCGGAGCGTGCCTGGTCCTCCGCCAGCGACAGGTTGGCCTGGGCCTGCGAGAACTTCGCTTCCGCGACCCTCAGGTTGGCGATCTGCTGGCGCACCTGGGCTAAGTAGTCCGCCGGATCCAGCCGCACAAGGACCTGTCCGCGGCGAACCGTGTCACCTTCGCGGACGGTCACTTCCTTCACCGGCGCCATGAGCTTGGCGGAGAGCGTAACCTCCGAAAGGGCGGTCATACTGCCGCTGACCTCGACGGTCTCGTTGATATCGCCGCGCCCGATGGTTGCCACGCGGATGGATGCGGGGACCTTCTCCTCTACCTTGGGGCCGGCGGCGCCGGGCGCTGCGCCCGCGCCTCCGCTCTTGCTTGCGGAGAAGGCCTTCATCATGAAAGCTACGGCCAAGAGCAGGACAACCGTGATCGCGGCGCCCAGTCGCCTCTGACGATACATCTAGGGTCTGCCTCCTTCGCGGGCGCTCTTCGCTACCGCCAGCAACCTGCCCAGGGCCTTGTCCAGGCCCGCCTGAGCTACCAGTACATCAAAGTCAGCGTTCACCGCGTTGGTCTCGGCCTGAGTGAGGGCCACCTCGGAATCGGTTACCTCCACCCCAGTCGAGACTCCGTTCTCATATCGTACGCGCGCGATCCTCAGCGCCTCACGAGCCTGGACGACGTTGGCGCGCGCCGTGGTCGCGCGCTGCGTAGCGTCGGTTAGGCTGAGCACCGAGGACCGCACGTCGGCCTCGATGCCCTGTCGAACCTGCTCCCGAGCGTCCTTGGCTAGGCTGACACTGCCCAACGCCTCCTTCACCCGGTTGCGGGTGAGGCCGGAGTCGAACACCGGCCAAGAGAGGGTCGCGCCAACGCTCCAGGACTCGGTGACGGGGCTCAGGCCAGCGGAGTCCGGAGAGAAGTTGTAGTTCCCGGACAGCGCCAGGTCTGGCCTCAGGCCCTTCCTCTCCAGCCTCACCGACGCCTCGGCCAACCGCACGTTCTCGTCTGCCTGAAGGACTTCGGGGCGCGCCCGGTAGGCCTCCTGAAGCAGTGCCGGAACATCGAGCTGAAGGGGTGGCGCACTGGTGACCAAGCTGCCAGGAGAGGGCGCGTCGCTAGGACCTGGAGGCGCGGCCGGCGTGCCCGAGGGGGCTGTCTGCGCCGCTCCAGGCGTCTCCGGCGACGGCTGGGGTGCCACCGCAGGGGCAGGCGCACCCGGGGCCGCACCGGTGCCGGGGGCTGCTGAAGATGCGGAGGTCGGTGGAATCGGAAGGACGTCGATTGCTTCGTCCGGCCCCAGACCAAGCACCTGCTTGAGACCGACCAGAGCCTGCTCGGTGTTGGTCTGTGCCGTCACCAGCGTCTGCTGGAGGTTGGAAACCTGAACGGCCGCGCGAAGAACATCAAACTCCGGGGCGTTGCCCTCGTTGAAGTTCGCCTGGGCGATCCGGCGGTGCTCCTGCGCAGCCGTGACTGACTCCTGTGCGACTCTCACGAACTCCCGTGCCCTCAGGGCATTGTAGTACGCCGTCTGGACGTCCAGGACAAGGGAGTTGGCCGTTCTGTCCAGCTCGAAGCGCGACACATTCACCCCGCGCTTGGCGACTTGGGTGGACGCCCTCACCTTGCCCGCGACATCCAGGGGCAGCGTGCCGGTGATTCTGCCAGTCCGGGTACGGTTCGATCCCAGGTTGATGGTGCGGACCTTGCCCGTCGAGTCGGGAATCGAGAAGCTGGGGTTGGGGCCGGAGTAAGCCCAGGCGCCGCCGGTGCTGATCTGGATGCCGTTCCCAGCTCTGGCTTGCCCGACTCTGGCCTCGGACTGAACGATGCGGTCCTCTGCCTGGCCGATGGTAGGGTTGCGCTGCACGGCGATCCGTATGGCGTCGTCAAGGGTGAGGACCCGTGGCTTGGGGGCATCCTGAGCCATCGCGGTCCGGCTTACGAGTGTTGCCAGTAGAAGTAGGGTCGACAGGCGAATCAGCTTATGCATTACAGCTCTCGTCCTCCAACTTGCCAGGGCGCCCTCGACGCTCCTAGCTGAAACCTCGCAAACGGCCCCGCGGGTTGCATTGATGCGCGAACCCTAGCTAGATCCCCCGGCTTGGCACGTCGGAGGAGTATGGCGGAGCAAGCAGGCGTTACCGCGATAGTCAGTGAGATCCCATGCAGAGGGGCGTCTCGCACCCGCGATATACTTTACACATATCAAGTATCTGGGTGCAAGAAGCAATAGCTGGAAGGCTTCAAGCTTTCCGGCGTAAGGTACGAGGCGCCTGTGCGTCGCGCAGGGCGCGGGCCTCCACACGCTCACGTCAAAAGTGCGGCTCTGGGACTCATGGAAGGAGAGCAGCCACGAGCAGACTCACGATGGCGGCCCTGGTGGTGTCGGGTGGCAGGGCGGAGTCCTGCGGTTCGTGATGGCGCCGCCAGGCGAACCAGGAGACGGACTCAAGAATGAACCTGGCGCCCAGGGAGGCGTCCGGCAACTGCCGGAGCTGACCGGACTCCATCCGGCGCCGCAAGTAGCGGGTTAGGCGGTCCAGGAAGGCGCCGCGAATGTCCCGGAAGAAGACGGCGGCGAGTTCAGGCCAGTCCAGCGCGGAGCGCTCCAAGACATCCAGTACGCGGCGATGCTGCTCCGACATGGTGTAAAACTCGGTTACGATGCTGGACAGTTCAGCAACGGGGTCCTCGGCGCTCTCGGTCTCCAGCGCGGCGGTCAGGCTAGGGAGCTTCTGGGCGTCGGTGGCGTGGGAGGCGAGTCTCTCAAGGATGGCGCCCGGAGGGGGGGTGGGAACCGGGAAGCCATTGGGCGCGGGGCAGTCATCATGCCCCGACGCGTGGGCAAGGACCAAGGAGAACAGCGCCTCCTTGCTCTCCACGTACAGGTAGAGCGCCCCGGGGGACACGCCCATCTCGCGGGCGATGTCGGCCATCTGGGCTCTCTGGTAGCCTCGTTCGGCAAAGACGTTGGTGGCGGCCTCTAGGAGGCCCTCAAGGCGGTCGGCGGGTGGTTTCCTCATCGTAGAACCATGATATAACTGAATGAGTCATTTAGTCAACTCCGGCCATTGCCTGCATCAACCCGTCCAGGAGGCGGACCACCGAGGCGCGCGTGGCGGACTCGCCCATCAACCCGATGCGCCAGACCTTTCCCTTGAGGGGTCCAAGCCCCGCGCCAATCTCGATGCCGAACTCGTTGAGAAGCGTGCTTCGCACCGCGGCCTCGTTCACGCCCTCGGGCACCCTGACGGCGTTGAGCATCGGCAGCCGGTATCCCTCGTCCGGGAGAGGCAGGACCCCCAGTGACTCCAGCCCACCTAGGAGCAGGTCGCTCATGGCCCGGTGGCGTGCCCAGCGTGCCTCAAGACCCTCCTCCAGCACCAGGCGCAGGGCTTCGTGGATGGCGTAGCACATACTGATGGGCGCGGTGTGATGGTAGACCCGCTCCTCGCCCCAGTAGCGCTCGATCATCGATAGGTCGAGGTACCAGCTCTGGACCTTTGCCCTGCGCGCGTGCAGCGCCTCTACAGCTCGATCGCTGAGAGTGATGGGCGCTAGTCCCGGGGGGCAGCTCAGGCACTTCTGCGTTCCGCTGTAGGCGACGTCGATCTCCCACCTGTCCACCTCGACCGGCGTGCCGCCCAGGGAGGTGACCGTGTCCGCTATGAAGAGGGCGCCCCAGGAGTGGGCCATCTGGGAGAGCTCCTCGAGAGGCTGCAGCACACCCGTGGAGGTCTCCGCGTGAACGACGACCAGCGCCTTGGGGCGGGTCACCGAACTCAAAGCCTGACGGACCTCAGAGGGGTTGAGGGGTTGGCCCCACTCCGCCGAGACCTCGACGGCCTCGCCGCCGCATCGGCGGACCGTCTCCGCCAGCCGCTGCCCGAAGACGCCATTGACGCCCACGATCACGGGATCCCCGGGCTCGACCATGTTGGCGATGGCGGCCTCCATCCCAGCGCTTCCCGTGCCGCTGATGGGTAGGGTGAGGCGATTGCCGGTGCGGAAGACCTGTCGGAGCATCCCCGAGACCTCATCCATGATGTGAAGGAAGACGGGGTCGAGATGTCCCACCAGCGGCGTGCTCATCGCCTGGAGCACGCGCGGGTGGACCTGGCTGGGGCCGGGGCCGAGCAGTAGGCGCTGCGGTACGAACAGGGGGTGGATGGGTTCAGACATGGAGGCTCCGTTGGTGGGTCGTTGGGTCGTAGGGAAGGGACGGGCTGGCCGCGGCTCAGTGGGCCGCCATCACCTCCGGGGCCGTTGGCCAGCGATCCGCGAACAGCAGGGCAGCGAGGGTGGCCAGAGAGAGCCAGACTACCCAGTCTCCATATCGGGTGTAGAGGGTTGTGTGTGATAGGGCGATGGGGCGGTAGAGCGCCGTGCCCCGCTGGAAGAGCTCTATCCGAGAGCTCAACTTACCCCGCGGGGTGACCATAGTGGAGATACCGGTGGCGCTGGCACGGACCAGGAAGCGGCCGTTCTCGACGGCACGCAGAACGCTGAACTGAAGGTGCTGTTCCGCGGCGGCGCTGTGGCCGTACCAGGAGTCGACGGTGGCGGCGACAAGGAGGTTGGCCCCAAGCCGTGTCTCTTGGCGGGCAATCTCGGGGAAGGTGGACTCGAAGCAGACGAGCGGGCCCACGGATATCTCGCTGGGCCGCCGGCCAGGTCGCAGGTGGATGAGCAAGGGATGGGGTGGGGCCCCACGGCGCGCATCCACTTCGGGAACGCCCAGGGAGGTCATCCAGGGCCAGAGGCGTCTGGCCGGTAGGTACTCACCGATCGGCACCAGGTGGCCCTTGTCATACCGCACGCCCAGACGGCCGTCCGGCCGGAAGACCTGCAGGGAGTTGTAGCTGGAGCCGTCCGCGAGAGCGCCGGCGGAGGTACCCGCCAGAAGGGGGCATCCCAGCTCCTGGGCGAGGGAGAGCGCGCGCGCCCTGAGCAGCGCGTCATCGACCAAGGAGGCGGGCACGGCGGTCTCCGGCCACACCACCAGGCCCACACGCCCGTGTTCGGTTCCCGTGGCCTCGCGGGTGAGCTGCTCGTGCACCGCCATTACCTCATCGGCCGAGCCGGCGTCCGTGCCGTCCGCGAGGCGCGTGGAAGCCTGCACCACCAGGACGGGCACGGTACCGGAGGCACCGGGCGGTGGCGGAGTTTGCCCGGCCGAGATGCCGCCCAGGAGGAGTGCCGTCGCCAGTAGGGCAACTCCGGCCCCCAGGGCTTGCCTCCGTGCTACGGCGGTGGCCCTGGAACCGGTGGCGAGCTCAGCTACCATGGCGCTGGAGAGCACCACCAGGAACGAGACGAGGTACACTCCTCCCACTGAGGCAGCCTGCACGACAGGATAGAGCGGCGCCTGCGACACGCCTATCTGGCCCCAGGCAAAGCC
Source organism: Armatimonadota bacterium (assembly GCA_036504955.1). GTDB lineage: Bacteria > Armatimonadota > DTGP01 > DTGP01 > DASXUI01 > DASXUI01. Next base: position 11,492 of record DASXUI010000067.1, read on the forward strand.
GAGGCTGCCCTGGGCTCGGAGCCACTCCAGTACCACCCAGGCGGCCGGAGGGCCGAAGACACGCGCCCATGCGCCGCCGCGCAGGAGCCTGCACGACAGCAGGCCAGACAGCGCCGTCCAGGGAGCCATCAGTAGCGTGATGGTGGTCCAGGCGAGGGTCCCGAAGACGCCGATCCAGGACAGGAGCAGACCGAAGAAGACCGCGCCCGCGAGCCACGAGACAGCCACCGCCCTCAGGGGCTTCAGGTTCCGTAGCTGCAGCAGGAGCGGCACGAGAGCGACCCAGGTGAGCAGAGACTGCTTGGATGGCGGGAAGCTGAGGTAGAGGAGTAGCCCGGACGCGACAGGCGGGGCCACCAGCGATAGGGGCCGCCTCAGCCGCGTGCTATAATGGTGCATTCGTGAGCCTGCGTTCGGTTGGTAGGGAGACTGGCCTATGCTGCGTTACGGCACATTCAGTGAATCCGGACACCCACTCTCGTGGGCCAGTGCCGGGCTGAGGTGCGTCCTCCGCGCGACCTTGGCTGTCGCGGGAGCCCTGTGCCTGGCCGGATGCGCGCACACGCCGCCCGGCGCCACCCAGCAAGGCCTTCGGCAGATGATCGTTCAGTTCACGGTTAGGGGACGGATTGACCTGAACAAGCACTACTTCATCGCGCTTGATCTAACTGGGGACACCTCGCAGGGCCCCATTCCCGTCGTGCAGCGCCCCTGGGGTAACGGCTGGGGCGCCGGCCGAATCACCCACTACGTCCAGATGGATGCCGCGCAGCCGGGCTACGCGGGCATCTACAAGTTCCGCCCGGACTCCAGCCTGCTGGCCGCGGACTACCTCGGCCGCCCCCTGGCGGTCAGCATCCCGGCCGGCGGCAACACGGTGGAAGTCGCCCTTGACCTGGACCTGCTACAGGGGGCAATCCCCGTCACCCAGCAGCTCAACCTCAACCTGATTTCCACCGACATCATTCCCATTGACCCTGCCTTCCCCGGCCCAAAGCTGGTTGACGCCCTGGGCCCAGGTGCCGGCAACGGCTTCATCACCCTGAACACCCAGTCCAGCCGCATCTACCGTAACTCAGACTCCCTTGAACCCGAGGGCGCCGACAACGCCGACATAGACCTAGACCTCGTGGATTGGCAGATAGAGGTCAGGAACCGGTGAAGGTGGGTCGTGGGGTCGTAGGGGAGGGGCCCAGAGGGTTCGCCTTGAGTCCCCTACGTCACTTGTGTCCCTTCAGCAGAGGGACGTAAGGGACCCAAGAGACCAAAGGGATCCACGGTGGACCCTCTGAGGCCCATGCCCTACGACCTCACGACCCTACGACCTTACGACCCTACAACCTTACGGCCCTCTCAGTAGATCTCCCCCACGTCCGTGTTCAAGTTCTGGCCGTACTGGCCCACGGCCAAGTCGTCGAAGGCGGGGAAGACCTTGAGGCGGAACATGAGGCGGATGCCTCGCTCGAAGCGGAGGCCGGTCTCCTCTACGTAGGCGAGGGAGGTCTGCCAGTCGTGGTGGTCGCGGGTGACGCGGAAGATGCGGTAGTCGTAGCGGCCGGCGACCCCGTTGTAGCCTCCGAGCGTCTCCAGCCTCCACTTGTGGATGAAGGGGGTCTTCAGACTCCATCGGATTGAGGAGAACTTGGAGCCGGTGGGCATGTAGCGCGTCGCGAAGTCGAGCTGCCATTCACCGGCTCGTAAGCGCATCTCATTGACCACGTCGCGGAATCGAGCGCGGTTCACGTCGTAACTGGTGGCACCCAGAAGTAGGAGCGGGCCCACCGGCTTGCCCCAGAGGCGAAGCGTGAGGTCCTGCCACTTGAAGGGGCCGCCGCGCAGGTCGTAGCCGGTTGATAGGCTCACGCGCAGGTTGTTGTCTCGGTGGATGAAGCCGCCGGAGAGGGTGTTGTAGCTGCCCATGTCGTCGAAGCGGAAGGGCGTGTACCCGTTCGGCTTCAGGTAAGTGTAGTTGAACTGCAGTGTGTTGGCCTTGGTGAGCTTGCTCGTCAGGTTCGCGTTGCCGTCCAACAGGTACTGGGCTCCGCCGTCCTCGTAGAGGCGCTGGCGGAAGCCGCCGCCCACGGTGAGCGTGGTGCTTCCCATCGAGACTCTCCGCGTGTCCGGGCGCAGCTCAAGGGCGGCACGGGTCTCATGCACATCAGTGGGCTCCTCGTGGAAGCCGCCGTAGCTGAAGGC
>DASXUI010000068.1:0-18401 GCA_036504955.1 Armatimonadota bacterium
AGCCGCCCAAGGAGCGAAGGAGGAACCGAGATAACCGCGCAACTGAAGGTAGCCGGTAGGCGCCCCTCTGGGCCCGTTCGCGCCGCACTCGTGGCGGCAGCGTGGATCGGCTACGCCCTGGCTCTCGCCCCGCTCCAACACGCCGTCGGCAACTTCGCCTCCGCCCTGACCTCCGTCCCCCTCGGCATCTCCGGCTGGCTGCTCGGGCTGCGCGGCTCCCTGATCCTCTGGCCCTTCACCGTGCTTGGCAACTGGCTTCTGCTCAACCTGATCACCGGCCACGGAACAGGCATCATGCTGGAGGTCTGGCCCGGTGTGCTCGCGGGGCTCCCCGGCATCGCCTTCCCCGCCTGCCTGGGGGACCTGCTCGAGCGGGTCGCCGTCCAGAGCGCCGAGGTCGCCAGGGAGCGGTCCGCTACCGAGCAGGAGGCCCATCTCCGCCGGCTGGCCGAGGAGAGGCTGTCCGGCGCCATGGTCTCCCTGGAAGTGCTGGTTGGCGCCTCCCCGCTCCCCATCGTGGCCATGGATCGTGAAGGCCGGATCACGCTATGGAACGCCGCCTCCGAGCGCGTCTTCGGGTGGACCGCCTGCGAGGTCGTGGGACAGCCGAACCCACTCATTCGCGAGTCGGACAGGGAAGCCTACGAGGAGCATCGCCAGCGCAAGATGGCCGGCCTCTGCCCGGATGGCGTGCCCGTGACGGCCTTGAGGAAGGATGGATCCACGGTTGAGGTGCGGATTTGGGCCGCGCCCGCCAAGCGAGCAGATGGGACGGTGGAGGGTCTCATGGAGCTCTTTGAAGACACCAGCGAGAAGGCCCGCGCCCAGAAGACCATCAGCGACCAACAGCACCTGCTGCGCTCGGTCCTCGACAGCATCCCCGACCCAATCTACGTCAAGAACCAAGAGGGGCGAGTGGTACTCGCCAACCAGGCGGCCTCCCAAGCGCTTGGCATGGAGCTTGACCAGATCCTTGGCCGCTCCGTTGACGATATGCTTGGACCCGCGATCGCGGCGCCCTACCGGTACCAGGACGACCTTGTGCTGTCAGGAGGCTCCATTCTTTCGCAGGAAGAGTCTCAAGCACTGCGAGACGGTCAGCGACGCTGGCATCTGGTTACCAAGGTCCCACTCCGGGACCTGGAGGGTGAGGTCATCGGACTCGTCGGCGTCCACAGGGATATCACCTCCCGCAAACAGACCGAGCAGGAGCTGCGCGAAGCCAAGCTCGCGGCGGAGGCGGCGAGCATCGCCAAGGGAGAGTTCCTGGCGAACATGAGCCACGAGATCCGCACACCCATGAACGGCGTGATGGGCATGACCGGGCTGCTGCTGGACACTGAGCTCACGCAGGAGCAGACTGACTACGCCCGAACCATTCGTGACAGCGCGGACGCTCTGCTCAGCATCCTGAACGACATCCTCGACTACTCCAAGATCGAGGCGGGGAAACTGGAACTGGAGGTCCTGGATTTTGACCTCCGGACAACTCTGGAGGATGCCAGCGACCTCCTCGCCGCGAAGGCTCAGAGCAAGGGACTGGAGTTCGTCTGCTCGGTGGAGCCCGAGGTACCCTCCCTCCTGCGGGGCGACCCTGGCCGGCTTCGCCAGGTGGTGCTGAACCTGGCGGGCAATGCCGTGAAGTTCACCGCCAAGGGCGAGGTGGTGATCCGGGTGACCCTGTGCGCGGAGACCGAGGGCGACGCCCTCCTCCGCTTCGAGGTTCGCGACACCGGCATCGGCATCTCAGAGGAGCACCGAGACCTTCTCTTCCGCTCCTTCTCTCAGGTAGACGCCTCCACTACCCGCAGGTACGGGGGTACGGGGCTGGGCCTGGCCATTTCGAGACGGCTAGTAGAGCGGATGGGCGGCGAGATCGACGTCGAGAGCGCCGAAGGCGAGGGCTCCACCTTCTGGTTCACCGTCCGCTTTGGCAAGCAGGCCAATGCCGAGGAGCCGAGGCTGGATCTGCCGGCCAGTCTCAGGCACGTGAAGGTGCTGGTGGTGGACGACAACCCCACCAACCGCCTGGTGTGCCGTGAGCAGCTCGTGCGCTGGGGATGCCGCCACTCCGAGGCATCCTCGGGCCCTGAGGCGCTGGGCCTGTTGGAAGCCGCCGTGCTGAGGGGCGACCCCTACCGCATCGCGGTGCTGGATATGCAGATGCCGGCCATGGATGGCGAAACCCTGGGACGGCTCATCCGGGACCGGGAGTCACTGAGGGCCACCCACCTGGTGATGCTCTCCTCCTGGGGCAGCCGCGGCGACGCCAGCCGGCTTCGCGAGGCGGGCTTCGCGGGCTTCCTGACCAAGCCGGTTCGGCGGCGCGACCTCTTCGAGGCTCTCGTGGCGGTCGCCCAGACCAGCCCGGAGGAGCGCTCCAGCACCCCCATGGTCACCCGCCACTCCGTGCAGGACGCCCGTAAGCGACGCACGCGGATCCTGGTGGCCGAGGACAACATAACCAACCAGAAGGTGGTCCAGACAGTGCTTGAGAAGCGCGGCTACCGCGTAGACACCGTGAGCAACGGGAGAGAAGCGCTTCACGCCCTCAGCATGGTCCCCTACGACGTCGTGCTGATGGACGTTCAGATGCCTGAGATGGATGGTCTGGAGGCCACCGCACGTCTCAGGGAGAAGGAAACGAGCCGAGGCGGCCACGTCCCCGTCGTTGCCATGACGGCGCACGCGATGCGCGGCGACCGGGAACGCTGCATGAGTGCCGGAATGGACGACTACGTGACCAAACCCGTGAGGCCCAAGGACCTGCTGCAGGTCCTCGCCAAGCTCCTGGGGGACCCCCTGGCCCCCACGCCCGACCTGCCGAACAGCCTGATGGGCTCGACCGGCTCCGTCCTCGCCCTTCCGGAACTCATGGAGCGGCTGGACAGCGACCTGACTCTCATGGAGCGGCTCCTGAGCCTGTTCCTGCAGGAGGTACCGAAGCGCGCCGAGGTGCTGCGCAAGGCCCTCGAGGAGTTGGACGTCGACGCCGCCGCGCAGGCCGCCCACTACATCAAGGGCGCGGCCGGCAACCTGAGCGCGCAGAAGGTAATGGCCGCCGCGATCGCGGTGGAGGCCGCCGTGAAGGACGAGGACTTCTCGCTGGCCGCCAAGCACCTGGAGGAGATGCTGGCGGCGCTGAAGGCGGTTGAGGAGTACGTCGCCGCTCGCGCCTGGGTCCCAGAGCTCGCCGAACTCACCGGCGCCGACAGCACCCAGACGGATCCACCGGCGTAACACCCCTCTACATGCTCACCGGAGGGCTGCGCTGGCGGGACGCCTGCGCCCCAACTGCTTCACGGCGAAGCCCGGCGACCAACGAGGCCGATGCCACCGCGGCCTGCCAACGACCGCATGGCACTCATCAGGCAACTCCATCTAAGCAGGTGTTCCTAGTGAAAGCGCACATTTCCGCGCACCCGAAGCATGGGCGAAGTGCATACTTCTAATGCGCGGTTACTTAGGCAAAATCTGGCGGGGGCGCGTAGGAATCGAACCCACCCAGCCGGCTCGTCACCGGCCGCACTGGTTTTGAAGACCAGAGGAGCCACCAGGCCCCCTTCGCCCCCGTTACGCTGCATCATTGGCCGCGCGTCGTCACCCCTTAGCGGCACGGGGCGTGCGGTTCTCCAGGAAGTCCACGTGCATACCACCGCCGGCGCCGTTCCAGGGAGCCACTCCCCAGGGCTTCGAGAGGACGTCGGGCCGTCCGTCACCGGTCACGTCCGCTACCTGGAGGTCGTGGCCGCCCAGCTTCTCGTCAAGAATGACGCGCTCCTCGAGGCGGCCCGCGCCCCGGTTTTCCCAGATCACCCACCTTGGGTTCTTGCGGCCGGGCGGCAGCAGCTCCTCCTGCTCGTTCGTCAGGATATCCAGCCGCCCGTCACCGTTGAAGTCCGCGACTGCCAGCAAGTGCGGCGAGCCGTAGGGGAAGCTCTGGGGCAGGTCCTGGCGCTGCCACACCCCGCCCTTGCCGTCCACGTTGTGAAGGATGGCCATCTTGGACTCCACGATATCGCAGTCGCAGATGACCACCTCCTGCCGTCCGTCGCCATCGATGTCCACGATGATGCCGCGCACACACATCCCGGAGGGCCCCACCCGGCCGAAGGGGACGTTGTTGTGGGCGACCCACTCCTCGTCCTTACCATCCTTGTTCTCGAACCAGGTGTCGGCGCGGAGGACGTCCAGGTCACCGTCGCCATCGAGGTCGGCGATGGCTCCCGGGGTGATCCCGCCGTGTATTCCGGGACCCATGACGTGCCGCGTCCAGGGCTGGGTGGGGTCCTTGGGGATCTTGTACCAGCAGAGGCCTTCGGGGCCATCGTGCATGGTGACCACCTCCGGCTTGCCGTCCCCATAGATGTCCGCCACCGCGATGTCATGGGCGCCGGCGCAGCGTGGGCCGAAGACGTGGCGCGTGAACTCCTTCTCGGCCGGCCTGCGTGAGTTTCGGTACCACACTCCACCGCAGACGATGTCCGGCCAGCCGTCGCCATCGACGTCCAGGGCGGCGGCTCCCACCGCAGAGAGGGATTCGCGGCCCAGCACGTGCTGGGTCCAGCGGTCCGGCGAGTGGTACTGGAACCAGTAGAGGGTCGCCTCAGCGCCCGACGCCCCAGCCATGCGGCCGATCACGAAGTCCGGATGACCATCGCGGTCGGTATCTGCCACTGCCGTCTGCCCGTAGTCGCCTATGCCGCCCGGCGCCAGAGGAAGGTCGCAGGGGGATACGGTGATGTGTGAAGCTGGGGCCGCTCTTCATCGGTCCCCCAGTGTTGAGAGCCGCCAGGACCCCAAAGGAGGCCATCTTCGGCACGAGGGCTGCTGATACCAGCTTCACCATGGGCACCGGTAGGCTCCTGAGTCGGGTGATGGCCCATCAAGGCGCCGTGTAGAACGCCTACCAGACCGGGTCTACCGAGTCACTTCGACTTCGCCGCGGGGGGCGCGCCGCCCTTGCCAGATGGAACCAGCTCCTCGGCCTTCCTTTGGAGGGCACGGATCACCTCCTCAGGCTGCATTCGAGGCATGGGCACCATCCGGCCATTCACGAAGAAGCTCGGCGTGCTGGTAACACCCAGCTTGTCGCCGTCCGAGCGGTCACGCTCCACCTTCTTGGCGAGGCGGTCCGAGGCCATCGCGGCGCGGAACTTCGGCAGGTCCAGCTTCAGCCCCCGCGCGTAGCCCTCCAGCACGGGCGGATCCCAGCGCTCGTCCTGACGGGTCATCAGAGTGGCCGACATGGGCCAGAACTTGCCCTGCTCGGCGGCCGCCTCCTCCGCCCTGGCGCCTGGCTTGGCGTAGCGATGGCTCCGCATCTTCAGGGGGAAGTGGCGGAAAACGAGGCGGTAACGGCTGCTCGAACGGACCATATCCACCACCAGGGGGATGGTGTCGGCGCAGCGATTGCACCGTGCGTCGGAGAAAACCACGATCTGCACGGGGGCGTCCTTGGGCCCCATCGCCTGGGAGTCCGGCCTCTCCAGCAGTTCCTTGGGGTAGACCCTCTCGGCCTCCGCCTGCTGCTGCTCGGCGGCCCTCTGCGCCGACCTCGCGTCGATGGCGACCGACACGGCGGCGAACAGCAGCAGTGCCGCCGCGCCCCAGGCCACGTGCCCTCTGAGGGACCAAAGGGGCGGCTCCTCCGGGTCCACAACCTCCGGGCGGCGAACCTGCAGCACGCATACGACCGCCAGCCCGACGGCCAGAGCCGCCGAGACGACGCACCACGGACAGAAGGCGTGGATTACGAAGGCCTCCAGGTACGTCAGCCAGGCCGAGAACAGCACCCCCGCCAGGCTCAGACCAAGAGCAAGGCGATCCAGGGGGCGCGTGTTGCGGGCCAGCCAGGGCCGGGCCACCTGAAGCAGCGCCATGACGCCGTAAAACAGCACGCCGAAGAGCGGCACCGGCTGACCAAAGAGGTGGGAGTAGGCGGAGTCACGGACCTGCTGGCACCCGCTGTCAGTGCATCCCACCGCTCCCTCGCTCTGGTAGGATGCAAGCAGATAGGTGGAGACCGCGATGCCAAGCACGGACAACACAAAGTGAATCCGAGACTTCATTGCAGACCCCGAGGGGCTAGGGGGCTTAGGGGGCTAAGGGGACTTAGGGGATAGCCCTCAGATGAACGCCTATGGCCTTCCCCTAAGCCCCCTCAGTCCCCTCAGTCCCCTAGTAGTTAATGGTTACTCGGCCGCCAGTCTCGGCGGCCTTCACGATGGCATCGCAGATCACGTTGTTGCGGTAGCCGTCCTCGAAGGTGGCGGCATCGGGTCCAACGTCCTTTCCAGTGGCAACCGCGCCCAGGAAGTGGTTCAGCTCATGGATGAAGCTGTGCTCCCATCCGATGATGTGCCCATGGGGCCACCACACCTCCCAGTAGGGATGGAAGGCTTCGCTGACGAGGACGTTGTGCCATCCGGCCACCTCTGGCATCTCGTCGTCCGGCAGGTAGACCTGGATTCGGTTCAGATCCTCCAAGTTGAAGGCGATGGAGCCCTTGGACCCGTTGATCTCGAAGGAGTTGTCGTTCTTCCGGCCCAGGCAGAAGCGCGAGGACTCCAGGGTGCCCACGGCGCCGTTCTGGAACTCCCAGATGACCTCGGTGGCGTCGTCGATGTCGACGGGCACCTTCTTGCTGGGGTCGTCCGCGGAGGGCCGCTCCTTGATGAAAGTGGTCTGCATGGCGCTGACGCACTTGGGCTCACCCACCAGGTGGCGGCAGACGTCGATGCTGTGCGCCGCCAGGTCGCCCAGTGTCCCGCTGCCGGCGACCTCCTTGGACAGCCGCCAGTTGTGAGGCAGGTCCGGGTTCACCAACCACTCCTGGAGGAACCGGGCGCGAACGTGGTAGATGGTGCCCAATCGCCCCTCGTCGATGAAGTTCTTTGCCAGGCGCACGGCCGGCACGAAGCGGGTGTTGAAGGCGCAGGCATGCTTCACGCCGGCCTTCTTCACGGCCTCCAGCATCTGCTTTGCGTCAGTGGCATCACGGGCCAGAGGCTTCTCGCACAGGATGTGCTTGCCCGCCTCTGCCGCGGCGATGCAGGCCTCCTTGTGGGCATTGTTGGGGGCCGTGTTGTCGATGACCTGGATGTCCGGGTCCTTCAGCATCTCGCGCCAGTCGGTGTAGTACTTCTCGAACCCGTAGCGCTCCTTGGCCTCCTTCACCTTCGCTTCGTTCCGGCCGCAGATAGCGATGAGTCGGGGCTTGGCGGTGGGCGGCCAGTAGATGTAGGGGATCTTCTTGTAGGCGTTGCAGTGCGCCTTCCCCATGAAGGCGTAGCCGATCATCCCTATCCCGACCTCCGGGATGTCTTTGCTGTCAGCTCGGGCATCGCCCTGTCCGAAGAAGCCGACCTTCTTGGCCATTGGGAGTAAGCTCCTTTCACCGAGTACTGAATCCCCAACCCGCGAGGCCTAACAGCCCTTGAGTGGCCCTGCGCGTCACTTGCACACTAGTCTGAACGAGAGCCGGCCGCTGGAGGGCGGCCGAGACGGCCCAAGGCTTCGGGCATGGCAACTGAGAGGCGCCGCCACGCCCATGGATCCATACCTGCGTTTCGCTGTCGCAAGCGCCGGCCCCTCGCCGTCAGGCATAGCCCAAGGCGAGCTGAGACTTAGCCGGCACAGTGCACGAGCCGCCTGCGCGTCGCGCATGTCGCGGGCTCCCGCGCGCCTTGGTGAATGGCGCAGGCTAAGGGCCCGCGCCTTAAGCCCGTGATCCGGCGGAGCCCCGCAACGCCCCCTACGCCTGCATGGCCAGGGCCACCGCGCCCAGTAGTACCGAGTACTCGCCAAGCTGGGCCGGCCGCAGGTCTACGTCACCGCGCCGGAATCTCATCACGTGTGGCACCATCTCGCGCCGCAGGGGAACGAACAGCGCGTCGCCGGCCATCGGGACTCCGCCGCCGAGGACCATCACCGGGGGGTCGAACACGTTGAAGATGCTCGCCAGGCCCCGCGCGAGGTCGCTCAGACAGGCGTCAAGGACCCTGCGCGCCGTGGGGCACCCCTCGGCGGCGGCCGCGAAGACCTCCTTGGCCCCGGGGAAGGCGGCCAGGGCCTCCTGGGACGCTCCCTCGGCGGCGAGGGCTTCACGAAGGCGCCTACCGATGGCGGTCCCGGAGGCCAGCGCCTCCAGGCAGCCACGGCCGCCGCAAGAGCACTCCGGCCCGTCCGGGTAAAGCGCGATGTGTCCTAGTTCTGCCGCCAGACCGCGCTGCCCCAACAGGGGTTCCCCCTGCTCGATCACCCCGCCACCGATGCCGGTGCTCACGGTTAGGTACACGATCGAATCGAGACCACGGCCGGCGCCGTAGGTGAGCTCCCCTAGTGCGGCGACGTTCCCATCGTTCCCCAAGGTGGACCGGAGGCCGAATCGGCGGCCGATGTCGCCGGACAGGTCTATGCCATCCCAGCCCCCCACATGAAGGGAGCGGAGGCGGCCGTCACGTCCGATGGGCCCGCCGAACCCGATGCCGGCCATGTGGAACAGGCTCTTGCCGCCCACCTTCTCGGTCAGCAGCTCGTCCACGACGTCGAGAAGCGCCGACCAGTAGGCGGCGGCCCCATCGAAGCGGTTCTCGATCCTGCGAACGGCCAGCACAGTGCCGTCGGGACGGCAGAGCCCCACGAAGGACTTGGTGCCGCCGATATCGAGCGCCAAGACCATCGCTGGGGTATGGTTGTACATCAGTCTCAAGGCCAAGGCAGCCCCCTTGCGAAACGGGCTACCTCCGGTGTCCGGGAGGTAGCCCTTGGAGCCGTGATGAAAAGCCCTACCACAGAGACACAGAGGACACTGGAAGGACAGGACTGGCGGCAGGGAACTGCCTCACCGCCAAGACACCAAGAGGCACACATGGTGCTCTCTTTGTGCCTCTGTGTCTCTGTGCCCCTATGGGAAAGCTTCCCTTGCCTCTCTTGGTGTCTTGGTGGTGAGGCAGTTCCCTGCCGCCAGCCCTGCCCTTCTCTGCCCTGCTCTGTGCTTCTCTGTGCCCTCTGTGTCGCTTCTGTGTCTCTGTGGTAGGGCTCTGGGCTGGGCTGTCCACCGCGATCAGCGCGAGCTAGCCGAGGGTGACGACCTTGTTCTCGCGGCAAGCCTCCATGCAGGCCAGGATGATCTGGAGCGCCCGGTAGCCCTCTTCGCCGGAGATCTCGGGCTTGTGGTTGTTCTTGATGGCCTCCACGAACTGATCCATCACGCCGCTGCTGACCTGCTTGGTGTTGGTCGACATCTCGCCGATCTTGTACTTCTCCACGTTGCCGTTGGAGTAGTAGACGATGACGCCCCACTCCGGGTCGGTGCCGATCTGCATCACGCCCTTGCTGCAGTTCAGGGTGGTGCCGTTGCTCTCGGGGCCGTAGTTGGTCCAGCTCGCCACGATGGTGCCGAAAGCGCCGCTCTTCATCTTCAGGAGGCAGACGGCGTTGTCGTCAACGGTAACGGGCTGACCGTTGTCGTACTTCTTGTCCAGCGTGCCCAGGAGCGCGGAGACCTGCTCCACCTCGCTGTCGATGAGCCAGCGGATGAGGTCGGCCTTGTGCACGCCCAGGTCACCGGTGGCGCCCATGATGGCCAGGTCCTTCTGGAAGAACCACGACTGCATGCTCTGCTCCAGGACCCAGTTCTGGGGGCCGGAGTGCTCGAACATAGTGCGGAAGGTGAGGACCTTCCCCAGCTTGCCGCTGCGGAGGATCTCCTTGGCCTTCACGTGCGCGGGCATCAGGCGCTGGTTGTGGCCCACCATGAGGAACTTGCCGCAAGAGGCCGCGGTATCGATCATCTCCTGGGCTTCTTCCAGGGTGGTCGCGATGGGCTTCTCGCAGAGCGCGTGCTTGCCGGCCTTGAGAGCATCGATGGTGACGCTGGCATGGAGGTCGTTGCGGATACCGATGGCGACCGCGTCGATCTCGGGAAGCTCAAGCATCTCATGGTAGTCGGTGAAGGCCTTGCAGCCGTAGTGCTCGGCCACGCTCTTGGAGCGGTCGGCCAGGTAGTCGCACACGGCGACGAGCTTACAATCGGGATTAGCTGCCGCCTCAGGGATATGCCGCCGCTGGCCGATGGCCCCGCAACCGATGATTCCGATACCAACTGCCATTTGTGGATCTCCTTTACCTTTGCGTGGTATAGACGGTGAGTCCGTGCCACGTAACGGCAGGCTCCCGTGCATGCATCCGTGGCTGTCAGGTGCCCTACGGCGCCCTGTGGCACCCCCGTCGCCGGACGGCCGAGCCACCTCGAAACTAGTTACGTGCGCTCCACGGCGCCTCTAGGTATCTAGGCCCACTCGAGGAATGGGCGTGGCGTCTGCCAAGGCTAGGCGGCCGCCGGCTGAACCCTCCCGAGGGCAGCACAGCTCCACCCGGGCCTTGCACATCGTGACGGATGTCTCAGGAGAACGGCTTACGCGGACCGAGGGGGTCCGCCGCTTGGGCACCGCACGGCCGCCGCACCCGTACCAGCGCCGCGGGCCGGCCACCACGAAGCCTGGGCCGCCAACAAGGGGCCTCTCCAGTTACCTCTTTCTTCACGGGGGCACGGCTGCCTGCAAGGAGCCTGGAGCCCGCCCTCACTCCTCCCCGGCGGATCCTTCGTCCTCTTCCTCGGCGTTTCCTCGGCCGGCGGCGGCGCCATGGATCGCCAGGATGTACTCCCCCTTCAGCTTGGCGCCCGATACGCGCGCGAGCAGTTCCGACAGACTCCCTCGGTGGACGGCCTCGAAGAGCTTGGTGAGATCCTTAACCAGGGCCGCGGGCCTGTCGCCCAGCACCTCGAGCGCGTCTCGCAGGAGCGCCTCGACCCTGAAGGGGCTCTCATAGAGGATGAGCGTGTGCGGCGACTGCCTGTCCACTTCCAGGAAGCGCTTACGCGGGCCGGACTTGCGTGGCGGGAAACCGCGGTAGGTGAAGCTGTGCACCGGCATTCCGCTCAGCACCACCGCGCCGATCAGCGCGGCCGGCCCCGGCGCCATGGTGACCGGTATCTCCTGCTCCACCGCTCGCCGAACCAAGGAGAAGCCCGGATCGGAGATGCCGGGCGTCCCCGCGCTGGTGACTAGCGCCACGGTCTGCCCCCGAGACATCAGATCCAGCAGGCGATGACCTGCCCGCTCCTCGTTGTGCTCGTGGAAGGCGATCTGGGGCTTGCTAATGCCGAAGTGCTTCAGGAGGATCCCAGTCTTGCGGGTGTCTTCGCTGGCGACCACATCCACCGCGCGCAGAACGTCCAAGGCCCTCAGCGTGATATCGCCCAGGTTGCCAATCGGGGTGGCAACCAGCGTCAGCCCCGTAGGCGCCTGCGCGGCAGCCTCGGGCGCCTCCACGGACCCGATGTCTTCGCTCTCACCATTCATCCGCGATAAGGCCTCGATCCAACAGGGGTTTCCCCAGCGCGAAGCCACCACAGGGGACCGGGCAGGAGAACCAAAGCCGAGACCGTCAGTACGTTAGACAGAGCTAACGCCCGTAAGTTTCATCCGGCGCGCCTCGGCTGTCGCAAGAAGCGGTCAAGGGAGCTGAGCAGAGCGGCACGCGGAGCCGTGGTAGCGCGGGCAAGGCATGTGCAGGGGAAGCGGAGGAGTCGATGGTCCAAGCGCCGGGCTGCCTCGGAACCTGCAGGACCAGAACCGCGCGCGCCGCCGCCACCCTACGCCCGGCCGCGGCGGTGCTCCGGCAGGCCGAGTATAGCACGCACCCACGCGAGGCGCAATGATTCGGGATCGCTTTCGAGTGCGGTACTGACCACCCAGCCGCTGCGCCAGCGACCTCCGGTGAGCCGTACCCTTCCTGATCGCGCCCCGCTATCATCAGGGTGAGCGACGAGGGTGTCCAGGCTGGCATCGCGCTAGCCTCGGAAGGGCGGTTGCGGCGGGATGACCCTGGAGGCTCGGAATCCCATCGCGCCCGAAGGAGGGGGGAATCAATGACCACGCCCTGCACGATCACGGTAACCAAGAACGGACCCTACGTGGTGTCAGGTGAGGTACCACTTGTCCCACTGAGGATCGAGACGAATGCTGAAGGCGAGTCGGTTGAGTGGGGCCAGGGCGAGCCGCGGACGGTCGGCGGCAAGTGCGCGCTCTGCCGGTGTGGCGAGTCAGCGAACAAACCCTTCTGCGACGGCACCCACGCGAGGATTGGCTTCGATGGCGCCGAGACGGCTAGCCACCTGACAGTGATGGAGCAGGCGGTGGTGCTCGACGGCCCCACCATGCAACTCGCCGACGCTGAGGTACTGTGCGCCTTCGCCCGGTTCTGCGACCCCAACGGCCGCATCTGGAACCAGGTGCGGGACAGCGATGATCCGGAGACGCGTGCCAACCTCGTCCGCCAGGCGGGGGACTGTCCGGCCGGCCGCCTCGTGGCCATCGACAAGGCTACCGGCGAGGCCGTCGAGCCAGCGCTTCCTCCGTCCATTGGTATCGTGCAGGACCCCTCTCGGCAATGCAGCGGCCCCCTGTGGGTGCGCGGCGGGATCCAGCTCATCGGCGCCGATGGCCGCTCCTACGAGCTTCGCAACCGGATGGCCCTCTGCCGGTGCGGCAGGTCCGAGAACAAGCCGTTCTGCAACGGCGCCCACGCGGCGGAACCCGTATTCCAGGACGGGTTGGCCGACTAACCCTTCAGGTCCGGCTGGCGCGAGGACAGGAGACGCTTCCGCGAGAGACCTGCCCGGCCCCGCCCCCGCGGCTGGGTCATCTACGGCTGACCGTGGAGGGCTCTGCTGGCCAGCGTCAGCGCTTCGCCGGCGCTGACGCCCGAGCAGGCAGCCGGCCACCGGGGGAGAGGACGAGGAGCGCGTCCTCCCAGCCCTGGGGGCGTCCGAAGGTGAGCTCCCCCGCCTCTGTGCGTGTACCAACCGCCGGGACAAGCTCCCCTGTATTCAGGTTCGCCCACTTGCCACGGGTGGCGCGACGCTCGACGCTCGGCTTCAGCGTGACCGTGGGGTTGTCCGGCGCGTAGGCCACCACCAGGTCCCCCCGAGGTGACGCGGCCACCGCCACGTGGCGGCTCCACTGCTCCGGCTGGCCCACAACCCATTCAGGCTTGGGCTGAAGGGTCCACCACTCCAGGGAGCCCAGTAGCTTCGCCATCCGGCCCACGTCGTCCGGGGACTCCTGGTGCATCCCCTCGCGCCATCCCCAGGGCTGACCCTGCGGGTCGTTTCCGTTGGGTCCGCCCCAGTTCCACACCCCCGCGCAGCCGTAGGTATACCCCACGGCGCCGCTCAGCAGACTCCAGTAACCGCAGCTTCGAGGCAGGCGTGCCATCTGCTTCTGGTTGAAGCGGCTGTCATAGCGCGACTCCAGGTTGACCAGCGGCTTGGGGGGAGTGAGGCCGTAGAGGCGCCCGCACCACTCAAGGGCGTTGCGACTCGCGGACTCGGGACTCAGCGGGTCGGTGCCCCACCCCGCTCCCGTCTGCACTCCGGCCACGTCGGCGTAGGCCTTCCCATGGTACTGCTCGGCGGCGGGGAGGTCAGTGCCGGGGTGCTGGGTCACAAGGTGAACGGAGGTGGCTTCGCGGATGGCGGCTCCAACCTCGTCCCCAAGCGCCATGAAGGGGCTGTCGAAGCTGGGGGAGAAGACGACGAAACTGCCGTAGAGGCGTGCCACAAGCCGTCGGGCGAAGAGGACCGCCGCGCGGGCGTCGGGGTAGCGCTCCGTAGGCTCCATCAGACCCACCAGCATCACCACCAGACCGTGGTCGTTGGCGGCCTTCACCTTTGCTTCGAAGCCCCGCCAGTAGGCGGGATTCCAGCGTTCCAGTCCCGTGCCCTGGAAGGGAGGGTTGCCCTCGGCGTCCTGCTTGCCGGCCCAGGACGACGCTGGCGCGATCTGCGTGACGGTAAAGCCCTTCCCAGCACGGTCGGCCAGGTACACCTCCCACTCCTTGGCCGTAGCGTGCAGAGGCGCCGCCCAGGCCGTGTCGCCCACCCAGAGGAAGGGCGTGCCATCGGCGTGGGTGAGGTAGCGATGGTTGGGGCTCACGCGGAGGAAGCCGTGCCGGTAAAGCGGGTTCTCTCCACCGTAGCGCTGGACGCGAACCTCGCCGGAACGGCCGTGCAGCCCTGAGTCCAGCGGGTCAGAGCAAGTGGTGCGCCACCTCCACAGCCCGGCCGAGGGGAAGGCGCATCGGATGCGGAACTCGTCCCCGCCGTCCCAGAAGCCGAATGCCTTGAGCACCTGGCCGCGAGGACCCGAGTAGGTGACCCTAAGCACCACGTCAGCGTAGGGGTTGGGGTGCTCCCTGGTGCTGTGCAGAACCTGCTCCCACCGCCCCCATACGTGCGTCGCGGCGGAGCTCGGCCCCGCCAACCCGAACAGCAGCAACGATACGCCCAGCAGCAGCAGCACCTGGCTGCGTCCGCCTGCCGCACAACGCATGGTGGCTCTCCTTCCACGTTCGCTCGGGGCCCGAGCGGCAGGGCCCAGACGGAGTAGGGCCCGAGCAGCCGCGCGCGAACGGCTGAACCCGCTCGCTGCCAATGCACACGCCCCGCCTTCGCGGGCCGAACTACAGGCCATGCCACCGACCCTCTGGCGGCACCAACCGTGCCCGCGAAGGCGGGTGCCCGGCCGAAGGCCGCGAGGCGAGCGGGTTCAGCCGCTCGTGCCCTTCCGCTGATGTCCGGCCGCTCGGGCACCGGTCGTCTCAGGACCGGACCCGCCCCTACCATCCCCTGGCGACGGCGTCCCGCACGGACCAGCTATACATGTCCTGAAGCTGCCGCGTGATGGGCCCCGGAACCCCGTCACCGATAGGCCGATCGCCAATCCGAACCAGCGGCGTGATCTCACGGACGCTGGAGGTCACGAAGGCCTCACCGGCTGACTCGAGCTCTGCGAGAGTCAGCGGCGCCAGGCGGAACGGGATGCCCACCCGCCCCGCGATCCGCATCACCTGAGCCTGCGTCACCCCCGGCAGAGCCCCCTGCTCCGGCCCTGGGGACACCACGGCGCCCGAGATAATCGCCGCAACGTTGCAGGTCGCGCCCTCGACCACCAGCCCCGAGTGCGAGATTAGGAGGGCCTCGTCGAAGCCAGCCCTGGCCGCGTGCCGCTTGCTCATGATGTTGGTCACCAGGCTGGTGGTCTTCACGCGACTGAGCGGCGATACCCGGCCGTGCGGGTAGGGACTCAAGCAGGCCGTCTGACACCGACCGGCTACGTGCCCACGCAGCGATGTGGCGGCAACCAGTACCGTGGGCTCCCCCAGGGGCTCCCCGTCGGCTGGCCCGCCAGTTCCGCGGCTGATGGTGACCCGGAACCGGAGGTCACCCTCCCCGCTGGCCTTCGTGACCCGCCGGACCGCCTGCGTGAGCCGTTCACGCCACCCGTCAGGCAGCCGGATCTCCAGTATCCGAGCCCCATCCTCCAGCCGCTGCCAGTGCTCCTGAACCAGACAGGGCACCCCGGAGTAGGTCCGGAAGGTCTCATATAGCCCATCCCCATAGAGGAAGCCCCGCTCCAACGCGCTCAGGCGCACGTCCGCCAGGCGAACCACCTCTCCCTCAAACCAAGCCCAACCGTCCACCAATCGCCTCCTCCCCGAACCATAGGCCTGGTTCCGCACCCAGCGCCCCTCCCCTCCCACTGCATCCCAAGCGGCGGGCGGCAGACCGAACCCGCGTCAGGCGTCGGCCACCCCGATCCGAATCCCGTTCATCATGGACGGCAGACCGCGCCCGCGCAGGTCCCCAGCCCTCCGCGCGCAGAAAAGGGGGCTAGGCGTGGCAGCAGCGCGGCGCCCACGGGGAAGGGAGCGGGTGTTGGCGGGACCTACACGAAGAGCAGTGCTTCAGGCAGGCGTGGCGGCCCTGGCGGCCGGACTGGCTCAGGGCGGCGCGGGAGCGGCCAAGGCGGCGACGGGAGCGCGGCGCACCAGCCGGAGGGGGAGCGACCTAATGATCTGGTTCCGAAGGCCCGCGAGGAGCTGGCTGGAGGCGCTGCCGGTCGGCAACGGTCGGCTGGGGGCGATGGTCTTCGGCGGGGTGCCGGAGGAGCGCATCCAGCTCAACGAGGAAAGCCTCTGGTCCGGCGGGCCGCAGGACGCCGACAACCCGGACTCCGTCCAGTACCTACCGGAGATCCGCCAGCTTCTCTTCGCCGGCAAGTACGAGGAGGCCCAAGACGTCACCTACAAGCACCTGGTCTGCAAGGGGCCGGGCAGCTCCGGCGGCGCGAAGGTCGCCTATGGCTCCTACCAGACGCTGGGCGACCTCCACCTCGCCTTCTCGGGCCAGGGCGAGCCCTCGGAGTACCGCCGCGACCTGGACCTCGACTCCGCCGTGGCGACCACCCGGTACACCGCCGACGGCGTCGCGTATACCCGTGAGGTCTTCTCAAGTGCTCCTCAGCAGGTTCTGGTAGTCCGCCTCACCTGCGATAAGGGCGGGGAACTGAGCTTCACGGCGACGCTCGACCGCCCGGAGGCCTTCGAGACGGCCAGCGAGGGTACCGATGGCCTGCGGATGTCCGGCCGGCTGTGGGATGGCAAGGGCATGCGCTACGTAGCGCGCCTGAGGGTCCTGGCCGAGGGCGGCACCGTCGCATCCGAGGGCGGCAAGCTGACGGTCACGGGCGCGAGGGCCGTCACGCTGCTGCTGGCGGCCTCCACGGACTACCGGGGCCGCGACCCAGAGGCCCAAACCTCTCAGCGCCTTGGAGTAGCCGGGAAGAAGAGCTACCGCTCCCTGCGCGACGCGCACTTGAAGGACTACAGGTCTCTCTTCCGGCGCGTATCGCTGGAGCTGGAGGCCGCGGAGTCCTCCGCGCTGCCCATCGACGAGCGGCTGGCGGCCTATGAGAAGGGCACCCCGGACCCTGCCCTGGACGCCCTCTACTTCCAGTACGGGCGCTACCTCCTCATCTCCAGCTCCCGTCCGGGGGACCTGCCCGCTAACCTCCAGGGCATCTGGGCGGACACCCTTCAGACGCCCTGGAACGGCGACTACCACACCAACATCAACGTGCAGATGAACTACTGGCTCTCCGAGACCACCAACCTGCCGGAGTGCCACGGCCCGCTGCTGGACCACATCGAGACCCTGCGGGAGCCGGGTCGCCGAACCGCTCAGATCCACTACCAGGCGCGCGGCTGGGTGGTCCACACCATCAACAACGTCTGGGGCTTCACCTCGCCGGGGGAGCACCCGTCCTGGGGCCAGTTCCCGGCCGCCGCGGGCTGGCTGTGCCAGCACCTGTGGGAGCACTACGCCTTCAGCGGCGACAGGGCGTACCTGCGGCGCGCCTACCCCACGATGAAGGAGTCTGCCCAGTTCTACCTGGACTTCCTGGTCGAGGAGCCGAGACACAAGTGGCTGGTGACGGCACCCTCCAACTCGCCGGAGAACAGCTTCCGAACTAAGGACGGGCAGTCGGCCGGCGTGTGCTACGGCCCCACGATGGACATGGAGATCCTGTGGGAGCTCTTCACCCATTGCATCGAGGCCAGCCGTATCCTAGGCACGGACTCCGAGTTCCGCCGGGAGCTGGAGTCGGCACGGTCGCGCCTGGCCCCCCTGCAGACGGGCAAGTATGGACAGCTTCAGGAATGGATCGAGGACTTCGAGGAGACCGACCAGCACCACCGGCACACCTCGCACCTGTACGGGCTGCACCCCGGCCACCAGATCTCCCTGAAGGGCACCCCGGAGCTGGCGAAGGCCGTGCGGTTGGCGCTGGAGCGCCGGGGTGACTCCGGCACCGGCTGGTCGATGGCCTGGAAGGTCTGCTTCTGGGCACGGCTGGGTGAAGGCGACCACGCGCACCTGCTGCTCCGCAACCTGCTCCGGCCAGTCAGCGGCACGGACTTCAACTACAGCCACGGCGGCACCTACCCCAACCTGTTCGACGCGCACCCACCCTTCCAGATCGACGGCAACTTCGGAAGCACGGCGGGCATGGCGGAGATGCTGCTCCAGAGCCACGCAGGCGAGCTGCACCTGCTCCCTGCCCTCCCCTCCGAGTGGTCGCGCGGCTCCGTCAAGGGCCTGCGCGGCAGAGGCGGCTTCGAGGTGGACCTGACGTGGCAGCAGGCGAAGCTCCGGACGGCCAGGGTCACGGCCCACCGCTCCGCCCCCTGCCGCGTCCGCGCCGCCGGGCCGCTGAAGGTGATACTGAAGGGCAGTCCCGTCCCCGTCACGCATCCGGAGCCGGAGGTCACCGAATGGGAAGCGGCGGCAGGGCAGACGTATGAGCTGAGGGGAGGGTCGTAGGGTCGTAGGGTCGTAGGGGAAGGGCCCCGGAGGGTGGAAGGCAGTGGCTGCGGCGTTAGGTTGTGCCCGACGGCCGACCGCCCGGCGGTGAATCGCCGGGCTCAGGGGCTCAATCCTCCTGGAAGGAGGGTTCTGACCCCAGGGTGCGATTTTGGTTCAGAACCCC
>DASXUI010000069.1:0-12222 GCA_036504955.1 Armatimonadota bacterium
GGCGGACCGCCGCTGGGCACCCACTCTCAGCTTTGCCGCGGCGCCGTCGCCAGGGCCCTCACCGTCCGACCGGTCCGACCCGTCCGACTGGTCCCCAACCGTCCACCCTCTGAGGCCCCTCCCCACGACCTAACGACCCAACGACCCGACCCAGACAGAGGCTCTAGAAGTCAAAAGTCCCCTGTAGGGCCACCTCACCCTCCTGGGCGGCAGCCAGGGGCTTCGGGAAGAGGCGGTCGAACCTAGGGCCCACCGCCTCCTTCAGGCGGGAGGCGAAGCGGTGGAACTTGTCGCAGAGGTAGTCGCGGTCCTCGTCACCGGCGTAGTCCTCCAGGCGGCCCAGCAGCCCGTCCGATCGGCGGTACACGTATAGGTACTCCCCGACTCGGGCATACGGGCGCAGGCTCTGCCAGCGCTTCGCCTGGGGCCCCTGGAATGTCGCCTCAGTGACCCGCTCACGACGGCAGATCTGCTCGGGTGGCAGCTGACCACGCCTAAGTGCCACCAGCGTCTCTCGGTACAGGTGCCCTGCCCCATCGGGATCCTCGTCCAGCAGGAGGTCCAGAGCGCGTGAGATGAACTCCCTGCCGAAGGGCTCGTCGGAGCGGGAGCGGAGCGCCGACCCGTGGTAGATCCGCCGACCCTCCTGCGTCACCAGCACGTAGTTCTTCATCTTCAGCGAGACCATCGCCGCGAAGTGCCCCTCGTAGGCAAGCCTGATGCCGGAGGGAAGGAGTGAGGCAATCTCAGCCACGTACCGCTCGCGCTGGCCCTCCGTGGTGGTCTCGGGGGGAGGGACGAAGTAGACGCCGTCCGTATCGATCTCCACTACCCGGCTTCCCGTCTTCTCCAGGCTGTCGGCGATGTCCAGGACAACCTGCTGGCCGCTCATCGTGATGGCCTCTGCGGCGGCATAGTCGTTGAAGTGGAACGGCCCGGCGAGGTACCCGTAGAACGAGTTGATGAGCACCTTGAAGGAGGACTGGAGACCATCCCAGTAGGCTCGGTCGCGTCCGGTCGCCTCCCGGACCCTGGCCTTGGCCTCGAGCCGGCGGCGAGTGAGCTCGCGTAGCATGGGCAGGAAGATGCCCAGGCGGTCGGTCTTCGGCGCTAGGGCGCGGCTGAGCATCAGGCTGGGATAGAGGCTCTCGACGTCGACCTTGGAGACATCCTTCAGGATCCCCGTCACCCGGCACTCCGTGTACCCCCCAGGGAAGGGCCGCGAGGGCTGCCCGGGCGGTAGGGCGGCCCCCTGGCGCAGGTACTCCCGAATCAGCAGGGACTCCACCTTCTCGCCGGTACCGCCCACGGCGACATCCTGGTAGTTGTCCGGCACCATCTGGGTCAGGTAGAAGTCCGTGGCTCCCACCACCCGACTGATCGCCGCCGTCTCCCGCACGTCCTGCAGAGCGTACTCGCGAACCCTATCGGGGTTGGTGGCCCACTCCTCGGCCAGGCGGGAGCGGTCCAAAATGATCCGGTCAGCCTCCTCCACCTCCAGCAGCCGAGCCACCTCCTTCAGGCCGAAGCTGTGGAGCGCTCCCTTGGCCCAGTCAAACCGCTGGGCGGCGAGAAGCGTATCGATGATGTGGCGCCCATAGATGCGCGCGGGCGTAAAGGGCCGCGAGATACCCCCTATGGCGGCGGACCTCTCGGACCCGAAGCGCAGAGGGGAGCCATCACGGCCCAGGCGCAGGGCCACTCCCCTCTGTGCCGCGCGCTCCGCCAGGTAGGGTAGGTCGAACCCCAGCAGGTTGTGGCCCTCTATCACGTCCGGATCGAGGTGACGGACATGCTCAACCAGCCGAAGCAGTATCTCCGTCTCGTCACCGAAGAGGACCGCTTCGCCGCCGCGGTTGTCGTGCAGCGCCGCCAGTAGTACGCGCGCTCCGTCCTCATGGGGCGAGAGAGTGGTGGTCTCCAGGTCGAGTTGCAGCCGCACGGGCCCCTCGAACTGCATACCCTTGAAAAGCGTTCGCCCACTTCGCGCCAGGAGCTGTTTGGCGAGCGACCCATAGGCGAAGTGCTGCAGATGGCGGTCCCTCAGGAGACGCCGCGCGCTGGTGAAGGCGGCCACCGACTGCGCCTCCCCCAGCCAGCACAGAGGCTGGGAGTGCGAGCCGGATGCCTCGAGGGCCTGCCACTCCATGCCCTGCAGGTCATGCCGCTCCTCGGCAAGCAGCCAGGGCTTGAAGGTGACCGGCATACTGACCAGCTCCGCCCCGGTCCGAAGGAAGAGGACCGCAGCCCCCTCGCGCACTTCGGCGCAGACGATGCCTTGCGTCCCATCGGCCCCGGAGAGCAGAGCCTGCCCGTCCAGATCACCCATCTCGCACCTCACACCGCGGGCCAAACTCGGGAGCCCTGAGAG
Organism: Armatimonadota bacterium; assembly: GCA_036504955.1. Lineage (GTDB taxonomy): Bacteria > Armatimonadota > DTGP01 > DTGP01 > DASXUI01 > DASXUI01. Next base: position 2,372 of record DASXUI010000069.1, read on the forward strand.
CACCGTGCTGGCGCACGCTCGCCACACCACCGCTGGTACACTACTGGCACATGGATGACGGAGCCCAGTACGCATCAGTACGCCCGTGACAGGCCACGAGTGGAGTCCGTCTGCGTATGGATCGCCTCCGCTCGAACAGGCCGCGGGCCTGCCCCCCGGGCGCCGGCCAGCTATCGCCAAAACCAAAGAGGGGAGAGCCCGTAGGCCCTCCCCTCTCGGAAGTTAGGACTGACTTACGGTACCCATCGGGCACCGCACACTAGCCGCTGCCTTAGCTGCCCACCTTCACGGTGGCCGTGCCAAGGGTGCCCAGCGGCAGGTCGGTGTCCCCATTCACGGTAACACCGGTCAGCTTCAGCGTCCAGGTGGCGCCGGCGGGCGCGCCCGCCGGGATCACGAGAGGAACGCTGAGGATGGAGCCAGGACCGTTGCCCGGCTTGTCAGTGTTCAGGTACGCCAAGACCAGCTTGATCTGGCCGGCGGCAGCCTGATTGGCAAGCACCAGCGCCGGGATGGGCCCGCCGGGGGTGAAGATGCCGCCCAGGTTGGCGGTAACCTGCGTGCCGCTGGTCACCTTGCCGGTCAAGTCGGGAGCGCCCGCGCTCTTCTGCGTGGAGTCGAGAACAAGCTCAACGCCCTGCACGTTCTTTGCGTCGGCGTCAACGTTAATCTGAACGATCACCTCGCTACCGGCGGCCCCCGTGATGGTGTTGCCCAGGGCAGCGGTGGTATCGGTGATGTTCATGTCCACCTTCGCGTCACCAGCAGGTCCGGGCAGGCCGCCCCCCGCCGGAGGCGGAGGAGGCGGGGTACCCGCGATGCTGATGGTAACGGTGCCGGTGGTGCCGATGGTCAGCGGGTTGTCGCCGCTAACGGAGACACCGGTCAGCTTGACGGTCCAGCTAGCGCCCGCGGGGGCGGTCGCCGGGATCTCGATCGGGACGGTGGCGAGCTGGCCAGGGCCATTCGCCGGCTTGTCGGTGTTGAGGTAGGCGATGACGACCTTGATCTGGCCGGCCGCAGTCTGGTTGCCCAGAACCAGCGGAGGGATGGCGCCGCCGGGCGTGAACATGCTGCCCAGGTTAGCGGTGACCTGCGTGCCGCTGGCCACCTTACCAGTGAGGTCAGGCGCCCCCGCGCTCTTCTGCGTGGAGTCAAGCACCAGCTCGACGCCCTGGACGTTCTTGGCGTCCACGTCGGCGTTGATAGCCAGCATCACCTCATCGCCCGCCTTGGCGGTGATGGTGGTGGCGCCAGTCGCGTCGCCAACCGTGAGGTCGACCTTACCGTCGCTGACCGGAGGAGGCGGAGGAGTGGTCCCCTCAACCTTCACGGTCGCCGTGCCCAGGTTGCCCGTGGTCAGGACGGTGTCGCCGTTGACGGAGACACCGGTGAGCCTCAGGGTCCAGGTGGAGCCAGCCGGAGCCGACGCCGGGATCTCCAGAGGTACGGAGACGATGGGACCGGGGCCGTTGCCGGGTTTGTCCGTGTTGAGGTAAGCAAGAACGACCTTCACCTGGCCGGCCGCTATCTGGTTGCCAAGAACCAGCGGGGGAATGGCTCCGCCGGGGGTGAAGATGCTGCCCAGGTCAACCTGCACCTGGGTGCCGCTGGTCACCTTACCGGTGAGGTCAGGCGCGCCCGCGCTCTTCTCGGAGGAGTCGAGGACGAACTCGACGCCCTGCAGGTTCTTGGCGTCCGCGTCCACGTTCACCTGGACCGTCACCTGACTGCCAGCCGCCGCGGTGATGGTGTTGCTGAGGGCGGTGGTGGTGTCGGTGATGTTCATGTCCACCTTGCCGTTGCCAGCGGGGCCGGGAAGGCCGCCGGTGGAGGGCGGAGGCGGAGTGGGCGGGGTGCCCCAGATCGGGATGGCGACCAGGGAACCGTCGGAGTTCACAGCAGCCACAACGTCGGTGACGTCGCGGATGAAGTTGGTGATGGCGGGAGCGCTGACCTGCGCCGCGAAGAGAACAGGCTTGCCAAGCAACTCCAGCGTACCGTCGGTCTTGACGATGCGCAGGTTGCCGTCCTGGTCAGGAACGTACAGGTTGGCATCGCTACCAGCGGGGTCATAGCCGGCGCGAATCGGAGCCTGCGCGTCGAGCGCGCGGGTACCGAAGTCCTTGCTGGTGGTCTCGGCCATGGTGGCGGCGTCGATGACGCGAACCGTCTCGGCCTCGTCCAGAGCGTAGACCAGGCTGCCTAGCACGAAGACCGGCGCGAAGATGGGTGCCGGGCCGGCCGGGCTGGCGACTTCGTTGCCGCCGGTGGAAGCGTTGAACCGATGGACCTTGCCGTCCGTGCCACCCACGAAAGCCTGGCCCTGACCGTCGCCCGCCACGATGAAGGGCGAGGAGGAGAGCTGGGCCAGCAGGTCGCCGGCGCTAGGAGCGATGGTGATCTTGCTCTGAACCTGGAGCGTAGCGTTCAGCGCGTAGAGGGAGCCGCCATTGGTACCCACCCAGACGCCGGAGCCACCCACGGAGGGTCCGGAGACGATGGGGCCGTCCGCCGCGTCAGCCGTCCACTGGTCCACGATGGCGCCGTCGGCATCCGCCAGGCTAACCACGCGGCCATCATTCAGGCCGACGTAGACCTTGTCGTTGAAGACAGCGGGAGTGGAGGTGCTGGCAGTGCTTCCGAGGTCCTTGGACCACTTAGGCGTTCCACCAAGGGTAGCATCGGCCTTAACCACCCGGCCGGCGCTGGTCAGCACGTAAAGGGAGCCGTTCCGGTAGGTCGGGCGACCCAGAATCGGGCTGCCGACATTGACCGGGTCGAAGCCCGCGAGGGCCGTTCCGAGCTTGAAGGCGCGGAGCATGCCGCCGTCGTCCACCACGTAGAGCGTCTGCCCGAAGGCGGTGGCGGAACCCGAGGCGAGGTTGCCGAGCTGCACGCTGAAGCCAGCCGTCCCGTTAACGATGACGGAAGCTCCGGAGTGGAGCTGAGCGGTGGTCAGGTCAACCGCGGTCGCGGCCGCGTCTCCCAGAACCATCTGCTGGATGATGCCGCCCTGGGTCACGAAGCTCAGCGGAGCGCTGTCATAGGTAGCGGCACCGGCAGCGGCGCGCCACTTCAGGGTAACGAGCGGTCCGCTCACACCCTTGGCGGTCCCCGTGTTTCCGGTGACCACTAGCTTCAGCCAGCGCTTGCCGGCCGGCGGGGCGTTGCCCGCGGGCGAGTAGTTCGGGTTGGCGGTCACGAAGACGTCCGTGCCGCTGGGGTTCGGGATGATGCTGTCCGTGGGCTTGGTGGGTGCGACGGGCTCGACAAAGGTGATGACGGCCGGGTCGTACTCAATGGTCAGGTCCAAGCCTGCCAGGTTATCGGTGTTGACACCCGTTACGGTCAGCAGTGCGTCCGTCGGCTCCTGGCCAGTCACCACGGGCTTCGCGGCGACGGTGCCCACCACGATGGTGTTGGGAACGGGCGACTGGGGAGTGCGGACCTGGGCCAGGGCGCGCTTGGGAGTGACGGAGCCGGACTTCACCGAGACGCCGGGGATGTCCGCGTTCTTGTCGTCGATGATCTCCTGCAGCGTCAGGCCTACCGGGATCGGAGTCCCGATGACCGCGCCCGCCGGAATGGTGACCGGGATCGTGATCAGCGTGCCAGGACCGGTGGCCGCGTCGCCGCTAACCACGCCGATCTGGATCTTCTGGCCGCTCTTGCCTACGGCGTCCTTAGGGTCGAACTCCAGGACCACCTTGCCCTTATCGGCGAAGGCGTCACCGGCAACCGGGGGACCGGCCAGGACGAGCGAGCCGAGGTCGACAGTCACGTGCGCGGAGCCAACCTTCGGCAGGCCCTGGTTGATGTTGACGCTCACGGTGGTGTTGGCGCCGGGAGCAGCGTCCACACCCACGATGGAGATCTCAGGAGCCCCGCCCACTCCAGGAGTGATGGAGCCGGAGGTGACCTTCACGCCGGGAATGTCGACGTTCTTGTCGTCGATGATCTCCTTAAGCGTGAGAACGATAGGAATAGCGGTACCGGAAGGAGCGGACGCGGGAATTCGCACCGGCAGCGTGATCAGCGTTCCCGGTCCAGCCGCGAAGCTAGGAGTAAGGGTACCGATCTGAAGAACGCCGGGGGCCTTGCCAACCGCGTCCTTGGGGCTGAACTCCAGAACCACGTCGCCGGGGTTCGTGAAGGCGCCGTCGGCGGTAGGAGGGCCGTCAACCACCAGCGGACCGAGGTCCAGGCTGAGGCTGATGCCGCCGATGCGGGCCAGGCCCTGGTTCACGGCGATGTTAACGAAGGTGCGGTCGCCGGGCTTCCCACCGGGGCTGGAGACGTAGACCTCGGGAGGCGGGTTGGCCGTGACGGAGCCATTCCGGATCGTCACGGAGCCGGCGGGGATATCTTTGTTGTTCTCGTCCAGGATTTCGACCACCGTGAGGGTCACGGGGATCTTCGTTCCCAAGGGCGTGCTCGCAGGTACGGTAACGGGCAGGGAAAACACCGAGCCGGGCGCTTGACCGAAGGTCGGTGAGAAGACCGCAACTTGCACCTGGCCGGCGGCCGGGAAGTCGGGGTTCGAGGTGTCGATCTGAGTGGAAGTCCGGTTGTCCTGCCAGATGTCACCCAGAGTCGCTTTGCCGGGAGTCAAGGAACCGTAGCTCACGTTGGCACGGATTCCGCCGATCTTCACGGCCTCGTTCACCCGCAGCTCCACGGCGCCGGTATCACCGGGCCGAATGGCCACGTTACTTACGCTCAAGGTCACCTGGGCGAGTGCCGGCCCTGCCAGAAGCAGTCCGGCCACAACCAAACCCAGTAACTTTTTCACTACGTCCACTCTCCTTTTGCCAGGTCGGAGGGACCTAAGGTACGGGCCGCTCCTCCGAAGTTAGGAGTGTAACAGGCAGACCGGACACGGCCACCGGTCTCTAAGCTGGAACGAAGATGCCCTGTGTGACAAGAGCCGAGAGTCTCTCAGAGCTGCATACCATCCCTGTCGACCTCGGCTCACGCCCTGGCGCCCGCGCCGAAGCGGGGCTCATTAGCATCACGATGGTTGTCTGGTTCTTGGACTGGGCCGCGCCCCCGTAGACCTACCGCGAGCCTGGCTTGGCTCCGCGGACCGCATAGACCCTTGTCCCTGGCCCCACACGAACCGGGTGGAGGAGCTGAAGGCTCTCCTGGGTCCTGCCGGAGGGCCCCCAACAGGAGCGGTCCGCGGGCAGGTACGGGTCTGCCATCCCTGGAGGCCAGCCATACGTCTGGAACAGCCCGCGGCCCGCATGCTGTGCGCCCCGAGCCTGGGCTAGAGCGGCTCCCGCTCCGGGGTTCCCGGAGCCGGAGGCCGGTCCTGTGCCCTGATCCTGCTGGGTAGGTGGGAGGAGCGGAGACAAAAGGGGAATCCGGGTCAGTCTCCGTCTCTCAGCCGCCTGCACCGGACGCGACCGAGGGAGCGACGCGCTAACTCGCGCCCCTCCCACGGCCGTTCTGGGGACGGCGGCGGTTGTGCCGCCGTCCCCTACGGGTTCCTTACGGAGTGGGGAGGTTCAGGATGCGGCGCAGCAGAATGCGCAGGTCCTTCAGGTCCACCTTACCGTTGCCGTTCACATCCACCAGAGCCACGTCAGCCGGGTTCGGGCTCGCCTGGAAGAGGAGCTGAATGCCCAGGCGGATATCCTCGATATCCAGCACGCCGTTGTGGCTCAGGTCGCCGAAGGGCGCCACAGTCACGCTGCCGGGGTTCACGGTCGCGGGCTTAGTGGGGTTGCCACTGCCGTTGACGCTGTTGTCCACGGTCAGGCCGATGGCGCTAGCGCCCGCCTTCGCGCTGCCAGCCACGTCGAAGGTGACGGTGACCAGGGTGCCAGGTCCACTCTTGGCGGTGTCACCGGCCAGGGCAGCGATCTTCAGCTTTCCGGGGGCGATGATGTTGGCCTGGAACTGGCCGCCGGTCAGAAGGTCGCCCAGGGCCACGCGGCTTACCAGCGCGGTGGGGTCGGTAGGCAGGGAGAGAACGGCGGGGTCGAAGGTCAACGTCAGCTCGATGCCGCCGATGTTGGTCAGGTCCTTGTCGGCCACAACGTTCACCACGGCGGTACCGCCCTGAGGAGCGGCGCCGGCCTGAACGCTCACGACACCAGCCGGAGTGGGAGGCGGCACGGTGATGGTGAGGGTGCCGGCGGTTCCAGCCTGGGAAGCGATGATGGTGCCGTTGATGTCGCGGAGCTCACTGGAGACCACGGTGAGGGCATGCTGCCCACCCGGAGCCGAGGCATTCACGGTGACCGGGATGGTCACGAGGGTACCAGGGCCGTCACCAGCCTGGGACCCAACGATGGTGACCCTGAACTCGCCAGGGCTGCCGGCCACGGGGGCGGCGTCCGCCTGAACCGTACCCTTAAGAATGGTTCCGTTCGCCAGGTTGGCGGGGTTGATGGTCACGTCGGGGCCAAGGCTGACGACCAGGGTAGCGCCCGCGACGCCCTTGGCGGCGGCGTCCAGAGTGACGTCGATGTTGGCGGTCTTGCCGAGGTCGGCGGAGCCACTGCCGAGGCTGACCTTCGCGACGGCCACCTCAACGGTGCCAGGGGTCACGGAGACGGGCTTGATCGGGTCGCCGGTTCCGTTCAGCATGCTGGTGACCGTGGGGGTGACAGTGGTGGAGCCACTGGCGCCGGCGGCAACATCAAAGGTGATGGTGAAGAGGGTGCCCGCGCCGGCCTTGGCGGGATCGCCGCCGAGGGCCGCGATCTTAAGGGTGCCGGGGGTCGGTACGTTGGCGGCGAAGTTGCCGCCTTCGAGGATGGTGCCCAGGGCCACGCGGGAAGCCGCGTCAGCCGGCAGGGAGAGGACCGCGGGGTCGTAGGCCAGCGTCAGGTCGATGCCGCCGACGTCCAGGATGTCCTTGTCGGTGGCCACGGTGACGGTGACCTTGCCATTGGCCACGGAGCCGCCAACCACGGAGATGATACCGGAGGGCGGGATCGCGGGCTTCTGGACGGTGATGGTGCCGCCCTCGAGGGTGATGGCGATGGGGTTGGCGGAGGGGTCCGTCACGTTGGTGCCGGCCGGAACCAGGTTCAGGCTGTACACGGTGCCGGAAGCAGCGCCCGCGGGAACGGTGAACTCCAGGCTCGCCAGAACTCCAGGCCCACTAGCGGGTGCGGTGGACAGGTCGTTCACCACCGCCCCAGAGATATGGGTGGGGGAAGCCACGGCGCCATCCGTAATGAAGGGCTTGACGATCAGCGCACCGGGAGTGATGACAGGCCGGAGGCGGGTGGAGGCACCGTCCGGGACGGATTCGGTGGTCACCGTCACGTCGGGCTGGTCCGCCGGGGTCTTGGTGGCAAAATCCAACTCGAACTGAACGGCGCCAATGCTCTTGAGGTTGGCATCACCCTGAATGTCCACCTTCACCTTGGCGCCGGGTGCGGCGGTGTAGTTCTGGATGAACACCTTGGCTTGCTGGGCCTGAGCCATGCCCAGGGTCCCCATCAAGAGACCAAAAGCGATCAATGCTGTGAGTCGTTTCACTACTTTCACTCCCCTTTTGTGCACGAAAAACGGTCAACAGGCCGTTCCCGCCTCTGGTGGTCGGAGCGTCTCCACGCGGGGCCAGGTAGAATACGCCCAGCGCAGCCGATCCCTTCGGCTGCGAGCAGACTACGATGTGCTAGAATCCGCGGTCGCCCAGAGGCGGCCGTGTACCTGATACCTAACGCTCGCGAAAGCCGGGTTGTGGAACCGAGGACTTGAGACCACCTCCTCAGTTGCGGGTGCTCATGAGCCTCCCGGCACCTGGGCTGGAGGCGGTGTCTCGCTGGAGGTAAGGTTGAGATCAGTGCCGCTGCTGCTGTTGGTGGAGAGGGACCTGCAGCGAGTAGGGCCGGTGGACGGCGAAGGCCGGCCACGACGAGCCACCTAGGGCACCGCTGCCTGGAGCAGGAGACACCTCGTCGGCACGCTCCTCGCCCGCAGTATTATACAACAAGGTCTCTCATTATCCTACAGCAGGGAGGCCACGCGCACGAGGGCGCGCTGCCGTTGGCTCCCGCTGTATGCGGGTCCCGAGGGCGACGATTTCTGAGCCTGGGCTGTCTTCCCTGACTCTATCTTCCCGCAAACGGGCCCGCGATTGTGCGAAACAGAGCGCTCCCCGGCTAGATTCGTGGCTGGGTGGCACTCTTCCCGCGCAAACCTTTGCTGCTTCCGCGCCAGAGACGCCGACTGAGGGAGAAGGCACCTGCGCCGGCCCCTCCCACTATGAGCATCCCCGAGCTGGTCCCAAGACCCCAGACGACGGGCCCCTCTAACGGTACTCCGGATGGAGCCGGCTGGCCGAGTAGGGCCCTCCTCCCATAATCACGCTCCCGAAACGGGGCCGATCACTCCACAGGTACTCGGGACTTAGCGTCGCCTTGGGCTGCAGCGAGGCTACGTGCCCGTCCGCGAAGAGCCAGTTGGAGCGTCCGGTGTGAGTCTGGATGACACCAAAGGGTCTAGCTCTCAGGTTCAGCAGTCTTTCGGCCAAACTCGCGCTGAGATCGTCTGGGATCACGTAGGGCGTACGCACCCTCGTCTCTCCCAGAAGTATCACGCTGTCCGGTCGTTTGACTTCAGGCATCCATCCTGAGCTCAGCAACAGGAGATCGGGCTCGACTTTGAGCGACCCTGAGGCGAGAAGCATCGGCTCAACGTTCAGGGAGTAGGATGCCGGGAACCTGCGCTCCGAGGGCGCGGCCGGGTCGTATTGGGTGGGGCTGAACTCCTCACCCAGATTCGAGGGACACCTGTAGACATCCACGCTGCTGACGAGCGGGAGCAGAGCATCCTTCCAGGTGGTATCGGTGGGGGACTGGACAGGGGGAAGCATATCGTCCCACTGCCTGCGGTAGAGATCCAGGGCGCTGCTGAGCTGGCGAAGGTTGCTGAGGCAGACGGTTTGGCGCCCACTCTCCCTTGCCCGGACAAACACCGGGAAGGTGAGGGCGGCCACCATAGCCACGATCGCCATAACCGTGAGCAGCTCCGCTAGGGTGAAACCCCGCGGGGCGCCGGCTGCGCGCGCGTTGCTCCTCATAGGCAACGCATCCCTTTCTCTCGCCCTTCTCCCTGCTACCGCTGGACCCTTGCCGAAGGCGCCTGCTCTAAAGGCTCCCCCCTCGTGTCGCGGCACTGCCCGGGAGATGGAATCTCTCTCGCGGCTGATTATACTCTTGGCCGCTCACGATGTCAAACCTTGCCCTCCCCATCACCAGATCGGCGGAAGCCTTCGTTACCATGATGTCGGCAGGCAGAGCCGATCTCTGGAGTCCCGGTCCCGCGGAGGGGGCTCGCCCTCGAGTTGGGCCCTCGGAAGCTGGAGAGCGGGCGCCGTGTCCGGACTCCTGGCCTGCACTATTCACGAGAGCGCGTGGAAGCCCGCGCCATGCACGACGCGCAAGCGCTTCGTACATTACGCGGGCTAGGTCAGCGACCGCCAGGACACCCGGAACTGCCTTACCACAGAGGCGCGGAGGGCACAGAGGTCCAAAGAACGGCTCAACCTAAGCAGGTGTTCCTAGTGAAAGCGCACATTTCCGCGCACCCGAAGCATGGGCGAAGTGCATACTTCTAATGCGCGGTTACTTAGGTTCTGCTGGTGCGCTGGTGTATCGCGGACTGGCGCGCGGCCATCGTGCGAGAGTGCGCGACCTCAGGTGGTGAGGTAGTTCGGGGTGCCTTACTGGGGCCGAGTGGTTGGGGGCCCAACAGAGGAGGGCCGTGACGGAGGCCGAAGGGAGGTAGCAGGGGGCGGGCGCCCCGGACCTTGGCCGCTCAGCGCCCCCGGAGGCTACCATGCACCTGCGCCGAGGAGCAGTTGTCGCCGCCTTGCTGGCGCT
>DASXUI010000070.1:0-1926 GCA_036504955.1 Armatimonadota bacterium
TCTGCCCTCTACCTCATCGACAGCAAGGGCGCCGTCTCCCAGTTCTGGCTCCTCAGCGGCCCCCGTGGCCGCCCCGACCCCGAGTGCCTGCTTGGAATCCTGGCCCTGGCCAAGGAGAACGATTGGACGTACTAGGGTCGTTGGGTCGTAAGGTCGGAGGGTCGTAGGAGAGGACCCTCCGAGGGTAACCCTGGGGACGCGTAACACGGTTCGAGGGCCGAGGAGGCTCCGCTCCTTCGGCCGGACGGACCGCACCGCCCCTCGCGCGGAAACGCGCGCCGGCACAGGAGTAAGCGGGGGTTCGGCGCCACTGCGTCGAACCCCCGCGCGCTTCCACGACAAGCTATCGGTAGTTGTAGCCAACGCAGCTAACCGCCACTTAAGCCTAGTTAACTCCTCGCAAACCTGTCGATAACCTGCGCCTGGTAACCTGAGCTGAGCCTCGCCCCCCTGGGCTCTAGGCACCGCGACCTCTGACGCGAAGTGCTGCCCCGTCGGCACCCTGGCCCCCTGTGCTCCCCGGTGCCCCCAGGACCGCTCCCAAGGCGGGCCCAGGGACCGAGAGCTCATCCCAGTCCCCGAGGCGCGGCGCGGAGTGCATGAGGCGCTTGCGCGCCGTGCATGGCGCGGGCATCTACACGCTCACGTGAATAGAGCAGGCTAAGAGAGGAGAGAACCGTGGCTTCACCCGTGGAATCCGCCGTGGCCTTCGCCGGCCTCGGCAGGGCCTTCACCGCACTACTCGTGCCCCTGCTGCTCCTGACCTCCTGCCCCGGCGCCTCCGCCGGCACCACCAACCCCGTCATGTATACTGAGCCCTACCTTCTGAGCCCCACGCAGACCTCGATGTACGTGTGCTGGCTGACCGCCGAACCCACCACTCAGTCCTACGTGGAGTACGGCGCGGACGAGAGCTACGGCAAGACCCAAGCGGCCGTCACCTATGAGATCCATGGCTTCCTGAAGAAGGATGCGAGCGGCAGCTACACGGTGCCCTTCCCGGTCTACCAGCAGATCGCTCATGTCACCGGCCTGGAGGCAGGGCAGAAGACCTTCTACCGCGCGGTGAGCGAGCTGGCCGGCGGCACCCAGAAGGGGCCGGGGTACTACTTCCACACGGCGCCCAAGCCCGGAACGCCCATCAAGTTCGTGCTCCTGTCGGACATGCAGGGCAAGAAGCAGATCGTGGATACCGTGAGGTTCGCGGGCCAGCAGAACGCGGACGCCATCATCTACAACGGCGACCTCTGGTCCGGCCCCAACTACGAGGCGGGCGAGTCCTTTAGCTACCCCGGCGCGCCCCTCCCCGTGGGCGCCGACTATGCCTCCGAGCTGCATCGCTGGTTCAACTGCCTCCAGCAGACCTCCGATGGAGCCAAGCTGCTTCAGTACATCCCCATCTACCCCTGCCCCGGCAACCACGAGATCGATGAGCAGTACCGGATGCAGAAGAAGGACCAGGCTGATCCCAACAAGATGAACATGAGCCTCTACTGCCAGCTCTTCCGGCCCCTGTATCCGGAGCAACAGTACGGCCGCAACGGCAAGCACTGGTACTCCCGGGACTTCGGAAGCCTGCACATCGTCTCGCTGTCCATCCAGCGATCCTACAGTTGGGGTGCCAGCGAGGCTCCGGGCTGGCCCCTGTTTGACGACGTGAAGGCCGGCAGCCCCCAGCAGAAGTGGCTGGCGGACGACCTCCGCAACTCCACCTACGGCCACTACACCTGGGTCACCCAGCACTGGCACGTCTTCAACCGCCGCGACGACGTGGCCACGCCCTTCACCGAACCCGTCGTGGATCCGGCCACCCAGGCCGTCACCTACCCCGGCCCCGACTACCTGCAGCGTGACATCCTGCCGCTCTTCACCCAGTACGGCGTGAACGGCGTCAGCTTCGGCCACTCCCACGTGTACGAGCGCTAC
>DASXUI010000071.1:0-22887 GCA_036504955.1 Armatimonadota bacterium
TCGCACCGGACCCACCATCGAACCCGCCAACGATATCTTCCTCTACCTGAACGTGGACGACACCTTCCTGCTCAACGGCAACCCTACCCGCGAGGCGTGGGTAACCATGGAGTACTGGGACGGCGGCACCGCGGCCTTCACTCTCAACTACGACGCGGGCCCCGGCTTCCCGGCCGAGACCTTCAAGGGCGCCGAGACGGGCAACCGCACCGACACCGGCACCTGGAAGACCTTCACCTGGCACCTGACCGACGCGTCCTTCAACAACCGCGAGCAGGGCACGGCTGACCTTCGCATCGGCGACAGTGACACCGGTGACGACAACGACCTCTACATCAGCAAGGTCACCGTCTCGACGGTCGACCCAGCCGGCCCTCCCCCCACCACGGTGGTCAAGGGCGACGTCACCGGCGATGGCAAGGTGGCCATCACCGACGTAGTGACCGGCCTCCGCATCGTGGCCGGCCTCCTGACCGCCACCGCCGACCAGCTCAAGGCCGGCGACTTCAACGGCAACGGCAAACTAGACATCAGCGAGGTGATCCAGATCCTCCGCGTAGTCGCGGGCCTGGCGACCTTCTAGACTACAGCCAACCAGAAGGGGCTCGGCATAGGGTTCACGCCGAGCCCCCTCTACTCTCTTCCCCTCGAACAAGCTCTCACCAATCAGTCACGCTTCATGGCTCCAACCGCGCCACGGAGCCACCCACAGCCCCTACCTCCGTGAGCTCCTTGCGAGCCCGCCCCGTGCCCCGCCCAAATGCGATGTACTCCTCACTCAGCTCGGACCCATACACCTGCCAGCGCTTGCACATCGGGCATCCAGCACGCCGATTCCTCGATCTTCAGCGCCTGTGGCTCCCCCCCTGGCTTCCGAGCCGGCGACATCAGCCGCATCCCTGCCCACCCCGGCGGCCCCTTGGCAGACTAAGACGCCCTGAGTCTCAGACCCACAGCCAAGCATCCCTCAGCTAGCGGCCAACCCGGAATGAGGACTCGCGCAGGAGCAGGACCGCGCCCTCCAGGCATGCCCGCTCATGCCACGGAAGGCCGTCGCTGCCCCTGCGCAAGGGGGGCCCTGGGAGCGCCGTGGCCGCCGCTCCCACTCGAGGGCGGCCGCCCCTATCCAGGCGCTTCTACCAGGGCCGGGGGCCGCGCGCGGAATGCCGCCGCGGCGCGCGTACCCCGACGCCTCACTTCACTGTCACCGAACCCACCATCCCCATCGCGAAGTGGTAGGTGCAGTAGTACGGATAGGTGCCCGCCTTGGTGAAGGTGAAAGAGAAGGTCCCCTTCGCCGCAACGTTCTTGGAGTCGAACATGCCATCCGGCTGACCGGCGGGGCCGCTGGTGACCGTATGCCCGAAGGAGTCGCCATTGGTCCACGTCACCGTAGTGCCGACCGGCACCGTGAAGTCCTTGGGCGAGAAGGTCGACTTTGCCATGCTCACCGCCACAGGAGCCGGCGGAGGCGGCGTGACCGAGGCTTCTGCCACGATGGGGCAGTTGAAGACGAAGCTGCCCGGCAGAATCTTGAGGTCGCCCGAGGCCAGCTTGCCTTTGACATCGTCATCGGACTTAAGCATGGGCGGGCTGGTGACCGCCGCGGCCCACTGGACCTTCGTGTACCGCCACACCGGAGTGTAGTCAGCGTTCGCGCTGGTGGGGCCGATGGGCTCGGGCGCCGCCGAGAGCACCGCCGGCTGCGTGGGTCCGGATGGGCCCTCGATATCGTAGAAGTTGATGGCGCCGGAGTCCGCCTTCTCGATGATGGGCGCCAGGGTGTTGTGGTCCGCGGCCTGGTCCTGAGCGTCGGAGGTCTCCGGCGCCACCATCATGAAGGTCTTGCCGTCATACAGGACCGCCTCAGTCGGCAGCGACACTGACTTCAGGTCCGCGCTGAAGGTGGCCAGCGGCAGGATGTAGGGATTGCCCGCGGGCCCGGCGGCTGAGTCGTAGACCACCGGCGCGTCGATCACCTCCTGGGTTGTGTCGATGCGCACCACCGACCCGCCCTTGCCTGGCCCAGGGTCCGAAGTGATGGCATCGTCCACCGTCAGGCTGTTCGCCTTGTAGCCCGGCGCCACTACGACGTCTTTCACCTGCCAGTACGGCGTGTAGTCGTCCTTCAGAGGAGTGGCGGTTAGCACGGGAAGCTGGCCGGGAACCGGAGTAAGCTGCCCTCCGCTCTCCGTGAAGAAGTAGTAGATGGGCTTGACGGCCTGAGACCCAAGTATCTTGGCAAGCGAAGGCGCCAGGTTGAGGTTCATCGCCTTCGCTCGGCCGGCGTCCGAATCATCCGTAGCCACGAATCCCACCTGACGGTCGTCATACCAGGCGCTCAGAAGCGGCAACGTGAAGGGTGCCGTCGGGCCAGCGGTGGGCCGCTTCGGCAGGGGAATCTGTCCGACCACGACCCGCAGAAGCAGTATGGCGTCACCCAGGCCAAGCTGGCCGTCCAGGTTCAGATCGGCGGCCTCAACCACCAAGGGGGTTGGCGGGGCCAGGCCAACGAGGACCTGCAGCAGAGCGCGCAGGTCATTGAGCGACGGGGCCGCGTCGCCGGTCAAGATGCCGCTGCCCGGGGCGCCGGGTGCGGAGGGCGAGGTCTGGGCTGACGCTGGCAACCGCCCGGCCACGAGGGTCAGGGCGGCTAGTACGGTCAATGCGGTGCGGTTCACGTGGCTCATGCAGTCCACCTCCGTTCACAAAGGTTAGGCGGCGCCGCGCCGCACATCAATGCCCGCGCCATTAGAAGATGGTTAGAACGGGCTGGCGGGCACCCCTCGGGAGCGTGGGCGAGCGCCTGAGCCCCCTCCCCCGGGCCCCCCGTTCCAGCCGGACGCGCTACATAGTCGCAGAGGCACCGGGCAGCGACTACAGGCCAGCCCTGCGTCGACTTGGTAGGTCAGTGGGGCGAGGCCCCCGCCAAGGGATGGGACAGGCGCTTCCCGTCGGAGACCTGCTTCCTCGGTCTCGCGACTCGGCCGATCGCAAGGCCAGGGTGACCTTCGAGGCCTGGCGCCATGGGGGATTGCCATGAGGGTATTGGTGGTTGAGGACGAGGACCGCGTGGCCTCCTTCATCAAGCGCGGCCTTGAGGAAGAGGAGTTCGAGGTAGAGGTCGCTTCGGACGGGCCCGGCGGCTTGACCAGAGCCTGCCAGACTGGCTATGAGGCCCTCCTGCTGGACGTGAACCTTCCCGGCAAGGACGGCTTCGAGGTCCTCACCGAGCTTCGTGCCGCCGGCATCACCTCACCCGTGATGATGCTGACCGTTCGCGGCAGCGTGGAGGACAAGGTTCGCGCCCTCAACGCTGGGGCCGACGACTACCTCCCCAAGCCCTTTGCCTTCGATGAGCTCGTGGCCAGGGTGAGGGCGCTGGTGCGTCGCAACCGAGCCGCCGATCCCGCCGACACGCGGAGTGTGCTGGAGGCCTACGGAATCCGCATGGACAGGACGTCGCACCGGGTAACACGCGACGGGGTGCTGATCCAGCTCACGGGAACCGAGTACAACCTGTTGGAGCTACTGCTCAAACACCCCGATGAGGTGATGCCCAGAGCGCGGATCGCGGAGGAGGTGTGGGGGTACAACTTCGATGTATCGACCAACATCGTTGAGGTTTACGTCGCATACTTGCGCAGGAAGATCGACCGGCCCTTCTCCCAGAAGCTCATCCAGAACGTCCGTGGCGTCGGCTACAGCCTGCGCAGAGATGACTCCACTGCCCCCGAGGTCCCCCTTGAGGGCTGACGGGCGCCAAGCGTTTCCAGGCATGGTGCTTGCCGCCGCCCTGGCCCTCGGGGCCCTTACCGGCGGCGCCGAGGCCGCTCCTAGCGGCGGCCAGACTGCCACCTTGGAGGGCCGGGTCCTCAGCGCCAAGGGGACCCCAGTCGCCAACGCCGTGGTGTTCCTCACCGGACCCCAGGGCGGCAGGGCGCCAGCCGGCAAGCCCGTGCTGGACCAGAGAGGCCGCACCTTCATCCCCCACGTGATGGCGGTGCCTGTGGGAACCACCGTGGAGTTCCCGAACCACGATACCGTCTTCCACAACGTCTTCTCCGTGCGTGAGGGGAAGCGCTTCGACCTGGGCCTGTACCCGACCGGCAGCCGCCGCGACGTGAAGTTCGACCACCCAGGCCTCGTCCGCATCTTCTGCAACATTCACTCGGAGATGAGCGCCTTCATCTGGGTGCTGCCGAACCCCTACTTCTCCGTCACTGACCGCAAGGGGGCCTACCGCATCGCTGGGGCTCCCCCCGGCACGCATCGGCTTACGGCTTGGGCCGAGCCTGCCACGACCGTCGAGAGCAGTGTCACCCTGTCCGCCGGAACTACTGCTCACCACGATCTGGCCCTGCCACCCCGGTAGCCGAGCTGCCCGAGCCAGTCGGGCATACCCGCGGCCCGCCGTGAGCCCCTACCCGCTGATTGCTCTACCGGACGGGACGCTGGTCCATGCCCGACGGTTAGGAAGACCGAAGGCGCGGCCTTCCGAACCGGGAACCTGGGCCTGGAAGACCCTCTCTGAGGCGGTCTCCACCGCGTCTGGTACACCGAACGCCGCGCTGCCGCCCCTTTTGGCCCGCTTTGGGGGCCCGGACAACCAGGTGCGTCTGACCCCTCTCTCGGCGATCCTTATGCTCCTCCTTCTTGCCCCAAGCCTGGCTGCTCAGGGCGCGTTTCCGGTCCTCTCCCCCTCGCCCGAGGTCCCCGAACAGGAGCCGGCCGCCCAACCCTCCGAGGCCCCGGCGCCGCCGATGAGGATCGCCCTGGAGGCTCAGTGGGAGGCCAGGGCCTCCGCCTACCGGGGCGGCACCCAGGCGAGGGTATCTGAGCTGGAGGTACGGCTGCGGATGACCGGGCGGCGGGGGCTGGCCGCCTTCCTTGCCGCTGACCTCGAAGCCCCCCTATCGCCCAGGCCGCGAGGCGCCGTGGACGAGGCCTACCTCGACCTGGGACCGGGGGCCAGCCTCTGGCGGTTGGGACGCTTCCGGCTTCCCTTCGGCATCTACGACAGGAGCGAGGTGGACTACTCAGGCTTCGCTGAACCGGCGCTGGTGAAGAGTCAGGGAGTCATCGGCGCCCATCTCACACGCTCCGGCACCGGTGCCCAGTGGATCTGGGCCGGAGCGCCCTGGCGCCTCCAGGTCTCGCTAGCCAACGACGACCCGCCCGGCGGCTTCAGCCTTCGGGCCTCTGGTGGCGCCGGTACGCTGCGGATCGAGCGCCTCCTGGGGCCGTGGCTCCTGGGACTGGACGGCTATCTGGGAAGGGCGCGCGGACCCGAGTTCGGGGGCCGTGCTTCGGCGCTCGGTCTTGACTGGCGATGGGCCACCCCGTGGCTTCAGTTCCGGGGCGAAGCGCTTCTGGGCGGGGGAGCAGCCGGCGGCGAGCGTGGCATACACGCCGATCTTTGGTACCACGTGCCCGCCATCCCGGACCTGACCGCCTTGGCGCGCCTTGAGACCGCCCGGGTGGGCGGCGCCTCAAGGTCGCGGGCCACCTTGGGCGCTCGGTACCGGCTCCGCCGCGGTCCGGACGTCACGCTGGCGGTGAACCTACTTCAGGAGCTCAGCAGGGCGGAAGGCACCCCCTTCCGGGCCGAGATGCAGCTTCTTGTCTCGCACCGCCTCTGAGGCCAAGACGGGAGCGGAGGGCTTAATGAGCCGTTGGCCCCTAAGAGCTCGCGCCATCGCGCTGATCTCCGGCGTAGTGCTGGGCACCGTCCTACTGCTGGTCGGCATCCTGACCTACCAGCTCAGAACGGAGGCCACGCGGGCCGTCGGTCTCGCCGCCGCGAGAGCCGCTC
Organism: Armatimonadota bacterium; assembly: GCA_036504955.1. GTDB lineage: Bacteria > Armatimonadota > DTGP01 > DTGP01 > DASXUI01 > DASXUI01. The sequence continues at coordinate 5,816 of DASXUI010000071.1, forward strand.
GTGGCTTCGTGCGAGAGCGCCGTCAGCAGGAGCAGGCGCTGGTGACGCAAGCCCGCGTGATCGCGGACGTCCCGAAGTTGGGAGCCGCGCTGGACACTCGAGACCACGCCACGATACTAGGCGTCCTCAGAGACTACCAGCGGCTCCTGGGCACGGACCTGTTCATCGCGACTGACCCCGCCGGCCACATCCTGGCCAGCACGATGGACGACGGCGGGTCTCGCCAAGCCATGGACGCGGCTCTGCACGACGCGCTGCGGGGGACGGGCGCCGCAGGCTTTCTGACCGACGGCACGGACCTCTACCAGGTGGTTTCCGTTCCTGTCAGCATCGGCGGCGGCACCGAGGGCGCCCTCACGGTCGGAGCCAAGGTCAACGCGCGACTGGCCGCGGAGCTCAAGTCCGTCTCCGACAGCGACGTCTCCTTTGTGGTCTCCGGCCGGATCGTGGCTTCCACCCTTCCTCCCTCCTGGCGCCGCCGCCTGGAGTCCTGGCTGGGTAGCCGCGCCTCTGTAGGCGACGGTGAATCCCCACAGAGCCTCGGCCCCTACGGGCCAGCGCTGACTGAGACGGTACCCCTCTCCGCGTCCGGCGGAGGCGCCGCGGGCTACGTGCTGGTGCAGAGCCCCGTAGGGCCCGCCCTCTCCTCCTACCGCCGCCTACTGGCCGCCACGCTGGCAGCCGGCCTCTGCGCCTTGTTGGTCGCCGCCGCAGTCAGCATCGGCCTAGCCCGCAGCGTCACGGAGCCCGTGCTCACCATCGCCCGCGCCGCCAGGGAGCTCTCCTCCGGCGATTGGTCGACCCGTGTGGCCGTCCAGTCCGGCGACGAGCTTCGCGACCTGGGCGAAGCCTTCAACAGTATGGCCGACCGCCTGCAGGGCTGGGACGAGGAGCTTCGTAAGGAGGTGGCGCTCCGAACTAAGGAACTGGCCCAGGCCTACCAGCAGATGAGGGACTTCAGCGCCGACGCAGCGCACGAGCTGCTCACGCCCCTCACCATCGTGAGGGGTGAGGTGGACGTGGCGCTGCGAAACACCCGGACCGCGGAGGAGTACCGAAGCACCCTCGCGACGCTCCTGGACGAGGCCACCCGTCTCAGTCGCACAGTGGAGCAGCTCATGGCGCTTGCCCAAGCCGACTCCGGATCGGCGCCCCTGTACTGCCATCCCCTCTCCCTGGACCGCCTGCTCAGTGAGGTGCACTCCCAACTGCTACCTGCCGCCAAGGCCAAGGGCGTCACGGCTCGCCTGGAGTCCGGCGCAGCCGTGGAGATGGAGGCGGACGAGGACCGGCTGCACCAGCTCTTCACCAACCTGATGGACAACGCCATCAAGTACACCCCGCCCGGAGGAGAGGTGGTGGTCACCTGGGCCGTCGAGGGCGATCAAGCTCGGGTCCGAGTGAGTGACACGGGCCCCGGCATTCCACCCGACCACCTGCCGCGCATCTTTGACCGCTTCTACCGCGTGGACAAGGCCCGCAGCCGGAGTCTGGGCGGTTCGGGCCTCGGCCTCGCCATCTGCAAGTGGGTCGCGGAGGCCCACCACGGCCACCTCCTCGCCACCAGCGCCCCCGGCCACGGCACCACCTTCGAGGTCACCCTCCCCCTCCGCCAACCCGCTGCTTGACTGTGTGTTACAGGCGGCGAACCCTCGAAGCGGCGCAGGCCCCGATAAGCGCCCCAGCCCATCATCAAGGGACACATGTAGCCGCACCCCCGGCTCCCGTTTCCCGACTCAGTGAGTTACCCAGGCACAGGAGGACCTCCATCACTGGGCGAAGCCAGGCCTAGGGTTGTCGGTGCCGAGGGAGCCGGGCACCACAAGCAATAGCCAGTTCGGTGGGCGATGCCCTGCTCCCCAGCCAGGCCAAGCCCCGATAGCCGACGCATTGCGCCTGGCACGGCCGCCAGCTGGGGGCATGGGAGGGATTCATACCAATGAAGCACATCCTCGAGAGTGTGATCCCCGTCGGCACGCCGTGGGGCGGCCCTGAGTCCCGCAGGTACCTCTCCGGCTTCGTCTCGATGCTGATGCAAATCGAGGGGTTGGAGGGCGACAGGAAGGAGCTCCACGCCAAGCACGAGCGCCTGTACCACCTCTACCTGGCGGTCACAGGCATCGGAGTCTCCTCCATCTGGAATGAGAGGCTCTTCCCCTGCTCCCACGAGGTGCTCGTGGATCGCTTCTTCCAGGACTACGTCCAGCGCACCATGGCCTACGCCGGCTACCAGTACAGCATCCTGGAGCGGGCGGACCTGGCCGCGGCCAAGGACAGGATCGTCGCCTCCATCGACCTCGGTAGGCCCGTGCTGTCGTGCTCCACGGCGTCGGAGTGGAGCCTGGTGACCGGCTACGACCAGGGCGGCGATACACTGATTGGGTGGGACGGCGCGCACACCTACTGGGGCAGGCCCGAGCTGGAGCCGGACGGTTACCTGGAGAGCAAGATGTTCGCCACGGCGAGCTGGCCGGGCACGCTGTCGCGCCTGGTCTTCGTGGAGGGGAAGACCACTCCCCAGAACGCCTCGGCAGACGTGCTTCGGCAGATGGTCCGGGTGATGGAGGATCAGCGCCCAAAGGGCTGCGACAGGGAGTTCAGGGCCCTTCTGTACGACGACGCCTTCTGCCAGTCGGCCGATGAGGACCGCTTCCACAGCCTGTGGCAGTACGTGAACGACTACGTGGGGTGGTACGCGGAGAACCGCTGCTTCAGCGCCTTTGGGCTGCACATCCTGGCCGAGGCGGAGGACGTGAAAGCCAACAAGGAGCTCGTCGACAACCTGCACTACGTCGCCGGCCACTTCTTCCACACCCACGACCTCTGCTGGGAGGCCTGGCGCGCGCTTCGCTCAACCCACAAGTGCGACCCCGCCGACGATCAGCCCTGCCACATGTGCGGCGGCTGCCTCCGCCCGCCCACGGATGAAGACTTCGCGGCCCTCCGCACCGAAGCCCCCCGCCGCCGTCTTTCCGCCTGGCTCCAGGTCATCGACTGGAACGACGCCAAGGCCATGGGCACTCTGAGGAGGTGCGCGGATCTGGCGTGACAGAGGGCAACAGCCGTGCAGAGCGCGGCATCCGCCAAGACGTGCCTGGCCGGACGCGTCACCGCATGGTACTGGCAGGAGGAGGTACTGGGGCACGCAGCCCTCCCCTCGAACCAGCGTCTGATCCGGCAGCAAGGGACTAGGATCTGAATGGAACCGGCGGGAACTGCCATGCACTACGCAGAGGCCTGACTGGTGAGCGACCGTACTCCCAAAGGCCTAGACACGGTCGTGTGAGGAGTGGTAATGCAGGCTGAAGATGCTCAGTCACCCAAGCTTCAGATGGTGGTCAGTTACGACGAGGGCAAAGCAGTGTTCGAGGTTGGTTACGGCCCCGCAGAGGATGAGGTGACCATAACGTCGGGGCGACACGGGTGGGCTCTGATGATGGAGACCTTCGACACCTACTCCGAGCCGGTGTCTGCCGAGGAGCATACCCACTGCTGGAACGTCCTGCCGAAGGGAATGCAGCTCATCATCGTACCAAGGGCTGAGCTGGAGCGGGGGGAATCGTGAGGCCTACTGTCGAGTTCCTCCATGGTGTCGACCACAGCCAGGCTGCCATCAGGGTTGACCGAAGTGACCCCGGAATCGTGTTCCTGGTCGCGAACCAAAACGGGATGGCTTGGCTGGCTGATCTGTGCTTTGATCTGGCCATGAGCCCAGATGACCCGGATTTCGACTACGTCCTGACAGAGGAGATAGTGCCCGGGTCCCCCAAGCTCAGGCTCGCGTTCAACAGCCGTTTTGACGAGCCCAGCTCGGAAGACTAGTACCTCGTGAGAACTGAAGCCAGGAGGCTTGCGGTGAAGCTCAGAAGCGCCCCCGGCGAACCCGGGCAGTGCGGAGATCTAGCTCTGCCCATGACGAGGGCCCGCCGCACCCGCAGCGGGCGACTCAGCCCTGCCACCGACAGAACCTACGCCGCCCCATGCTGCAAGCTCTGCGGCCAGTTCCAGGTCATGGGCTGGGAAGGCCAGGTCAGTAGGCGAGGACGGATTCGAGCCATCATCAGGTTGCCCCGGCCGATTCCTGCTCCGCCACGGCTACCGTTCCGCCACTCGCCTGCAACCATGCCGGGCTGCCGACGATGGGGGCCATTTGGGCGCGGCGAATGGGGTCTGCTCTGAGCGGCGTCAGACAAGCGTAGATAAGGTTGGGGTGGCTCCTGTTTTGGGCGCCAGCACCCATAAGAAGGCCGCTCCCGTTGAGGACCCGGGCCTCGACGGGATCACCTGAGGCCGGGTCAGCCAACCTGCTGGGAACTCAGTGATCAGGGGCAGGCCATCTGACAGAGCAGGCTGGAGGGCGTATCCCCTACCTGTGGGTAGATGCCCCCTACGCCTGCCCTTGGGAAGCGGTGAAGGTTGCCCTCCGGGCCCTGGAGACCGCTGTCGCCGCCCCGCAGGAAGTGGAGCGCGGAGATACCGGGCAGTGCGGTGGCACCCAGCGAGAGACGGGCGTTCCGGCGCAGCCTGGCGGGACGCTGTCAGCGAGAGTGCCACCAGCGCGCTAGGTCGCTTCCACCTCGCACAGCCATCAGCGTCGTTCCAGCTCCTGCCGGGTGGCGATCGGCACGTAACCAACCTCCAGCCCCTTCGGCGGTTTGACTATCTGCGCCGGGTCGAGCTCGGCCAGCTTGCCCCTCGACGGCGGGGGAAGGTAGTTCCGGCTCTTGGGCCAGGCGCGGTGCAGCTTCTCCACCTTCACCTGAAGGCGCTCGCGCTCCTCGGGCGTGAGGCCAGCGTTCAGCAGCGCCGGTTGGTCGGCGAACCGGTACCAGTAGTAGGTCACCACGCTGCCGTCCCCAAGATGTGCCTTGAAGGGACCCGCGGCCGGCCCTGGCTTCCGCCAACAGCTTGCCGGGTCATCCGGCGTGACGTAAGGCTCCGGCGCCGCCTCCACCGGCCGCGACCACCGGATCTGCCGCAGTTCCGTCTCCTCCGGAACCGTGTCGGGGGCCACCGGCATCCACTTCGCCTGCTTCTCGTCGCCGGAGCTCTGGAGATGGAAGTACTCCGGAAGAGTGACGACGCTGCCCGCGCTGCGCGTAAGGTCATCCCCGAACTCGCAGCCGAAGGTGTGAGGGTCGATAGCCTTGGGCGTGCCAAAGGCATCCCAAACGATGGGCGCCTTCTTCTCGGGCCCGTCTCCCTCATTCCACCAGATCTGCCATGTGGCATACCCCTTGTCGCCGAAGACGCGCTGGTAGCCCCCCCGAGGGTCGATGACGCCGCTGCTCGGTTTCCCGCCGGCGAACCAGGCCGCCACCGAGTCGTAGAGGGCCGAACTGCTGTAGGCGGTGTCCTGATGCACCAGCACCGAGGCGCCGTCGCGATCCCGCGGGAACGAGATAGGGGCGATGCGCGCGTACCACTCGCCCTTGGCGTCGGCTGCCATCCGGGCGGGGGTGTCCTGCGTCTCCATCTGTACCTGTCGATTCGGGTCCACTGGGCGGCTATCAAGAAGCAGTCCGGCCAGGCGAGGCTCCCGCACCGTTGCCTCCGACCAGAAGCTGGGCAGGAAGAACGCCACCGGCCCCTTGAAGTTGCGGGTGCTGAGGAAGAGCGTCCAGCAGTTGCCACCGGTGGGTATGCCCTTGCCCTCGGTAGTCGGCTTGGGATCGCAGAGCGGCAGGTTGAGGTAGCCGTAACCGAAGAGCCCCCCGCACTCTCTCTGCTTCACGTCTAGGCCATCGATGGGGAACAGGAGCCAGGGACTGAGCTGCGCCACCCCGTAGAGCCCTCGTGGCGAGTCCCAGGTGCCCCACCCGTGCGCCGGCCCATTGGCGATGGAGGAGAAGTTCGGCCCGACACCGCCCATGATGAACTTCGGCGTGGCCGTGGGAAAGCGCGTATCGGTCCACCACCCAAGCCCGCCCTCGACGTCCGAGTACATGTCCTTGGGGGCGGCACCCTCGTACTGAGCGAACATCCAGGTGCCCGGAAGGCCCGTCTGGAAACGATGCCCCGGATAGTAGCTCAGCAGTGGCCAAGCGGCAACGTACATCGAGTAGCCGGCGTTGTACTTGCGCTCGACTTCCCCGGCATGCGGAATGATGAGGTAGCCGCCGACATGCTCGTTACTGTGCGACCGGCCGACGGACTGAGCTGACGCCGGGTGCGCCAGCCCCAGGAGCAGGGCCACTGGCAGGATGCACCGGATACAACGCACTATGTGCCGAGGTACCAACTCATGGGACATCCCGTACTAGCTCCCTTCGTGAATACGGGGACTGGCAGAACCACCATCCCCCTCGAGACAGCGGGTCCTCGTCACTCTTGGTGATGCTTCTATGGAGCGAGCTAGAGCCTCGGTATCCGACCGGCTTCGGGCCCGCCGCCTGGCGGGGGGACCAGTGGGTAGGCCATAACATCGGTTCCCTCAGCGGCACCGGAGGGCCAGTCGCGGCAAAGGACTTCGTGGGGAGCTGTCGCCTCCCACTACTGCCTGGGGCGGCTTTCGGTGGACCTATCCCCATGACCTTCGCCACTCGGCCGGCAGCCCTCTTCCTGGCCTCGGCGCTTACCTAGGGCCGCCGTAGAGGCACGGAGTCACAGCCCGGTTGCGGTCTCCACAACGCCTAGAGACACACCCAATGGAGCCTTCAGGAAGATGGCATGGGCAGGCTGGAAGCTGCCCTTGGGGGCTCTCTACGGGCTCAGTGTGTGACCGGGAGTGCGCCACGCTTCGAGATGCCACCGGTGAAGCAAGGGAGGGCCACTGTATGCAGTGGCCCTCCCCTCCTGCCGCGAAGTCTTCTGGGGAATAGGCGAGGAGGGATTCGAACCCTCACAGGTTGCCCCGGCGGATTTTAAGTCCGCTGCGTCTACCGTTCCGCCACTCGCCCGCCTGTATGTCCGGGCTGCCGAAGATGAGGGATCGCTCTGGCGCGCCCGTGTCTGAGCGGGAAGCCTGGGAGGCGTGGCTCAGGTCGCGGCATTGTAACACAGAGCGTTTGCTTCGTCAATGCAACAGGCGGCTGTTATGACCTAGTGACCGTTCCTGGCCTATCCCCAGACCGCGACTGACGGGGCATGGCACGCGAAGAGAACGCTGCGCCGTGCCGGTCGCCTGAGGGGGGGCCGCCATTGCCAGATCCCTCCCAGCACGGATCCCCTCAGTCACACACTACCTCGCGATGCGTCGCTCGGGCAGTTCTGGCCTCAGCAACTCACGAGAGCGCTTCGAAGCCCGCGTCATGCACGACGTGAATGCGCCTCGTGCATGACGCTAGATTGGTCACTCCATTGGTGAGGCGTAAGCGACCAAAGGGACTCAAGGGACCAAAGAGCACCCTCTGAGGCACTTCCCCTACGACCCCGCGACCCTACGACCCTACGACCCGCTCCTCCAGTTTGGCGCGAGATGGACGCACGGGGTAGAATGGGAGGGCGAGCTCTTGGGTCGCGCGGCCGGGGTTGCGCGTCTTGCCGCGCCGGAGGTGGCCTTTCACGTGAGTCACGGTATCTACATCCACATCCCCTTCTGCCCACAGAAGTGCCACTACTGCGACTTCAACAGCTACCCCCTGGGCAGCCAGCCCACTCAGCCCTATGTAGACGCGCTCGTCACCGAGATCCGCAGCGCCGCCCCACTGGTCAAGGGCCTCCCGGAGCCCTTTGCGACCGTCTTCTTCGGCGGAGGCACCCCCACAACGCTGGAGCCCACCCAGTTCCGCCAGATCCTCAGCGCCGTCCGCGAGACGTTGCCTCTGGACGTCGATGCGGAGATCACCACCGAGGCGAACCCAGGCACCGTGGATCGCGCCAAGCTGTCGGGCGTCCGCGAGTCGGGGGTTAACCGCCTGAGCCTCGGAGTTCAGGCGCTGGATGACCGCCTACTGCGTACCCTCGGGCGCGTCCACGACGTGGGCCGGGTCCATGACTCCGTGGAGGCGGCTCGGGCCGCGGGCTTCGACAACCTCAGCCTGGACCTCATGTTCGGCCTGCCCGGCCAGTCACCGGAGGACTGGAGCGCCACGCTGGAGGGCACCCTCAGCTTCGGGGTGGAGCACCTCTCCATCTACTCACTCATCGTGGAGCCGGGCACGGCCTTCTGGTCGTGGCGGGAGCGCGGCGGGCTGCCCTTGCCGGAGGAGGAGGCCGAGCTCGGAATGTACGAACTGGCACTCCGTCGAACAAGAGAGGAGGGATACAGCCAGTACGAGGTGTCCAACTTCGCCAAGCCAGGCCGCCAGTGCCGGCACAACCTTGTCTACTGGCGGAACGAGCCCTACCTGGGCTTTGGCGCGGGGGCTGTCTCCTATTGGGGCGGTGTTCGCCGGACCAACGTCCTGCGTCCCGCCGCCTACGTGGAGCGCGTAACCGCAGGAGCCGACCTGGTGGTCTCATCGGAGGAGGCCACACCCCTTCAGAGCTTGGGGGAGACGATGATGCTGGGTTTGCGATTGCTGGAGGGTGTCGATGTCCGGGAGGTGACGAACCGCCACGGGATCGATCCCTGCCAGCAGTACGCCGGGCACGTCTCCCGCATGACCCAGGCCGGCCTTCTCGCCCTTGAGGACCATCGACTTCGCCTCACGCCCTCGGGCCTTCCCGTCGCCAACTCCATCTGGGCGGGCTTCGTCGCCTGATGGCTGGCCGCGCGAGAGCCCTCCGACGGCGGACGGGGCACCGCCCTCCGCCCCGCCGTACCTACGCCCCCCGACCGGTTCCCCAGGCGGTCACCGCTACCCCCAACCGGCATGCCCCCGGCAAGCCCTTCACGCGTGCTCTGCAGGTTCTAGCCACCCTCGCTCTCCTGGTCGCCTTGGGCTACTCAGTCCGACGCAACCTACCGGAGCTGAAGGAGCTCAGAGAGCACGTCTCGGGATTGCGGCCGGAGTGGCTGCTGCTCGGGCTGCTTGGCCAGGTGGGGTTCTACGTCGGGGTGGGATCAGTGCTCCAGCGCGCGTTGAGGGCAGCCGGAGGGCGCGCCCGCCTCTCTGGCTGCGCGCGCAGCGGGCTGCTTTACTTCTTCCTTGGCAGGGGGCTGCCTGGGCCCTCCGTTCCAGCGCTCTTGTTGCTCATCCGCAGCCTATCCGCCCAGGGGCCGACCTCCAGCCAGGGGGCGGCCGCGGCCTCCATCTTCTGCCTTACGGACTACCTCACGTCCTTTGCCCTGGCGGCCCTCGCCGCCTTCTGGCTCGCCTTCGGCGGGGTCGCCACCCTCTCTTTGCTGGCGCTCGTGGCACTGCTGCCGACAACCTGGCGCCTCTGGACCCGCGGGCCGGTCCGTCGCCTGTGGAGCCGCCATGCGGAAGAGCGCATGGCGCGGGTCAACCGCCGTCTCCAACGAGGGCGACTGGGCGGGCACCTGGAGAAGGTGGAGGTGCTGTGGTCGCGCCTCAAGACCGACGCACACGCGCACCGTGACCTCTTCCTTCTGGGAGCGGCGCTCCACCTCTCAGGGCTGGTTACCCTCGCCTGCGTCTTCCGGGCGCTGAACCTGCCGGTGCCCTGGCATGCTCTGGCCCTGGCGGACGTGGCGGGCAACGTGGGTGCGGTGCTCTCCTTCCTTCCGGGAGGCCTTGGCGCGTACGAGGGCTCCGTCGCGCTGGTTCTTGCCGGTGGCGGGGTCGCCTGGGCGATGGCCCTTACGGTCTCGCTGCTCTACCGTGTCTACACCTTCTGGATGCTGATCCCCATGGGCGTGTGGCTCTACCGGCACGAGTCGCGCGTCAGGCGGGCCCAGGGGTGACGCGCGGCGCCCTGGGGCGGCCGGGCGGATACCTGAGGACGGCCGCCCTGTCCGCCGCCAGCCTCACCACCGATGGCCCCCTGTTCCTGCTGGACTACCTGCTTCGGTTCCTTCGCGTAGCTCTGCTTCTCTCCCTATGGCGTGTGGTGATGGCCCATCGCGGCCCCGTCTCAGGCATCAGCCTCGATGCCTTGCTGACCTACACACTCATCACGGAGGTCTTCGCGGAGCCCCTGGCCTGCCGGACCCAGCTCGATGTCTCCATCTGGGAGGGCTCGATCGCCCAGCGGCTGCTTCGGCCGCTGCCCTTGGTGGGGCACTACGCCGCCGAGACCTTCGGCCGATGGGCCCTCTCCTTCTGCCTCTTCTCCCTTCCGCTGCTGGCCGCCGCGCCGCTTCTTGGCGTCGATCCGCTGCCCGGCGGCGAGAGGACCGGGCTCGCGATGGGGGCTCGCACGCTGGCCTTCTGTACGAGCCTGGTCCTGGGTGTCACCATCGGTCTGGCGCTGGAGTTCCTCTTCGGAGGCCTGATGGCTCGCTACGACCTCAGCGTGTGGGACCTCCAGGGCCTGCGCGGCGCGCTGCAGGGGCTCGCCTCCGGCGCCTTGCTGCCGCTCGCCATCCTGCCCTGGGGCCTAGGCCCGATGCTGAAGTGGCTTCCCTTCGCGGGCATGGCTTCCGCGCCACTACGCATCTACACCGCCACCGGGCCTGTGAGCTGGCTCCTCGCCATGCAGCTCGGGTGGGGCGTCGCCCTCTGGCTGCTCACCGCCTGGGTGTGGCGCGCCAACCGCGAGAGATTGGTCTGCTACGGTGGATGAGGCCCGCGAGGCGCCCTTGGCCCCGGCCTCCACGGCGTGGACTCCCTCGTCCACGAGGGGCGGCCCCTGGCGCCTGCCCGCGTACTGGGCGCTGCAGGCTCGCATGGACCTCCTCTGGACACTTCGCAACCCGCGCATGTCGGTGGTTTACTACCTCAGCAGCCTCCTGGTGAACGTGGCCGAGGTCGTGGGGCTTCTGCTGCTCGCCGAGCGCTTCCAGGGGATCGGGGCCTGGAGTCGCGGCCACGTGCTGTTCCTGCTCGGGTACGCCCTAACCGTCGCGGGCCTGCTGGGCGCCACCTTCGACTACAACACGCTGGAGGTGTCCCGCCGCCTGGGTCGCGGGCAACTGGACCACACCCTCCTCCAGCCGCGCCCCCTCTGGACAGCCCTCCTCAGCGAGGGGTGCGCCCCCTTCTCCGGCTCGGCGGCTCTGCTGCCCGGCCTGTGCCTGTTGGCCTGGTCCGCGGACGCCCTCCGCCTCGCGCTCAGCCCCGCGTGGCTCGCGGCCCTCGCCGCCAACCTTGCCGGCTCCTGCGGGGTCATCCTGGCCACCTGCTACCTCTGGGGCTCCCTGGCCTTCTGGCAGCCGGTCGCCGCGGAGGAGATCAGCGCCTCCTCGCGGAGCCTCCTTCACCAGCTCAAGGCCTTCCCTCTGGACGGCCTGGCCCCCGCCGCCCGGGCCGGCCTGCTGACCGCGCTGCCGGTCGGTTTCGTCGCCTGGTACCCCTGCCGGGTTCTGCTTGGCCTGGGGTCCGGCCACCTATGGCTGACGCCCGCAGCCGCGTCCTTGCTTCTCCTCTTGTCAAACCGCCTCTTCGCCAAGGGCCTCCATCACTACCTGGAGGTCGGCTCCCAGCGCTACACGCCCTTCGGCCACCGGAGGTAACGCCCCAGCGGCATTGTGCAGTTCCGACTTACACGCTCCGCCACAGTGATCGCGGGGCAAACGCATCTTAGCCAGTGTCCGCGAACAACTTCACCACCAAGACTCCAAGACACCAAGAAGACCTAGGCTTGACTATTCCCTGTGTTCCTCTGTGCCCTATGCGCCTCTATGGCAGGGCCTTCATTGCCTTTCCTGGTGTCTTGGTGTATCGCGTGCCGGCACGCGACTCTTGGTTGTGAGGTTACAGATGGACACCGACTAAGCCGGGGGCCATCGCCGCACGGAGCCCACAGGCCAACGGTGGCGCGGCCGGTGGGCCGCACGCCTGGACGTGCCCAGGCCGGCGGACGAGGCGGCAATCTTGAGGTACCCAACCCTGGCACGGCAAGCAGAGGCTGCGTACAAGCGTTTGGTGGCATACTGGTCTGGCAGAAAAGGGGTCTGCGTGGGGAGGAGGAGGGGGAGGGACCTACCTCTGCCCCTGACGCCAGGGTTGGCGGAGGGTGGGGCGACCTGCAGTCGCCGCAGCCGGGGGGGACGCCCTCACCCTTTGGCGCCGGGAGGCTGTGTCTGCCCTCAACAGCCCCGAGGCCGCGGGCAGGGGCAGTGCGGCAGGAGAGGCGAGGGCGTGCCGAGAGGGCGCGCGAAGGGGTCCGCGACGCACCGTGGCACGCCGCTCCGGGGAGGGGATGCCCGCCTTCTCGGGCTTAGCCAGTGTCCGCAGACAACTTAACCACCAAGAGTCGTGCGCTTGCGCACGATAGTCGCGTGCCGGCACGCGATACACGAAGACACCAAGAGACACCAAGAGCCGCCTTAGAACGGAAACACAGAGAGCACAGAGGCACACAGAGAAGGGCCTAGCTTGGGTCTCGCTGGTGTCTTGGTGGCGAAGTTATTCCTGGACACTGACTTAGGAAGCGAGCACCTTTCCGAGATAGGCAGAGTCCCAGGCGGCCCGCTTACGGCGAGCCTTGAAACTGCTTCTGGAGGTAGGCTCTGGCTTCAGCATCCCCAAGGCGAGCTTCCTGAGCAGCGCCAGGTTCTCTGGGGCCCGGTCCCGGCGGACCCGGCACTCGTCCTCCCGGAAGACCACATCCAAGACCCAGTGCAGCCCGATCTCAATCCCCCAAGGCTGACGGGCAGCCCGAGCGATCTGCTCCGCACCGCCGCCCGCACTGCTGAGGCAGCACTGCTGCTGGCGTTGCACCTGGGTGCCCACCCGGCGCTCCCGTTAGAGATGAAGGGCAGGTCTGGGTAAGGATGCTTCCTGCCCCGCTCGATACGCGGATCGAGCAGACGGCGCAATAAGGTATGGAGGCTCTCAGACCTGGCCATGGGACTCCTTCCACTACTCCAGGAATCCCCTCTAGCCCCTGCTTCGGCCCCTTTCCTTCTGCCTGCTAACTAAGATGTGTTTGCCCTGGCGGTGCCCGCCCTACCCCTTGACGTCCTCCGGCCCCTGCGGTAGACTGCATCAACAACATACCCGTGAGTATGTTGAGGGCACTGGAAGTCGGGGCAGGGATGAGACAGGATAGGGAGCGGCTGAAGGAAGGGCTGCTGGCCGCAGCGGTGCGGCGGTTCGCCGCCCAGGGATACGATGCGACCACCCTCGATGAAGTGGCCGCTGACGCCGGCGTGACTAAGGGAGCCATCTACTGGCACTTCACCGACAAGGCCGACCTCTTCGGACAGGTGATGCGGGAGCGTACGGCACGCCTGGAAGAAGCGGTAGTCAGCGCCGTAGAGGCCGCCCAGTCACCCCCGGAGAAGCTCAGGGCGTTCCTGCTTTCCAGTTTCGCCTTCTCCCAGGCGAATCCGCACTTCGCCGTGCTTCTGGGGAGGCTGAGGGCTGCCCCCGCCGTCGAGATCGGTGGCGGCGTGGTGGAGGAGCTTCGGCAGGCTTACCGAGATGCGAGATGGCTGGTGGGGCAGATCCTGGAGGCCGGAGCCACCGACGGCTCCCTGTCCGCGGTACCGCCTGGCCCCGTCAGTTCCTGGATTGTGGCCTCGGTCGATGGCGCGGTGCTGCAGTGGGTGCTGGATCCGGAGGCGATGGACCTGTCCGCTGCTGGCCTGAGCGTCGCCGAAAACGTGTTGCGCGCGCTCACGCCGAACCCGGGCAGCAGCTAACAGCCTACCATATGAACGCTGACAGGTTACCGGCGTTGGGGCGGGCGGCGCGGAGGTCCATCACCGCGCCTACCGCCCATCGCTGGAGATGCGCCCTTGGGGCGCCCGCAGTGCAAGGGAAGGATGGTAGAAGGGCACTATGTTGAGACATCTCTGGGTGGGCACGCTCTTGGCCATCGGGACGCTCTATGCGGGCGCCCTTCAGGCGGCCGTTCCTACTTCCAGCAGCATCGAAGGCGTGTGGGCCTTCACGGTGCAGGCGCCCAGCGGGCCCGTCACCGGGTACCTTAGCATCGTTAGAGCGGGCGAGGGGCTTACGGGCGTCGCTCGGCGGAGCACCTCTAGGGACCTCATGAACCTGGAGAAGGTTGCCTGGCAGGACGGCCAGTTCTCCTGCGTCGCCGTTGAGGAAGCCGCCGGCGACCGGCAACGCTACACCTTCAGCGGCCGGATGCAGGGTCTTCGTCTCACCGGCATCGTTTCGCCGGACAGCGGAGGCAGCGCGGCCTGGACCGCCGAGAGGGTGCCGGATATCGTGGGCGACTGGGACTTCCAGGTCGCGTCACCTCAGGGCCCCATAACTGGAAAGCTTACCTTCGCTCGAAAGGCGGGCAAGCTCACGGCGACGGCCCAGCGCCAGGGAACCAGCTCAGAGACTCTTGTTCAGGACGTGAGCTGGGAGAATGGCCTTCTGAGCCTTCGGGCGAGTGACGATGCGATGGGCCAGCGGGAGACCTACACCCTCACCGCTCAGCCCACCGGGTCGCGCCTGGCAGGTACCGTTACCGCGCCGGACGGAACCATGGTAGAGTGGTCCGCCCGCCGTCCCCTCGACATCGTTGGGGTGTGGAAGTTCACTGTAGATGCCCCGGGCGATCCAGTCACCGGGTACCTCAGCTTCGTCCGAAAGGCCGGGCAGCTCCAGGGATCAGTCCGGCTGCGCGGCAACCGCGGCGATACCAAGATCACCGTGGACCAGATCACCTGGGACAAGGTCTCCCTCGCTCTGCAAGCAACAGAGGACGCCCCTGACCAAACGGAGACCTACCGCGTCGAGGCGAAGCTACAGGATGGGAAGCTAAGAGGCACCGTCACGACGAGCGGCGGCCAGGCGGTGAGCTGGACCGCGGCGCCGCTCTAGGAGCGGTAGCCTCGGCCGTGGTTCGTCCACCTAGCGGCATCTCGGGCCGCGGCACGCCGCGCAGGGGACCATCGAGCCCTCCTGAGCGGCTTGCCGCGGCCCGGATGCCGCAGAAGGGCTTGGGCAGCATCTGTCATCGAGGCAGGGCATGGCCGCAACCCACTCGGTGAGCAGAACCTAAGGCACCGACAGTGACGCGTGGCGGCCCTGACGGTTGCCCTCCGGTGGGCATTCCCAGGAGATCTGACCCTTGGAAGTCGCTGTGAGCCTGGAGGCCGTGAGCAAGTGCTTCACACAGCGACAGCGCCCCACCTCGCCCTCACAGCTCCTCAGGTCGCTCCTGCAACCCCGGGTGCGGCGGGTCCAGGCCCTGGACCAGGTCAGCCTCACCGTTCGGCCCGGCGAGATCCTGGCCTACGCGGGTCCGAACGGCGCGGGCAAGAGCACGACGGTAAAGCTCCTCTGCAGCCTCCTGGCGCCGGACTCGGGCTCCGTCCGCGTCCTGGGCAAGGATCCCCTTCGGGAGAGGACCAGCCTCGTTACGCGTATTGGAGTGGTCTTTGGGCAGAGGACGGAGCTCTGGTGGGACCACTCCGTGGAGGCCAGCTTCGAGTGGAAGCGTGTGGTCTGGGGCATTCCCCAAGACCACTACGCCGCGGCGCTCTCCCGGCTGCGCCCGCTGCTGGACCTCGACCCCTTTCTTCACACCGCCGCTCGTGAGCTAAGCCTGGGCCAGCGCATGCGGGCGGACCTCGCCATGGCTCTGCTGCACCAACCCGAGCTGCTGCTCCTGGACGAACCCACCCTGGGACTGGATGTGCTGGCCAAGCGACATGTACTGGAGTTCGTGCGCGAGCTCAACCGCGAGGCCGGAGTCACCGTGATCGTCACCAGCCACGACATGTCGGATCTGGAGCAGCTCGCGGGCCGGATTGTGATGCTGCACCTGGGACGCGTGGCCTTCGACGGGGACTTCCTGGACCTCCGGCGCCTGCTTCCGGACAGCCGCAGGCTTCTGCTCGAGACCGCCTCGCCCACTCCCCCCACCCTCACCGGCGCGCTTCTCGTTGGCTCGGACTCCGGACGGCACGAGTACACCGTCGACGCTTCCGCCACCACCGTGGGGGCGCTACTCGACCAGGCCTCCTCGCAGGCCGAACTCCTTGACGTGGAGACGCACCGCCCACCCATCGACGAGGTGATCGCCTCCATCTTTGAGCGGTGGCAGTCCACCGCGACGCCCTGAGGCTCATCAGCCCCAACCTTTGGACGCACCGCCTGGCAGCCGTCTAGCCTGAGTGCTCCTGGTGCGTGCGGCATGCCGCGAGAGTGGAGGAGCTCAGGCACTCGGACCGCCAGCGCCAGGCTCTCCGCGCAACCCCGTGGCAGCACGTCTTCACACACCTAGCCCAAGCTCCCAAGGGCACAGGTAGGGACTACCAGAGGCCAAGCGGACGGCTTGACGAGCCCAGTGAGGGTGTCTAGAATGGGTCGGCCGCTGGGCCGCGTTCCACACCTCTGTGTGTCGGGGGTGGCCGGTGGACCCAACACGGCGGCGGCACCCGCAGCGGCTCCTGAGAGCAAAGAGGAGGGTTCGCGTTGAGGTCAGTGTTCGTGGTGAGCGCCCTACTGGGCGCCATGGTGCTGGTGGGCTCAACGGTCCTGGCAGGCCCGCCGGCGAAGGGCAAGGCGAAGCCCGCCAAGCTAGCGAAGGCAGTGGGCAGCGCGGCTGCTGGCAAGGTGCTGCTGACCAAGGAGTTCGTCACCCTTTGTGGTGGGTGCCACAAGATGGGCAACCTGGGGTCAGGGAAGATGGGCCCGAACCTGAGCCACATCGGCAAGCAGTTGCCGCAGGCCAAGATCCTGATGGTGCTCAAGAACCCCAGGTCGGTGAACCCCAAAGGCATGATGCCGCCGGTCAAGCGGCCAATGAAGCAGCTCCAGGACATGTCGGCCTATCTGGCCACGCTGAAGTAGCTTCCACCGAGAGGCCGCGAACGAGGCTGTGCCTCGCGGGCGTCACGGCACCGGGCGTCTTCCGCCCCCCAGGGGCATGGGGGAGCCGGACGAAGGAGTCTGGCACCGGATCCGCTGTGCAGCCAGCGGTGCCCGCGAGGCACAGGGCTCGCCCGTCAGCCAGATGGGGCTAGCCCTTGCTGGCCCTCACGACAATGGGCACTCCGGTACCTGTGGCCCTGGCAGCTTCGGTTCGCGGGACGCGCAGCTAACGTCCCGCGCAGTGCCACCACAGTCTGGGCAGTCGACGGTGCGCCAGTAGCCGAAGGCCTCATCCCAGCCCATCGTCTTCCCTGTTCCCTGACACCGGGCGCATTG
>DASXUI010000072.1:0-12566 GCA_036504955.1 Armatimonadota bacterium
ACCGACCAAGCCCACGAAGGTGGGCTTGCCTTCCCAGCAGCGGCGTACTTCAGGTTAGCGTTGGCGAATCGCTTGTGGGAGTGGGTGCTATGCCGCCAGTTGGGCATCCCCCGGGCTGAAGCCACGGGGCGACAGTTCGCAGCACCTAACCGTGGCACGGCAAGCAGAGGCTGCTTACCAGCGCTTGATGGCATTTTGGTCTGGCAGAAAGGGGTCTGCGTGGGGAGGAGGAGGGGGAGGGACCTACCTCTGCCCCTGACGCCAGGCTTGGGGGAGGGAGGGGGGACCGGCAGGCGCCGCAGCCGGGGGGGCACCCTCACCCTTTGGCGCCGGGAGGCTGTGTCTGCCCTCAGCAGCCCCATGGCCGCGGGCAGGAGCCGTGTGGCAGGAGAGGCAAGGGCAGGGCCCGCAGCCCACGCGTGGTCATCCCCGGCTGATTACCGACGTCCGGACCACTCCGGCCACTCAGTCGGACTCCAGCCAGGTAGCGGAGATCCAAGAGAGCCTGCTTCAACGAGGCTTGGCGCCAGCGGTGCACCTGGTGGATGCGGGCTACATCACGGGAGAGAACCTGGCCCGCAGCGAGCAGCGAGGGATTCGTCTGCTGGGCCCCGCGCCGCCCGATACGAGCCCCCAGGCTCGGGAAGCGGGACTGGGGCTGGACGCCTTCGAACTGGACTGGGAGCGGCAACAGGCCCGGTGTCCGGGAGGCAAGGCCTCGGTCCACTGGAACCCCAGCCAGGATCGAGGGGTGCCCTGCGTGCAGATCGCCTTCGCGGCCCAGGACTGCGAGGCCTTCTCCCTCTATCGGCAGTGCGTACGGACGACCTCGCCTCAGGCCCAGGGGCGAAGGCTGAAGGTGCGGGAGTACCACGACTATGTGCGACGACGCCGGCAGGAGCAGCGAACGCCGGAGTTCCAAGAGCAGTACCGCAAACGAGCGGGGATGGAGGCGAGCCTGAGCGAGCAGGTCCGCGAGGAAGGTCTGCGGGAGGCCCGCTACCGGGAGCAGCCCAAGATTCATCTCCAGCACCTGTTCACCGCCACGGCGACCAATCTAGAACGGACCGCCCGTTGGCTGCGCGGGGACGAATGAGTGACCGAACGTAAGAAGACCCTCCGAGTCCTAGCTGCCGCCTAGACCAAAACCCAACCTCACAACTGAATGGCCGACGCTAACCTTTAGTGCGGCGCGACCCTGCGGGGCCTCAGTCGTGGGCTGGAATCAACCCCTATCTCGGCCCACGGCCGAGTCGCAGGCGAGGCGCCCGCGCCGAGTTCGAGCCTCCTGCTCGCGCCACCAAGGCCTCAGACCAAGGGGGGCGGGCCTTGGTTGGCTAGCCTAGACCAGATGGTACCCCGTCTGAAGGCCTCCGATGGGGTGGCAGCCGATCTCGGTGAAGGCGACGTCCTGTTCCGTGGGGAAGCGGACCTCCTGGTTGTCCCACTCCGGCACGGGGGCGGCGATGGAGAGCTCCATGGTGTAGCAGGTGTTGTGCTCCAGCTTCACGTCCCCACGGCCGGGGCAGCACTCCTGCTCCCAGGGCAGGCCGATGAGGGGGCCGGGCTGGTGCAGGAGCAGCCCCAGGGAGTGGCCGTAGACCTTCGGGCCGGGAATCCCCTCCTCGCGAGCCCGCGTGAGGATCCGCTTCAGCAGCTCGTTGCCGGTCAGCCCGCGCTGGAACTCCGCCATGAAGACACCCCGCAGGCGGGCGGTGTGATCCCAGAAGCGCCGCAGGCCCTCTGGCGCGTCCTCCTCGCCCTCGCGGCGCACGTAGGCAAGCTCCTGGTGGTCGGTGGTCAGGCGCAGGTAGCGCAGCCCCACGTCGCAGTGCAGCACGTCACCGCGGCGGATCACGCGGTCGGTTGTCGGGTGACGCGCCTTCTCCGCGCTGCTCCGCAGGATGCTGAAGCTCGGCTTGAAGGAGGGCTCCAGGCCGAGGTCGGCGCAGCGCTGCCAGTAGTGCCACTGGAGGTCCTCCGTGGTGATCACGCCCGGCACCACGCGCTGGGGGTCGTAGCACTCCGCGATGATGGCCCTGGAGACGGAGACCGCGTGCGGGAAGAGCTCCAGCTCGTCCTCCGTGAGGGTCATCAGCCAGCGGGTACAGGCTGCCTCCGCGGACACGAGGCGCTCCACGTATCGGTGCGGCAGCAGGGCGGTGATCTGCGCGTGTAGGTTGTGGGTGAGGCCGCCCGCCGCCCAGGCGACGCTGCCGACGTTGATACCGATGCGCCGGGGGTCGCGCTCCTCGATGGCACGGCGCAGCCACGTCCACTGCTCCTCGAAGCGAGAGCCGCTCCAAGGCTGGTCGAACAACCCCTGGGTGTCGGTCATGGAGTAGTTGACGCGCTCGACACCCTCGGCCTCGCCCCTGTCGTGGAAGAGGAGCATCTGTAGGATGGGCGTCCAGGTGTCCATGGGCATCATGGAGCGGAAGACCGGGTCGGGGTCATCCTCCTGGCAGAGGATGAGCCAGAGGTCGATGCCGGCCTCCCGCATGGCAACCGGGAGCAGTGTATCCAGCCGCTTCTGAAGGACCCGGTGGATCACCCGGTCCTGCTCCCGTACGGGCAACACACCAGGGCGTGCGCTCACGGGTCACCTCCGGTTGGAAGACCTAGGGACTGAAGGGGCTGAGGGGGCTGAGGGGGCTGAGGGGAAGGGCCTCAGATGACCACTCTGGGTCTTTCCCCTAAGCCCCCTCAGCCCCCTGAGCCCCCTCAGCCCTTTCAGTCCCCTTTGGATGGCATTCTGCTCCTACAGGCTGGCCATGGGGACGTGGTTGACCGTGCCATCTGGGGCGACCTCGGCGCGGAAGGCGCGGACGGAGGTGCCGTGGCTCCAGGTGCGTGCCAGATGGGCGGCTTCCAGGCAGTCGCTCTGCTGAAGGCGGAGTAGCTGCTCCGGGGAAGCCTCCGGGTACCACTCGTTGTAGGCTCCGCAGACGGCGGCCCCGGGCCCGTCCGGGGCGGCGCCATGGAAGACCAACACGACCTCCTCGATCCCGTGGGCCTCGACGAGGAACCGGCAGGCTTCAGAGGCAAGGGCCGCCGCGGCCTCGCGCCCGGGACGCGCCACCAGCGCGCCGGGGCCACCGGGAAGCATCACGCGGTCGGCGCGGGCGAGACGCTCGTCGTGGGCCATGAACTCCGTCAGCGGCTGCTGCAGCCGCCCTTCCGAGCAGGCGATGAGCAGCACCTTCGGGAAGGGAGCCTCCCAGCGCGCGGGTCCGGGCATGTCTTGGGGACCTCCTGGTTCGTGGTAACTGGAGGGCGGCGGGCCGGATACCTAGGCGCACGCCCTCAGGAGTGATGTCGCCGTTCGCACCAGCAGGTCGTCGCCGCCCTCCGATACGGCTCCGGCGTAGCCGTAGTAACGGTGGGCGTCGTTCACCTCGTAGCCCCCCTCGGCATAGGCTTCGGCCGTGGGGAGGTAGCCGACGGTGCCGTTCGCGTAGCCACACACGAAGGTAGTACGGAAGGGCGAGTCCTTGCGAATTCGGGCTGCCAGCCCGTGGAAGGGCTCGCCTGGCAGCGTGACGAAGCCCACGTCCCCCACACCGACGGCCAGAAGCGTCGTCTTGTAGTTGCCCTGTCCCTCTCGGAAGCCCAGCTTCAGGGGCTGCTCGGTGACATGGAGCGCCGGCTTCTCGGGGCTGGGGCTGAGGGTGACGCGCCGAACGTCGGCGGCAAGCTCCTCCCCCACCCGCTCCGACTCCTCGAAGCAGCGAGGGGAGACACGGGGGTTGATGTCACCGCAGCACCCCTGCACGAAGATGGGCAGCCCGTAGGTGTCCGCGTCCTGGGCCAGCGCCCGCCGAGTGAAGCCCGGGTAGTCCGCCGAGACGAGCCGGTTCTCGTGCCCCAGGCTCACGGGATGGCAGGAGGCCTGGAGGAGGGTACACAGTGGGCGGCCACCTTCCAGGCTGAGGCGCGCGGCGGGCAGCAGTGGGTCCGTCCCGGCGCTGGGGTCGGGGGCTTCACCAAACTCATGCCCCAGGGACCTGCGGTTGAAGCCGATGTGGGTCTCGCCGGTGCCGCTTTCCAGGGCGACGGGCCTCAGTTCGGCGGAGGCGCGCAGCACGGAGTCCAGCACGGAGGATTGGAGGTCGACCATCCACTCCGGATCCTGCTCCCCGCAGCCCACCAGCCTCTCGCTGGCGGGAGCGGAGTGGGTGTGGGTGCAGGCGATGAGGGTGTGCGCCAGCCCGGCCTCGCGGCGCAGGCGGTCCCGAAGCAGAGCGGTGTAGAGCGGCTCCAGACCCAGCAGATCGAGAACGACCAGCGCGACCCGGACCTGCCCATCGGAGAGGACCAGCGTGTTGCCGAGGACCGGATCGTGCACGCCCAGAGAGGGCTGGGTGCGCACGACGAAGCCCGCCAGGTCGCACCCCTGGGGCGGGTTGAGGGGGAAGGAATCGGTACCTGCCAGCAGCATGGGGGGCTCCTCTCACGGCGAACCATCGCACGGCCGCAAGGCTATTCGCCCACGCGCGGGGGATCCCTCCGTCGAGGTACCGCAGGCGGAGGACGCCGCCACATCGACCCCTAGGCCGCCGAGCCAGCGCGCTGCCGGCGTGGCAGGGCCCGCCCCTGGCGCCGTGGTTTGTGCGGGGCGTGGGGGTGTGCTATGATCCCCACAGCATGGAAGCCCCTTCGCAGACTACGGGCGAGACTCAGGCCTGGCCCAGCACCGCTTTCGTACGTCTCTTCTGGGCGTGCGCGGCCTACGTGATGGTCTGCACCCTCGTTCTGCTCACTAACCTCTCCCAGCCGCTGGCCAACCTACTGACCGGCTCCAGGGGCTTGGGGGCCGTGGTAGGGTTCCTCTCCGTAGCCGTGATCATGGGGCTACAGCTCTGGATCATCTACGAGGAGAGCGCCCTCAGACCCTCGATCGCGAACGCGCTGAAGGCGGCGGCCCTCCTGGGTGTACTGGGCTTCCTGATGCCCCGCCTCGCCAGCCGGCTCTTTGGGTCGGCCGTCTACGCCCTGGTCCTGAGCCCCTGGCGCAACCTCTTCCTGCTGCTGGCCGCCGTCTCCATCGGGCTGGTAGTCGCGCGCGCCATGAAGGACGCGGCTATGCTGATGCCCGCCGTGGTGGTGGCCGCCATGGTGGACTTCTGGGGGGTGTACTTCGGCAGCACGCTGTACTTCGTCACCACCAGCCCAAAGCTGGTTCAGGGCGTCTCCGTCTTCGTGCCGACCGTCGCCAACGTGGTCCCCAGCAGCCTCATCGGGCCCGGCGACTTCGTGTTCCTCGGCGTCTTCGCCGCCAGCCTGCACCACTTCCGGCTGCAGGTGCGGAAGACCTTCGTCGCCTTCTTCGTGCTGCTGACCCTCTCGCTGGTGCTGCTGCAGATAGCGCCGGAGCAGTGGAACCTGAGCATTCCCGGCCTGGTGCCCATGGCAATCGCCGTGCTGTGGGTGAACGGCCGGAGGGTGAAGCTGTCCCGAGGGGAGGCCTACGCGACGGGCTACGCGGTGGCGGGCGTGGCGGCGCTTCTGGTCTTCATCACCTGGATGGGGGCCTTCGCTCTATCCACGGCCAAGCACGGCCACGGGGCCACCGAGTCCCCCGTCCCTCAGACACAGCCGACGAAGTAAGCTGACTAGCGGAGACGCTGCTTGGGGCGCGGGTGACGAGCGGCAGTCCACGAGCGAGGGTGTCACGAGCGGGAGTGTCACAAGCGGCTGAACCCGCTCGCTGACACAGCATGCGCCCGCCTACGCGGGCGCGGTGGGGTGCCCAGAGGCCATCGGCGGCACACCCGGCAGTTCGGCCCGCGCAGGCGGGGCGCCGGCGGCGCCGCAGGAGCCGCACGGCGAGCGGGTTAAGCCGCTCGTTACCCACCCCCCGCTCGTGACACCTCTGCCCGCCCGTCCACTGCCCCCGCTCGTGACAGCCTCGCATCCCCCCTTCACTGACTGAAGCCGGCGACCGCCTTCTGCAGGTGGGCCCTGGCCCGTCGGTCCAGGGCGGCGGCTTCGGCGATGTGGGCTGCCACGGCATCGCGAACGGGCTTCTCCGCCAGTCCGGGGGTGGGATCGCAGGGCCAGTTGCCTCCGGCGGCGCGGAAGAGCTTCCACATCAGGTCGTGGAGGGCGCCGAACTCTCCGCTGGCGGCTGCTAGATCCTCGGCCTGGTCCGGCAGTAGGCCGGCGGCCCTCTGAAGGAACTCGCGGGCGTAGTGGCGGCGCTCCGCCAGGTCCCACACCCAGGGATGGATGAGGTCGCTCAGACGCGCGATGCCCTCCGGGCTGCTGGCCCCGACGAAGGCGGCGGCCCAGGCCTCGTAGAGCGCCTGACCGGCCAGCGCCGGCCCGTCCTGGTTCCGCTCCAGCAGCTCCACGGCCTGGGTGATGGCCTGACGGTAGATGCGCCGCTCGTCCCGGCCGGCTTTCGAGTCGCGGCACAGAGCGATCACTTCGGTAGTCTCGAGCCAGTCAGCCAGCTCCCGGCGAGCATCCGGCTCGAAGAGGATAGCGGCACCGCCCGCCTCGCAGGTCCAGCCGTGCAGGAGGGCGCCGTGCTGGGCGTAGCCGGTGACCACCGCGAGATGGCCGGGCAGGGGCGCGCCGATGAGGAGGGCCGGCATCCCAGAGGCGATGCAGCCGGCCACGGCCTCGGCGGCCTGCTGACGAGCCGGCCAGGAGTCCGTTCCGCGCACCAGCAGCTCCGCCTCGCAGCCCACGGAGGCGAACCCTCGACGGGCGGCCGCGGCGTGCTCACCAGGCTGTCGCCAGTGCGGAGGAGGTGGGGGCTGATGGCCTGGGTAGAGGGCGAGCCCGAAGGTGAAGAGGTCCCCGCAAGCGGCCGCGCTGAGCACGTAGGTGTAGTCCGTGCTCCAGTCGTTCTCGACCTTCTTGCCCAGGTCGATCCCCATCACGTTGCACAGAGCTCGGAGCGCCATGGGCAGATCCAGGTTCTCCACCTGCCACCGAGCGCCGTGGGTGAGCTCCTCCGGCGTCGGAGTCCTGAGATCGAGGCTCTCCGGCGGCCCCAGCACGATATCCCCAGCCATCATCCCCTCCCGTCCCGCGTCCGTTCGTGAGCGACCCGCGTCTCTTGGGTGCCTGTCTACGTCTGCCTTTCAACTTCGGCAGTGAGCACCCTTCCGGTGGGGACGGCGTTGGCCGAGAGGCCACTGCTATGGGGGCGCGAGAGAGTGCTCGGTGCGCGCCAAGATGTCCTTCTGTACGTCCGGGTCCAGCCGGGTAAAGAAGGCGGAGAAGCCGGAGACGCGGACCACCAGGCCCTGATGGCTGGCGGGGTCCGCCATCGCGGCCTCCAACAGAGCGCGGCCAGCGGCGTTCACCTGGAGCTGCACGCCACCCAGCGAGAAGTAGGCGCGGAGCAGGGAGACGAAGGCATCGATGCCCTCCCGGCCGGCGAGGCAGGTGGGATGCAGCTTCAGGTTCACCACGTTTCCCCCGGGGACCAGCCGGTAGTCCAGCGAGGCTACCGACTGGAGGACAGCCGTCGGTCCGCGGAGGTCGCGCCCGAAGGTGGGGGAGGCGGCATCGCTGAGGGGCTCGCGGGCCCGGCGGCCGTCCGGGGTGGCACCGACCTCCTTCCCCGCCGACACGTTCTGGACGTTCGCGGCCAGAAGGCCCCAGTAGCGTCCGCCGGAGGGGGTCCGGTGGCGCAGCACCTCCTCACCGAAGGCTCGGCACACCTCGGAGGCCAGGGAGTCCACCTCCGGGTCATCGTTCCCGTACTTGGGCGCGCCGCTCAGCAGAAGCTGCCGCTCGCGCTCGAAGCCCTGGAATTCGGCGTCCAGCCAGCGAAGGAGCTCATCCAGGGAGACGCGCTTATCCTCGAACACGAGGCGCTTGAGGGCCGCGAGGGCATCCGCCGTGCTGCCGATGCCCATGCCCGCGATGCCGTGGTTGCCCGGGTAGCGCGCGCCGCCATCGCAGAGGTCGCGGCCCCGATCCAGGCAGTCACGGACGAGGGCGCTGAGGAGCGGCGATGCCAGCTCCTCGCCCCGGTCATCGGCCTCGCGCTTCAGCCGGTTGAGCTCCTCCACATGAGCGGCGATCCCGGAGCGCATCCGCGCCAGGAAGGCGCTCCACAGCTCCTCCCAGGAGCCGGGCACACCCGTGGCCGGCCCCAACCGCAGGCCGGTCAGGGCATCCACCCCACCCCGCAGCGCCAGGTCCACGCACCGCAGCAGGTTGAAGCGGCTATCCGCCCAGGGCGCCTGCCTGCCGGGGATGAAGGTCTCGATGCACCCCACGAAGCAGTAGTCGCGGGCGTCCGCCAGGGGGTACCCCTGCTCCAGCAGCGCGGGGATCTGGACCTCATCGTTGTAGAGCGCCGGAAACCCTACCCCCGTACGGATGCACTCCGCGCAGAGGCGCAGGAAGTCGTCCGGAGTGCCTGGGTGCACCCTGGCGGTGAGGTTGGCGCCGGGCTGGCGAAGTCGCCGGACCGCCGCCACGCAGCAGTAGCTGAGCGCGTTGGTGGCATCGCGTCCGTGGGCGTCCACGCCCCCCACGCAGACGTTCTGGATGTCGCCCTCGTGGGCCAGCTTCGCGAAGAGGTGGTCGACCAAGGCCTGCGCGTCATCCTGGGAGAGCCGGCCGGCGGCGAGGTCCGCCTGGTAGTAGGGGAGCAGCGTCTGGTCCAGCCGGCCCAAGGCCATGGCGTAGCGGCCATCGAGCTGAAGGGCGCAGTGGGTGAGCAACAGGAGCTGGAGGGCGCCCCACAGGCTGCTCGGCGGCTCCGTCACCAGGGACCGCAGCATCACCGACTGGGCGGACAGGAGCTCGGCGTAGGGGCGGCCCAGCCGGGCTGCCCTCGCGGTCTCCTCCGCCCATCTCAGCAGGTGCGCCTGGAGGCCCCTGACGGCCTCGACCGTGGCCGACAGGAACGCGCCGCGCTCCACAGGGTGGCGGTCCAGGGCTGCCTGGGCCCGCGCAAGAAGGCCGCCGAGCCCCTCGGCAAGCAGCGTGGGGTAGTCCGGCGCCAGATGGTCGGCGTGAGTGGTGAAGCTCCGACCGCCGACCTCCGCCAGCAGCTCGCGGGCCTGAGCCAGAGCCGCCTCGTCGCCCTCCCTGGTGAAGCGGGCCGTACCAGAGCCCACCAGGAGCTCCCCCGGCGTGAGGAGCAGGTAACACCGCTCCAGAACCGCGTTCAGAGCTCTGGCGCGCCGGAGGGGCATGGGCTCGCCCACCGAACACCGAAGGGACTCGGCCCGCCAGAGCGCGGAAGCATCGAAGCTCCGCTCGCCCTGCAGCCTCAGGGTCGTAACTGCCAGCTCGTCGGGTGCCAGGGATGGTGGTAGCATCATGCCCTCCTGGGCGGGAACGCCGGGAAGAGCCAGTGTTGGAGGATCGCCGCCGGGTTGGTCGCCCGGCGCCTGAAGGCGCGGGCTCGCCCGAGCGAAGGGCCCCTTCGGGGCGCTCCCAGACCACGCCTCGGGGGACCTTCCAGGGGCCGGTGACACCGAAGGGCAGATTCCACCTGGGCCGCGGGTCACCGGTCCGGGGCTGCCACGACTAGACGGCCCCACCCCCCGAGGCCCACGACGGTGGGCCTTCGCTCAGGCGAGCCCGGGCCTTCAGGGGCCGGGCGACCAACCCTGCGGCGGTTCTCCAACGCTGACCTTCAGTGCGGCGTGGTCGGGACGGCGCCGTCGCGCTCCTGAGAGCGGCACCCGTCTGATCTCTTGTTCGGGCCGGGCGCGGTTCGTGCATCTTCGTGAACCCAGAGCGCGACAGGGCGGTATCTCCAAAGAAGGGCACGGCAAGCAGGGCCGTGCTTCCACGCACCGGGGGGTTCGCCCCGGGAGGGCATGCCCCATGGGAACCGCGGTCCTCGAGACCCACAACCTCACCAAGATCTACGGCAACCGGGTGATCGCCGTCAACGGCGCCAACCTCCGCATCCAGCAGGGGTGGGTCTACGGGCTCCTGGGACCCAACGGCGCCGGAAAGACCACCCTGATGAAGCTGCTGCTGGGGCTTCAGTCGCCCTCGGCCGGCACGGTGGAGCTCTTCGGGGAGCGCATGACGCCCAACGCCGCCCACCTACGGCAGCGCATCGGCTTTCTGCCCACCAACCCCAAGTTCCCCCCCACGCTCACCCCTATCAGCTACCTGGACCTCGTCGGGCAGCTCTTCGGCATGGGCGTGGAGGAGCGCCGCCCCCGGCTCGCTAGCCTCATCCGCGCGGTGGACCTCCTTCACGCGGCCTCGCAGCCCATCAAGGGCTTCTCCACGGGCATGAACACCCGCCTGGGGATCGCGGCCGCGCTGATGAACGACCCGGAGCTGCTCATCTGGGATGAACCGACCTCCGGACTGGACCCCGCCGGGCGCAAGTACACGCTGGACCTCCTCCGGGAGCTGGGCAAAACGAAGACCATCATCGTCTCCTCCCACATCCTCTCGGACATCGACCGCGTCTGCGACCACGCCGGCATCATCCACGCCGGCAAGGTGATCTTCCAGGGCTCCGTCCGCGAGATGAAGGAGACCATCGGCCGAAACGGCGTGGAGATGGAGGTGGACGGGCCGGAGGCGGCGCTGTCCGCTCTCGACCGCCGGCTGGCGGCGATGCGGGAGGTGCTTCGAAGCGACCGCAGGGGGCTGTTCCTCGACGTCCTCTTTGGACCGGAGGAGCCGCTGGCCGGCTCGCTGGGCAACCTGCTGCTGGCCGCTTCGGAGGCGGGTGTGGAGGTGACCTCCCTTTCGACTGCCCGAGGCCAGACTGAAGAAGCGTTCATTCGTTTACTAGAGAAGGACAAGGCCGATGGCTTCTCCCGCGCCTACAACGAGCTTGCGTCGACCACTACTGGGCTGGAGCGCCCTGCTGAAGGCGGACCTGTCGGGGCTGGGTAAGTCCTGGGTTCTGCGCGGCTGGCTGGTGGCGCTGGCGATCTCCGGGGTCGTGGGGCTGGCTGCCGTGATGGGCACCCGGCAGTCCACGCCGGCCTCGGGGATTCTTGCCGCCTACCTGATCTCCTACCTAGTCATCTGGAGCACCGTGGTAATCGTGCTGAGCGCGGGAGCCGTCTCCGGCGAGTCCGAGATCGTGGCGGACAGCTTGCTGAGCCGCTCCTGCACGCGCAACCAGTACCTGATGGCGAAGCTGACCGCCCGGTCGCTGGTGACCGTGGGCATCTATCTGGTGTTCTCGACGGTAGCCGCGATCTGCGCCTGGAAGTACGGGGCCCGGGACGTGACGGTGGGGACCATCGTGGCCGCCATCACCATCGTGGGCACCGCGATGCTGCTGCTGACCTCCCTGGGCATCACCTTGAGCGTGCTGCTGAACAACACCATCACCTCCGTGGTGGGGCTACTGCTGCTGTGGTACGTGGCAGGGCCGGTCTTCGGCTTCCTGGGCGCGCCCTATCTCTCTCCTACCAGCCTGGCTCAGAGCCTGCCTACCCTCCTGCGGGACTACAGCGCCCCGCAGCTTCTGGGCTGCACCGCCACCCCGACCAGCCTTACCCTCAACTTCTCCAAGGAGCTGGACGCGGTGAAGGCGGAGCAGGTGGGCAGCTACAGCATCACCGTTCAGCCGCCGAGGGTCCCCGACCACCCACTCGACAGCCGCTCGAAGGACGTCGCGGAACCGGCGCGGATGGACGGCTATGGAGAGCTCCCCGCACCAGAGCTAGCAATCCCGACCTCAGCGGCCTACGACCGCGAACAGGGCACGGTGCTGTTGAGCGGCCTGTCCCTGCCCAAGGGCGCCGAGGTCAAGGTGGTGGCCTCGGGCGTGACCGACAGCGCCGGCAACACGCTGAGCCCGGCGGCCAACCGCGCCACCACTACGCTGGCCGGCGCGACGCCCGCCAAGGGAAGCGCCACGAAGCCGGACGGCAGCAGGAGCGGCCAGTCCAAGGGCAAGTCGGGCGCCGAGGAGCCTGACAAGGGACGGTCGGAGCAGAAGGCGACGGCGAACAGCTCAGAGCCGGCCAAGCCGGTCCGGGCCTCACGGGTCCGGGTGATCGGCTGCACGGCCACCAGTTCCAGCCTGAAGGTCAGCTTCTCCGGCGCGCTCAGGGCCAAGGAGGCGGAGGACCTGGACCGCTTCGTGGTTGAGTCGCCGTTGGGGCTGCCCTGCGTACCGTCAACGGCGTCCTACAACCAGTCTTCCAAGACCGTCACCCTGACGGGCCTAGTGCTTCCTCAGAACCAGGCAGTCCGCGTTACCGTTCGCGACCTCCACGACCCCAGCGGGGGCCTCATCCCCGCCCGCTTCAGCAGCGCCACCTACAACCCCGTCACCACCTGGAAGTACCTGGCAGGCTTCGGCATCCCCGCCCTGCTGCTGGCCCTGCTCTCGCTGGGGCTGTTCTCGAGGAGGGATCTTTGAGGGCGGGTCGTAGGGGCGGGTCGTGGGGTCGTAAGGTCGTAGGGTCGTAGGGGGAGGGGCCTCGGGGGGTGGGGACTGGTGGAACGCGTCGGACCTGTCGGACGGTGAGGGTCTACAATGAGGCGCTTCTATGCCGGGGATGCCATCCCCGGCTGACGTAGAGGCGCCCCTCCGGGGCTCCCTGCAGCCGGTGGATTCGCGGCGTTGAGGTGGCACTGGCGGCAGG
>DASXUI010000073.1:0-20046 GCA_036504955.1 Armatimonadota bacterium
GCTGTAGAGCGCCGCGCCAAGGGCGCTCAACCCGCCCACGACAACGGCGCCCTCAAGAGCGCCCACGATCCAGGCCACAAGGGGGCCGGCTACCAGGACCGGTCCGACACCTGGAATGGCAAAGAACGCGGACCCAAGCAGAAGCCCCCCAGATGCCACCCCAGAAGGCGCCCTGCTGACCCCAGTACCTCATACGGTCGCCCCGTTGTAGTAACCCACAACGTGGTCCTCGGTATGGTAGTCCTTACCGACGATCGATATCCTCGTCATGTCAATGCCGGCTCGTTGAAGCTCCTTCACCGCCCCCTCGGCGAGGGCGTGGCTCTCGTAGACGCCTACTACGGCGTTGGTTTCAGACATCAGTGGTGCCTCTTTCAGGGTGCATGAGTGACAGGAGCTAAGGGGTGCCCTTCGCGACCTCGCCGCCGACCACCAACAGGCGCAGCCCTCGGCCAGCCGTGGATGGTACCTGCCTGAAGTGAGGAAACCCCGCCCCAGGCGTCTCGGCCTGGGCGCGCGCCCCTGAGGCGCGGCGGAGGAGGAGGCCGGGGGTACCGGCACTGGTGGGGGGGCACGCCGCTCGGCAAAGCTCGGGGCGACAGGCCGGCAGACGCATGGGATGGCCCATGGGGCCGGGAAGGTGACGGGTCCACGGCCCAGAGCGCAGCTTGGCCGATCGGGCGGGTTGGCGCTGGATACGGCGTGGTTCAGCAGCGCGGCGGCCGAGTCATCCGGGGTGCTTGGGGGGTTTCCTGCCGGAATGGGGGTCCAGGATCGCGATGTATCCCGCGGCCAAGAAGAGGGTAACCCAGAGGAGGAGTTCCATGGCCGAGTGGCCTCGATGCCGCGAGAGTGTCTCTGCTAGCAGTCCATTAAGCATCGAGGACACCGCGTGCGACGCTCCCTATCCATACCCGATCGCCATGGGAGCCAAACTTACAAGTAGGTAGCTCTCAATCGCTCGTCTTACTCCTTCATCCTGTCTCCTCTGCTTCGGCAGCCCGAGGTCCGGCCACGCAGCCCGCGCCATGCTGAGTCAGTGTCCTGAAGCAACTTCGCCACCAAGATACCAAGAGAACCTACGCTGGGTCCCTCTCTGTGTGCCTCAGTGCACTGTGTCTGGGCGAAGGGCTGTTCCGGCCATTCCTGGCGTCTTGGTGGAGAAGTGATTCCCCGACACTGACTCAGCGCGTGGGCACATCGTGTGACACGCGGGCAGGGGTCCGTCGTCTGGGTGGGGCCGAGCTTACCTGACACTCCGCACGGAGGGATGCGGGACGCCTTGCGGGCGTCCCGCCCCTTGTACTTCACCCGTTACCCGGACCTACCGGCCTATCCCCCGCCGCCGGCTGGCGGGGGAGGCGCGTCCTCGGTGTTGGGCTTCGCGGGAGCCGCAGGACCGGGCTGCCCAGCCTCACCAGTGGCCCCAGGAGCGCCGGCGGGACCGGCGGCTCCGGCAGTTCCGGAAGCCCCGGGGGCTCCAGGCTGCCCCGAAGCACCCGCAGGGCCAGCGGGGCCAGCCTCTGGAGCGGGAGCGGCGGGGGCGGGGGTAACCGCCGGCGCCGTCTGCGCGGGGGTGATGATCGTGGTGCTGCTGGACGGTCGATTCGCCAGGACGAAGTAGCCGCCCGTCACCAGGATCCCCACTGCCAGCACGGTGGCCAGCGCCCCCCAGGCGAAGTTCCCATCGTCCCTGTATAGATACGGCATCTCATCTCCTCTATGCTTTGGCCCGCGCTGTACATGGCAGGCCGATCGAGCCCCGCACCATGCACGACGCGCAAGCGCCTCGCGTACTAGCCTGTGCCTGAGCTCGCCAACCCAGACGGAAGGTTACCGCAGAGCGCACCGGCACCCGACCGGCTAGCCGGGCGCTGCCGCGGAAAGTGCCCGGTCCTCGGGTAGCGGCGGGTTGCGGCCCGATCCCAGGGCACGGCCTGGCGATCCAGCCGGCGATGCCGACCACCCATACCAGCGGCCCCTAGAGGGGTCATCGCTGACCGGGAAGGGATGCCGTGTGGGCTGATCTGCCTGAGTCGCTGTAGGCGGCCGCGGTGTTGACCGCCCGGCTGAAGCGCACTCCGAAGGTGTCGCCCGCCTTCAGGTCAACCTCGCGATACCCCCTCTTGCCCTTCTGAGTGGCCCCATAGACGTAACCGGCCGCGGCCCCGATCGCGGCTCCGAAAAGGCCGCTCTTCAGGACGTTCTTGCGACCCAGAACCGACCCCAACACGGCGCCTCCCGCGGCCCCATAGCCGATGAACTTGGTTCCGGCGCCCTTGACCGCTCTGCCCTCGAGACGCCCAGAGCCGTCCGAAGCGGCGCCCTTGGTGGACAGCGATGAGAGCTCGGCAGTGATGGGGACCCAGCTCGCTCCGCCTTCCAGCGTGCGGAAGCCCACGTCGATGACTCCGGGGCTGGTCTTCGTTGCTCGCCGCACCTCCGTCACGCGGCCCGCCATCACGCTTCCAGGCTGGATGCTGTTACCGTAGCCGTCCAGAACTCGGACCGTCACTCGGCCCCCCACCTGGGCAGTCTTGGAGCTGAGGGACTGGGCAAGCTCTACCTTCACGACGGCCCCCGCGGGGACTCTCTCGGCGAAGGCGGCAGGCCCTGTCATCGCGACCAGGAGGCCGCTCATCAGGGTAAGGCTCTCAAACAGCTTGGTTCTCATCGGGCACACTCCTGAGACGCTTTGGTGCAAGGTGGCAGTGACGGAGGCAGGCTGGCGCAACACCGGTGTTGCGAGAACCACCTCACCTGCGGCTTGGGCTGACGCGAAGCGATGAACACCCGGCTAGGGATGCTTCTTGTAGGCTACAGCCAAGCCCTGGCGAGAGACAGCCGCCAGGTAGCACTGGTTCAGCATGCCTGGGTTCGCGACCGGCAGATGCGCCGGCGCCGGCACCAGGGGCTAGGGGGCTAGATGGCGGACCGGGACAGGAGAGCCCGACCCACGAGGAGAAGCACTACCGCCGCAAGCACCAGATCGCTTGCAGTCCTGACCGGGGATCCTCCCAGGGCGGCTTGCTTCGAGGGGATGACGGCCACTAGGCCGACCACAATCCACAAGAGGAGATGCACGGCCTATCGGCCTCTGTTCCGCAAGGGTGCCACTGCCCGCAGTCGATTGAGCGTTCAGGGCACTGCCCGCGCGTATCAGTACTAGATACCCGTTGGTCTGAGGCAGCAAACACCGGGATGCATGGCCCCTACCAGATCCGGCATGCCGAGGGGGCATGTCCGCCGGCCGAATCGCCACCGGCCATGTCAGAGGCACGGAGGGCCTACACGAGGCACTCACGGATTGGGGCGCCCTCCGCCTCGCGCCCCGAAGGGCACCGTGCCGACTAGCGGCACTGGCCTGCGGGGCCGATCGGGAACGGCAAGCGGTTGGAACCTTGCGGCGTGGCCTGCCGCTACGCCACAGGGCCCGTCGCGAAGCTCAAGCGGATAGGGGCAGACCGGAGTCGGGCGCGGGGTCGCGAAGGTAGACCTCGTCCGGCGCCAGCACGTCCGGGAAGAAGGGACGGAGGAACTGCCGCACCTCCCAGCAGAGGGCGCAGCGCTGCGGATAGCCCTCGCGCGGGCGGTAGCCCCGCTCCACCGCCAGGGACAGGAGGGCCTGGGGGCCGCCCTGGTAGACGGCATCGATCACGGGGCTGATCCCAAGAAACCCTCGCGCCAGCAGGTCCGGGAGCGGCGTCTTCTGGGCGTTCCCGAGCACGATCCCGCAGCAAGTCTGGAAGTTGCCGTAGGGATCGATGTGCACCTCCCAGATCGTCTCGGGGTCGAACTCGAGGCGGCAGCTTGGGTCGCCCTCTCCGCCGTGCCACATGCCGTCGCGCAGTTGCTCGATGGGACGGTCCGGCAACAGCGCGGCCAGCTCGTGGCCGGCCCGCCCCACGCAGCAGGGCGGCTCCCGTCGCACGTGCTCGGCTCGAAGTGCTGGGTCGCAGCCGACCGTCCGCATCCGCCGCAGCTCGGCCAGGCTGCGATCGCCCGCGGCCACGTTGCGGGCGCCGAAGACCTCGCGGGCGATACGCACGCACCGGTGCTGCCGTTCCGGCGGGCACCACTCCTGGTGGTAGGGGTCCGCGCTGACCAGCAGGCCCTGAACCCCGGCCTCCCGCAGAGCCGTCAGGCGCTCATAGGTCACGCCGTCCGAGGTAGCGAAGGTCGCGTTCGTCTCGATGAAGTGAGGGGCGATCCCCAGCCCACCGGCCGCGCGGCACAGGTCGAGCAGCTCCGGGTAGACCATCATGGCCTCGCCGCCTGCGATGTGGACGACCCGGTCGACGGCGTGGAGCTGCCGCAGGTACTCCAGCGCGTCCTCGCGCGGAGCCAGGACCGGCGGCTTCCGGGGGCTGCAGTTGAAGCAGCAGTGTCGGCAGGCCAGCGTGCAGCGGTAGGTGAAGAGCAGGCTGACAACGTGCTTCTTCCAGATGGCCGCCGCCACACCATCCTCCTCGATCACCTGTGCCACCGGTCGTGGGTCACGCACTCAATACCTCCTTGCTCATGCTCAGCACCCCCCTCGATCCCAATCGGATCCCTTTGCCAACGCTCGCGCGCGCCTGCGGGCCGGTCTTGGTGCCGGTACCCACGGCTTGGGACCGCTTCGCGTCTCCCACCGCAGTCCCCTGCTCCTACGGCATCCCTACGGGCAGCCACCCGGCCTTCCGCAGTGCTCCAAGGGACACAACACCGGAGCGTTCCGCCGGTAACCACCTGACCAGGAACCCTCTGACACAGAGGTCAGCCCCCTGATCCGCAGACTCCCTGGCCGCCGGAACTGACCGACCTACACATGGCAGGTCAGCACTTCCCCGTCTTGGGCGCGGCCTTAAGCACGCAGGGGCTAGAGGCTCCCGACCACCGCACCGCTATTGCGATCGATTGGGAGGATACCGTATAGTAGTCACCGAACACCCGATCGAAGGGCTTTGACGCATTGCATGGAGCGATTCCGTCATGCTAGAAAGAGCTGTCGGCTATGTGGTCGCGCATCACTGGGGAGACGTCGCCAGTGTAGTGGGCCTTCCGCTGACCCTGGGCGGGCTAGCGCTCACTTTGCTGGCGGCTCTTCGGGCGCGGCAGGCAGCTCAAGTCGCGGGTATCGCTGTCGCTGAGTTGCGAAGCGGTCTGGCGTACGATGATGCAGTTGAAGTGCTATCTGCCTCCATCGCGATGCTGGAGGAGATCAGGTATCTCAACAGGATCTCCGTTCGCGACGCTCAGTGGCTCGTGCTGGAGCGATGCGCCTCGATGCGACGTAAGCTTCTCACTATCGATACTGCGGCCGGGCCTCTCACCGGGTCCCATCGCACCACGATCCAGAATGCAGTGACGCACCTCCGGCGGCTAGAGAAGCAGCTTGAGAAGAGCATGTCCCAGGATGATGCGGTGCCTGATGGTGTGAAGACCACCCAGATAGTGTCAAGGCTTCTCGACAATATCGAGGCCGTGCTAAGGGAAGTACGGCAAGGAACTGGAGCGTGAGTGATGCCCACGGCCAAGCATATCGAGATGCTCAGGCTGCTCCACAGTCAGACACTCAAGGGCGTTACTGCCTGGGAGACTACTGCAGAAGACGACGTGTATCTGGCGTCCTTCCCTAGCTACGGAGTCGCTATCCGGAGTTGGGATGCTTCTGATGGTACTGGCTACAGCCTTCAGATCACTAACAACGAGGGCAGTGTCGTCGCCGAACTTCGCGCCGGCGACTTTGAGGGCCCCGACCTCCGGGTCTCCGAAGCCTACTCGCTTCTGAAGGAGACGTTTGAGGGTGCACGCCGGATCGCCATGGGTGTCGATCAGGCTGTCGATAGTATCCTAGACAACCTCCGCAGTCAGCAAGCAGCCTAGTCCAGCAACATCACCGGCGTTCCCACCAACCGGGCCTGGCGTCAAGCTCCAGCGCACGGTGTCAGCCGCCTCATCGACCCGGTGCGGTGGAACCACGCTGGCCTGGGCCATCTCGGTAGGCTGTCGCCGAGCACCCCGTGCCCGAAGCTCAGGAGACTCAGTCCATCTGATAGCATATCGCCGAGCCGGGGCTACGCCCTCCCGCCCTCAACCGCCGCGCGAAGTGCCGCCAGGTTGGCAAACTCGTTGAGGGCGACGCCGTGCTCGGAGAGGAACTGGCGCAGGCGACGGTCGAAGGCAACCGCACGGACGCCCAGCTCCGCCAGGTCTCCGCTCTCCAGGGGCGGTAGAAGTGCGGGGAAGCCGAGGGCCGTGAGGTCGCGCTCGTAGTCACCGGCGACGTGCAGGCCGGTGACCTCCATCCCCGTCTCCACCTGCGTGATGCGCATCGTCAGCTCCACCAGCATGGAGGTGACGGTCGTCTTTGCTAGAAGCATATCCCCGCGCTCGGCTGCCAGCACGATCCGGTCCAGGTCCGCCTTCGCTTCCGGGTACAGGGCGCGGCAGGCCTCGGCGTAGGTGGCGCCGGGTCTGGCGGCCCGGAGCCCCTGCTCCACCAAGAAGCGGCGGGTGCCGAAGAGCAACTGCTCGCACGCCGCCACCAGCTCGTCCGGCCGGCGCGACCGGATCGCCAGGCGTGCGGCCTCGGCGAATCCCTCCGGAAGCTCTGGAAGGTCGAGGACCTGCTCCACCTTCCGGGTATCCACGCACCGCTGGTTGGCTATCGCCACGCAGTGGAAGAGGCCGGCCACGATGGATCGCGACTGCTGGATGCAGCCCAGCACGTGGCCGTCAGCGGCGGACGCCCGCAGAAGAAGATAGGGCTGGCTCGTCCGCTCGAAGACGCTCTGCGCGCCGCGGAGGGCGAGGGGCCGCGAACCCGGCTCCAGCAGCCCTCTCAGCCGCTCGGAGAGGGCGTGGAACCGGGCCACGGCCGCTTCGTCCCGCGCGTAGAGGATACGGTTCGCCAGCAGAACCGAGCTGCTGATGCTCCGATAGTCGGCCATCTCCTCCAGCGTCGACCAGTGCATCGGGTAGAGGTCGAACAGGGTCCCGCCCACCAGAACGGTGATACTGCTCCAGGTATCGCCGTGGGCCGGCGTCCAGGAGATGTCGAGGTCCGAGAAGCGGTGGGTCCTTCCGGTGAGGCGCGACCCGTACTCGAAGACCAGGTCTACCTCATCCCCCAGCCGCTCAACGAGAGCGTCGGCCATGTACCTGCTGACCTGCTCCATTGAGTCTCCTGACGTCTCCGCTCGCTCAGCCATGCCCCGCCTCCAGGTTCCAACCAGAGTGAACCGTGTCAGGATTCGGCATTGGGGGGCTTGTCTCCTCACCGGCATGGCTCACTCACAAGCTCGGCAACCGCACGCGAGCCCGCCAGGTCAGGCGCCACATGGACCAACCTGGCCCACTAACGCCTCGTTACTAAGCTGGGCGCAGGGCACAGCAGGCAGATGGAGGAGGCGATCAGCTTCTACGGCTGAGCACCGGGGAAGGAGCGGCGGCGGAAGCGACTGGAGGGGGGGTGGCGGGTGACTGAGGATGGCCCTGGTAGCCTAGGAGGCGCTGCAGGGCGTCCATCTCCGCGCACTTGCCTGCCATGGCCACCGTGTCGCCATAGCCGAGCCCGGTGGCCAGCGTGTGGGCGCCGTCGCCGCTGATGAGCCGCGTGAGCACCACGTAGCCGCCCTTGTCCGTGACCCTCTCCAGGGAAAGGAGTGCGGCCAGCCCCGGCACGGCGGCGCGGGCGGCCCGTCGGAGCGCATCCAGACTGACCTCATCGACCATGACGGCCTCCCGGAATCACGCACAAATGTTCGCACCACCTCCATGCTAGGCCGCCTGGGGGCTTGCGGTCAAGTGAAAGGGGTCCAACACGCTGAGGAGGAGGCGATGCTTCGGGGGACGCTACTCCGTTCCCCGATGGAGGAGGCGGTCCAGAAGTACCGCGCCGATGAGCAGCGCGCCGATCACCACGCTCTGCGGCTCGGAGCCGAGGTCGGACAGCAGCAGTCCGTTGCGAACTACGGCGATCAGCGCGAGCCCGAGGAGGGTGCCGAGGATGGTGCCCTCCCCTCCGGCGACACTGGCGCCGCCGAGAATGACAGCCGCGATGGCGTCCATCTCCATGCCCAGCCCGGCGTCCGCCTTCGCGGTGCTGACCCTAGAGACGAAGATGATGGCCGCGAGCCCGGAGACCAGCCCCGCGCTGCTGTACACCCACAGCTTCGCCCAGGCGACGGGCACGCCGGAGAGATGGGCCGCCGGCTCCTTGGCACCCAGGGCGTAGAGCGCCCGTCCGCCCTTGGTGCGCGCGAGGTAGATGGCGAAGCCGAGTGCCAGAGGCACGAAGAGGAGGACCTGCAGGGGAATCGGGCCCACGTAGCCGTTCCCCAGGCTGCCGAAGCCCAGGGGGAAGTCCGACACGGGCTCCGCGCGGCTGATGGCCAGCGCGAGGCCGCGGTAGATGGCCATGGTGCCCAGGGTGGCGACCAGCGCGGGAACGCGGCCAAAGCCGATCATCGCGCCATTCAGCGCGCCACCGGCTGTCGACACGCAGAGGGCCAGCAGCACCGCCGGAACCAGCTCGATGCGCCAGGAATGCCACGCCTGGCCCAGCACCACAGCCGTAAGGCCCACGATAGACCCCACCGACAGGTCTATGCCCGCCGTCACGATGACGTAGGTCATCGGCAGGGCGATGAGGCCCACCTCCACCAGGTTGCGAAGCACGCTCTGGAGGTTCTCCAGCGTCCCGAAGCTGGGCAGGCGAAGGCCAAAGTAGGCCATCAGCCCGACCAGGAGGACGACCAGCACCAACTGCCGGCCCGCCTGGCTTCCCAGGGCGGCGCGTTTCACCGGGGCCGCCTCTGGGGCGGCTGTCGGCGGAGCCAGGGTCTCGCTAGGCACGAGCCATCCCCCTCCTAACGGCGCCCCGGGTGGCCAGCGCGTCGCTGAGCACCGCCACCAGGATCATCGCGCCCTGCAGGGTTCCCTCCCAGTAGGCGGGCACCCCAAGGAAGGTGAGCGCCGTTCCCAACACCGCGAAGAGCACCACCCCGAGGACCGTACCGAAGAGGGAGCCCCTGCCCCCGAAGATATCGGTTCCGCCGACAACCACCGCGGTGATCACCAGCATCTCCAGCCCGGCGCCCACGTTGGATTGCACCACCGTGAAGCGGGCGGAGTAGATGAGGGAGGCCAGCCCGGTGAGCGCGCCCAGAACCACGAAGGCGCTGAGCGTGGTACGGGGCACCGGAACGCCGGCCAGCTCCGCGGCCCGCGCCTGGCCGCCCACCGCGTAGACGGCGCGCCCCCAGCGAGTGCGGGAGAGCAGCACTGCGAAGACCAGCGCCACCCCGCCGGCCACCCAGATCGGATTCGCGATCCCCAGGAAGCTGCCGCGCCCGATCCAGGTGAAGGAGGGCGGCAGGTCGCGAAGCCACATGCCGCCGGTGAGCCACAACAGAGCGCCTCGTAGGAGGGTCATGGTGCCCAGGGTCACCAGGATGGACGGGATTCGTCCCCAGGTGACCAGCACACCATTCAGGGCGCCGAGAAGGGCCCCGATGCCCACGCCAGCCAGCAGAACGCCGGGGAGGGGCCATCCGGCCTTTGCGGCGAGAGCGGAGAGGAAGGAGCAAACAGCCAGTTGCGAGCCAACGGAGATATCAATGTTGCCGGACAGGATGACAACCGTCATCCCGCAGGCCACCACCAGGGTGTAGGAGCTGTTGACCAGGAGGTCCCTCAGGTTCCCCGGCTCAAAGAAGGCCGGCCGAAGGATCCCCAGGACCACTAGGAAGACCGCGAGAAGTAGTGCTACTCCTCGCTCTCTGGCTGCCAGTATCGCTCGAACTCCTTCAGGAAGGTGAGACTGGTGAGGTCGGTCATCCTATCAAGGAACAGGACGCCGTCGAGGTGGTCGATCTCATGCTGAATCACGCGGGCGTAGAAGCCTACCAGCTCCACAAGCTGGGGCTCCCCCTCCCGAGTGAGTGCCTGGACTCGGATGGCGCGCGCCCGGGGCACCATACCCCTGAGGTCCGGGATGCTGAGGCATCCCTCCCACCCGGCGTCCAGCTCCTCCGACGCGGCGACCACTTTGGGGTTCACCAGCACCGTAAGGGGCAGCCCGCTCTGGCCGGAGTCGCGGCTCCCACCGGCCTTCACCTCGGCCACCAGGGCGCGGACGGGACGGTAGACCTGCGGCGCCGCCAACCCCACGCCCTCGGCGTCCCGCATGGTCTCGACCATGTCATCCAGGAACTGCTGGAAAGCCTCGGACTGCAGGGTCTCCAGGTCGACCGCGCTGGTCTTGCGGCGCAGAACCGGGTGGCCCATCCGGGCTATCTTCAGAAAGGACATTCAGTAACTCTCCGCACTGCCGCGGCGGAACCGCCTCGCGACGCGTCGACTTGATGGGTCGCGACCTGGGGCGCGGTCTTGGGGGGCTGAAGCCTGCTAGCCCTCCCGAGACCGGGTGACCCTCACGGCACTGTAGGCCACCACTCCCTCGAGGGGCGGGCGGAGCTTCCTCACCTCTATTCGCACACACTCCACCGGGAACCTGCCCAGCAGAGCGTCTGCCAGGGTGTGTGCCAGAGCCTCCAGCAGATGGAACCGCCGCCCCATTCCTATCTCTAGCACCACCGCGAAGACCTGGCTATAGTCCACCGTATCAGCCACGGCGTCGGAGGCGCAGGCTCGGGAGAGGTCGGCCTCCAGCTCCACGTCGACCTCGTAGGCCCCGCCCACCTGCTGCTCCTCCGCGGACACCCCATGGTGCCCCCGGAAGGCGATGGACTTCAGCGTGATTCGGTCGAGGTCGGTAGGATGATTCGACATAGGGCTTCCTTTGCGTTAGTGAGGGGGTTAGGGGGTGGGAGGGCCTCGGAAAGCATCGGCTGCTTGAAGAGGTGAAGAGGTGAGGAGGTGACAAGGCCTCGGCGGCATTGGTGGCCGAGTGAGCCCGCCGGGCGGCGTGGGTGTTACCCACGGCTGACATAGAGGCGCCCCTCCGGGGCTACAGGGCAGTCGGCGTCACCGGGGATCTGGCCGCCTACGCTCCGCTTCCGCCCCCGGAGGGGCGCCTCTACGTCAGCCAGGAATGACATTCCCGGCGCTAAGCTGCCATTTCCTCACACCCCTTCGCCCAGTACCAGCAGCAGTATCTTCAGCACGTCGCTGATGTCTAGGCGGCCATCCGGCGTGGGACTGGGGGCGAGGTCACCAGCGGCGATCTGCTGCTCCGTGGGGGTGAGGATGCCGGCGGCTGCCCTTAGGGCCAGAATGGCGTCTACGATGGTCGTCTTCCCATCTCCGTTGAGGTCGCCGGGAACCAGGTTCAGCTTGAAGGTAGAGGTTACCTGCCGGGTGTTGCCGGCCTGATCGGTAGCGATGACTCGAAGCGAGTATACACCACCGTTGAGGCCCGTGGTGTCCCACTGCGCCA
The DNA here is from genome assembly GCA_036504955.1 of Armatimonadota bacterium. GTDB lineage: Bacteria > Armatimonadota > DTGP01 > DTGP01 > DASXUI01 > DASXUI01. The sequence goes on from DASXUI010000073.1 coordinate 11,387, forward strand.
GGGGCTGGTCCGACCCCGCCGGCCAGATAGCGTTCGGCACGGCGTACCAGGTGGTGGGGTCGCTGCCGGTTCCCCACTCCACCCTGACGGTCCCCGGGTGGCTGTCGGAGACGGTCCCCGTGACGGCAACCATGCCCGATTGGAAGCTGTTGGCTACCGGCGAGGAGAGGGTGACGGTCGGCAGTGTGTTGTCGATGTCAACAGCCACCAGGGCGGAGGCGCTCTGCTGGCCGGAGGTATCCGCCGCCAGGATCCGCAGAGTGTAGCGGCCGTCGCCGGTGTTCTGGGTCTGCCAGTCCGCCAGCTTGCCGGCGGTGACCGGGGAAGTCTGGGCCGTGCCGAGGGTGGTCCAGGTCGAGGGAGAGCTGCCGACGCCGTACTGGACCTCGAAGGAGGCCAGGGAGTCGCCCTCGACGGTGCCCATGATGCTGATGGTTCCCCCTACCACGGCCAAGCTCGCGGGGCTGGTGAGGATGAGGGAGGGCGCCTGAACCGTGCTCTGCTGGCTGACCGAAAGCAGCGCCTTGCCGAAGTCCACGCGACCGTAGCCGTAGGAGTTGGTCTTGCCGGAGACGCCCGTAGGCGGGACGGCGGTGCTCTGTATCGCGTCGCGAACCTGGGCGTTGGTGAGCGACGGGTTCTCGCTCCAGATGAGGGCCGCGAGGCCGGAGACCTGCGGCGTCGCCTGGGAGGTGCCGGCCAACATCGCGTAGCTGCTGCCCAGGCTGCGGGGCCAGGTGCTGAAGATCCAGTGCCGCTTGTTGTTGTCCTGGTTGCTGCTGGGGTCGCCACCCGGCGCCGTCACGGAGACGTAGGAGCCGGTGTTGGAGTAGCTGGCCCGCAGGCCGGAGTCGTTCAGTGCCCCCACGCCGATGACGTGGCTCAGCGCGGCGGGGTAGGAGGTGGGGTTGCCGTTCTGATAGTCGTTGCCAGCGGCGGCCACGATGAGGCAACCCTGGTTCCACGCGTACTGCACGGCCCTGTCGCTGGTGGAGCTGTAGGCGCTGTCGCCCAGGCTCATGTTGATGATGTTGGCGCCGTGGTCCGCCGCCCACTGCACTCCGTCAGCCACGTCGCTGTCGCTGCCGACGCCGTTACGTCCGAGCACCTTCACGGGCAAGATCCGCGCGCCCCAGCTCACTCCGGCGATGCCGGTGCCGTTATCGCCAGTCGCCGCGGCGATACCGGAGACGTGCGTACCGTGCCCATCGGTGTCCGTGGGAATGCCGGTGGTGCCGGTGGTTGCGTTGTAGCCGGAAAGCACCTTGCCGGAGAGGTCCGGGTGGGTGCTGTCGATGCCGGTGTCCACGATGGCGATGGTCACGCCGGTACCGCCGGTGGTGATGTCCCAGGCGTTTGGCGCGCCATCCAGCGTCAGATTCCACTGGTTGCTGCCGTAGTAGGTATCGGAGGGTATCCTCAGGGCCACCACCTGGCGATCCTTCTCCGCGTACTCCACGCCGGGGAGCGCCCCCAGCCGCTTCAGCGCCGCGTTCTCCGTGCCGACCGGCACGGCCACCACCGCGACCCCCAGGTTCAAGATCTCCTTGCTCACGGTCTCGCCCGCCGCCGTCAGCTCTGAGACGGAGTGTCCCCACTGCATCCCCACCAGCACGCGGCCGGGGATGGGCGTGCCCGCCACCGTGGGCTCACCCGGCAGATGAGTCGAGATGGCAGGGGGTTCGGTGGGGTCCGGTGTGGGGTCAGGAACCACCACCAGTGCATGAGCGCTTGAAGGAAGTGCGAGGGACGCCAGCAGGGGCAGGTACAGCAGAGCGGAACGACGGGCCATATTGAACCTCCGACCCCTCGGAACGCGGAGGCCGCTTGGCCCGCGCGACGCGCTGCGAGCTCGCGGTGACCCGCACGATCCACCCAGTGGGTGCCTCGTTAGCAACGCGGGTCAGGCGCCGGGGATGGGGGCTTTGCCGGCTCTCCTGGAGGGGTACCACTGCGAGGTTAGACGGATCCTACAGGCGTAAGGTTCCCAGGGCGAACAGGAGAGGGGTAGTTCGTAGTAGGCAGCCCAGACCCGACGGAGCCCTTGAGGCGCCCCAGGCCCACCGCCACCCCCTCTGACGTGCGGCGATGCTCCGGTGATACGGCGGAACTGCCTCTGCATGGCCAGGATTCACCGGCGGGGGGATTCACGGTCGTCCAGTCTCGCGAGCGGCGTGGGGCACGAGCGGCTGAACCCGCTCGCTGTGCGGCCGATGGCCGGGTGCCCGCCTTCGCGGGCGCGGTGGCGTGCCCGCAGATGATGGATGGCGCCGCGGTAGTTCGGCCCGCGTAGGCGGGCCCCCGGCGGTACGCCGAACAGCGAGCGGGTTCAGCCGCTCGTGCAACCGGGCGCTCGTGCCCTCCCGCGATCCATGTCCCCCCCACCCCTCACTCCGCCCAAGTCTAGCTCAGCGCGCAGGGAGCTCCAGGACCTGCAGGTCGGAGACGACGGTAGTGTTGGGGAAGACCTCGGCGGCCTCGGCGCGGAGGAGCTCGGGGTCGGAGTAGCGCGGGCTGACGTGGGTGATGGCGAGCCGGCGGGCCCCGGCATCCCGGGCGACGCGGGCGGCCTCCGTGACGGTGCTGTGGCCCTTGCGGGCGGCGTCCTCCGCCATGTTGGAGGCGAAGGTGCCCTCGTGGATCAGCAGGTCCACGTCCTGAGCCAGGCGGAGGTCCGCTGGGCAGGGCCGCGTATCCGTGCAGTAGGCCACTCGGCGGCCGGGTCGGGTCGGCCCCAGGACCTCCTCCGGCCTCACCACGCGGCCCGTGGCCGTGGTGACCGGCTCCCCGCTCTGCAGCACGCCCATCAGCGGGCCCTTGGGGACGCCCAGTTCCACGGCGCGGTCCGCGTCCAGGGTGCCGGGGCGGTCCGCCTCCCGCACCCTGTAGCCCAGCGTGGGGACGCCGTGCTCCAGGAGGTCGCAGGTGACCGTGTAGCCGGGCCCCTCCACCACCAGGCCTGCCTCGCTCATCTCCTGAACCGGCGTGGGGTACGCCCAGCCGGACTGAAGCAGCGACCTCGAGGTCTCCAGGTACCGCCGGAGGCCGGGTGGGCCGTAGAGATACAGCGGCGTATCGCGCCCCAGCATCTGGAGCGTCAGCAGCAGGCCCAGCAGGCCCGTCACGTGGTCGGCGTGGAGATGGCTAATGAAGATGCGCGAGAGCTTTCCCGGCTTGATGCCTGACTGCCGAAGCCGAACCTGGGTTCCCTCGCCGCAGTCGAAGAGCAGCGCCTCCCGCCAGTTGGTGGTGGTCAGCACCACCGCCGGCAGGCTCCGCTCAATGGTCGGCATCCCGGCACTAGTACCTAGGAAAGTCACGCGCATGTCTGGCTCCGGCGGGGTTGATGGCGGGTCGTTGGGTCGTGGGGTCGTTGGGTCGTGGGGTCGTGGGGTCGTGGGGTCGTAAGGTCGTAGGGTCGTAGGGAAGGGCCTCGGAGGGTGGGAGGCGGCAGCGTTGACGGGAGTGGGTGCCCCACGACCGTCCGCCCGGCGGTGAATCGCCGGGCTCCGAGGCTCAATCCCGCTGAACCGGGGTTCTGAACCGAGGGTGCAGCCTGGGGTCAGAACCCTCGTATCGGTACTGACCATGGCCAGGATGCTCAGGTGCACCTTGGGGCCAGAACCCTCCTTCCAGGAGGATTGAGCCCCGGAGCCCGGCGATTCACCGCCGGGCGGACGGCCGTGGGGCACCCACTCCCGTCAACGCTACCGCCTCCCGCCCTCTGAGGCCCTTCCCTACGACCCTACGACCCTACGACCTTACGACCCCACGACCCTACGCCCCAACGACCCGCCCTTAGGGTATCTACTACGGAAGCAAGCCAGATGACCAGGCCCAGGACCACGAGCTGGTACTCCGCTTGGACGCCCTGGAGGACCAGGCCGTTGCGGAGGATTCGCATGAGCAGGGCGCCCAACAGAGCGCCCAGGATGCTGCCCTCACCGCCGGAGAGGGAGACGCCGCCCACCACCACGGCCGCGATCACGTCCAGCTCCAGGGTCTCGCCCTGGTTGCCCTGCGCATTGCCCAGGTAGGCGGTCAGCAGGACGCCGGCCAGGCCCGACATGAGTCCCGCGAAGGTGTAGACGCCGACCTTCACGCGGCCGACGGCCACGCCGGAGAGCCGGGCGGCCAGCTCCGAGCCGCCGATGGCGTACACGTGCCGGCCGGTCCCGGAGCGCGCGGCCCACAGGCCGGCGGCACCGCCCAGGACCAGCATCACCACCACGGGCACGGGCAAGCCCAGCAGGGCCCCCTTGCCCAGAAACAGGTAAGCGGCCGGAAGCGACCCGATAAGCGATCCAACGATGTAGTACGCCAGCCCCCGTGCCGCGCTGAACATGCCGAGGGTGGCGATGAAGGGCGGCATCCGGCAGCCGACGATCAGCAGACCGTTCACCAGGCCGCACAATCCGCCCGCCAGCACCCCCAGAAGCAGCGACACGGGCATCGGCAGCACGGGGATGGGGCCGTAGCCCTGGGTCATCAGGCGAGCGGCAACCACGCCGGCGAGGCCCATCACGGCGCCCACGGAGAGGTCGATCCCGCCGGTGACAATGACCAGCGTCTCGCCCAGGGCGATGATGCCGACGGGTGCCGTGGCCTCCAAGATGCTCTGCCAGTTGGCCTGAAGCAGGAACTTGGGCGGGCCGCCCTCGCCGGGAGCCGGGCGGGTGAGCAGCGTCAGGATGGCGCCCAGGAGTAGAACCGCGAAGAGAACGCCGGCCTCACGGCCGCGGAGGAGGCGCTGCCAGAGAGCGGAGAGGCCGGGCGCGGAGGGTGGATCGGGGGGACGACGGGAGGGGGGAGGAGAGGGTGGTGAGGGGGCTTTCGCCCCCTCGGGCTGCCTGCGCGCCACCCTCTCTGAGTCCCCGTTCAGGCCTAGAAGCCCTTCTTGGCCATCAGAACCAGCAGCTCAGCGATGCGGTTGGAGTAACCCCACTCGTTGTCGTACCAGCTCAGGATCTTGGCGAACTTGTCGCCGATCATCATGGTGGAGAGAGCGTCGACGATGGAGGAGCGGTCGTCGCCCTTGTAGTCCACGGAGACCAGGGGCTCATCGGAGACGCCCAGGATGCCCTTGAGAGGACCCTCGGCGGCCGCGGCGCGGAACGCCTTGTTGATATCCTCAGCGGTGGTAGCCTTGCTGAGGTTCAGAGTCAGGTCCACCACGGAGACGGTGGCGGTGGGCACGCGCATGGAGAGACCGTGCATCTTGCCCTTGAGCTCCGGCATGACAAGGCTGATGGCCTTGGCGGCGCCGGTGGTGGTGGGGATCATGCTCTGCGCGGCGGCGCGGGCCCGGCGCAGGTCGCTGTGCGCCTGGTCAGCCACTCGCTGATCGTTGGTGTAGGCGTGGATGGTGTTCATGAAGCCCTGCTCGATGCCGAAGTTGTCCTGAAGGACCTTGGCGACGGGGGCAAGGCAGTTGGTGGTGCAGGAAGCGTTGGAGATGATGTTGTGCTTCTTGGGGTCGTAGTCGCCGTCGTTCACGCCCAGGACGATGGTGATGTCCTCGTTCTTGGCGGGGGCGGAGATGAGGACCTTCTTGGCGCCGGCATCGATGTGAGCCTTGGCCTTGGTGGCATCGGTGAAGAAGCCGGTGGACTCCAGGACCACGTCCACGCCCAGGTCGCCCCAGGGCAGCTTGGCGGGATCACGCTCCGCCAGGACCTTGATGGCCTTGCCGTTGACGACGATGGCGTTGTCGCCCACCTCTACTGTGCCGGGGAAATGGCCGTAGTTGGTGTCGTACTTCAGCAGGTGGGCGTTGGTGGCGGCGGCGGTCAGGTCGTTGACCGCGACGACCTCAATCTGGTCCGCGAAGTTCTCGAACATGGCGCGGTAGGAGATGCGTCCGATGCGCCCGAAGCCGTTGATTCCTACTCTAATGGACATTACAGGTCCTCCTAGTAGTGTCTGGACGAAGGTTCTGGCTTCCCCGACGCCGCGCTCTGGGAGCAGAAGGCCACCCTGTCTCGCGCTCCGAGCGGTGCGTGGTTCAGTCCACCACTGCAGATGGCTCGCCTAGCCTGCGCTATCACGAGCGACTTGCGGCACCCCGCGCCGGTCACGACGCGCAAGCGCCTCGCGCGGTCCGCGGGTTGGGCGATTCGTCATCGGGGGATGGTTGGGCGGCTCCACCCGTGCCGAGGCGCTAAGGATGCACTGGGTCTCGAGCCCGAAGCGGGGGGCTCTGGGTTCCCTGAGCGTTGAATGGGAAGACGAGTTGGTGAGGGGGCGGTCGCCTGACCGTAGGAGGCCAATCGGAAAGCGTACTGGATAAGCTCCATCGGGTCTGGAGCGCCGACAGCGGCGGCAGGGGCTTTCCCCCACACCATTGTACGGGCCACCCTCCGGGGTGTCAACTTGCGCTTGACAACGCAACCGATGGTTAGGTTGTTACGCCCACTGCGCCGGCCAGGGCAGAGATCACGGCATCAGCGCCCGTGGGGCCTCACTGGCCCGTCGCCGGCAGGGCGCCCTGCGCGCTAGGCGGGGGCGCCAGACCTTGCAAGGCCTCCAACAGCGTATCCAGCGCCTCGTCCACGTCCAGCGCCCGCCTTCGGGCGCCCTCGAAGATCTGCCTCAAGACGTCTCGGCCGCGCAGATCACCGATGCTCACGTCCCCCAGGTAGGCGTCCGAGATCTCCTCGATGACGGCGCCGGACTCATCCTGGATACGCAGCGAGTACCACGCGTTCTGGCCCTGCTGGCTCTCCTGCCACCGATGCGTGGTGACGGCGTACCGCGCGAAGGCCGCCCTGAAGGCGTCCTCGCCCGCCATCGCCTCCCAGGGGATCCGCCCTTCCAGCGTCTTCCGGTGCAGCTCCTCAACGAACCTCAGGTGCTTTGAATCGCCCACTGTCTCTCCCTCCGCACCGATCCCATCGCGCGGCCTCGGGTGCGCCGACCCCGTCCCGCCTGCGTAGCGCTATCCGTCCCCTTCAGCGTAGGTGAGGCCACTGCCCCCACACTTCCGAGGCCATCGTGGCGCGAGCATCCTGCTCGCACTCGGCGCGAGCATCCTGCTCGGCCGTAGGCCGAGAGGGTCTGCGCGGCGGTGTTGGCGCTTACGACCAGCCTGCTCGCCGCCGCCCCCAACCTGAAGGCAGTTGGGGCGCAGGCATCTTGCCTGCGCAACCTGACATTGGCCTGCATCGCGCGGTTGTGGCTCAGCCCCGTTCGGCGCTCCTTCCGCTGCCGACCAAGGTCTGGAGGAGACCGTAGGTCGCGCAGACGAGACGTCTGCGCCCCAACTGCCTCATCCGCGGGCTGGAGGCCAGATACCGTCCAGCGGCGCGACCGGTCGCCCGGGGGTGACCTCCTCGGGCTAGAACCGAGCCGTCCCTCTGCGGAACGGCGTGGCCCCCAAAGTCGGGCGCGCATCCTCTCCTAAGTCCACCGGCCACGGTACCGTCCCGCAGAGGGACGGGGCGAGACTAGCCCGAGGAGTTCACTCCCGGGCGGCGAGGTGTCTGGCCTCAGCCGGACCGGCGTCGCGCTGCATGGGCTGCCGGTCCACGGTGCCCATCGGGTTGAGGGCGGCCCCTGCTCGGCCTGCGGCCGAGTCGCAAGCGGGACGCTCGCGCCGAGTGCGAGCCTCCTGCTCGCGCCACGGGCGGCGGGCCTGTGCCTGACCAGGGGAGCGGGGCCGGACGATGCCGCGCAGGCGAGACGTCTGCGCCCCAACTGCTCCTTGCCGCATAGGACTCGTCCCGCCGGCCCGTAGGTTGTGGACCCGGTGCTTCCCTGCTCTATGGTGACCCCTGGGGTAGGATGGTCTTGGGGCCTTCCGACGTAGCACGCGGGCGTGACTCGCCATGGTGGTGTTCGTCACCGGTCAGTAAGTGGCGAAGACGAGCTGCCTCGGCCTAAGCGTTAGGGTGTCAGGGATGGCGGCGCCGGTGCGGAGGTCGCGCGGCGTGGCGCCCGGCTGGCGCCAGCGCAGGCGCACCCGGGCGGGCAGCCGGCTCAGGTTGATGAGGTAGGCCAGGCGCTGGCGGCCCACTCTGGCGGCTCGAGTCTCCACGCCCCAGGCCGGGCGGGATGCGGCGTCCAGGGCCAGCAGGTCCGCCGAGACGCCCGCGGCCCGGAACCAGTCCGGCAGACGCGCGGCGTAGGAGCGCGGCGTGCCCAGGGGCGACGCGAGGGTACCGACTAAAGGAGCGGCGGCTCGCCGCCTGCCGGTCGGTGTCTCGGTGAGGCAGGCGTCGCCCACCAGAGCCACCTTCACGCCTCGGCGCAGGGCCAACCTGAGGGCCGGACGCGTGGTATCCTGCACGTACCTCGCGTTCGGGACGATGACGAGTCGGGTGCCGGCCGGAACGCCCCGCTCCGCGAGCTGCCGCTCCGTGACGAAGCCGGCGGGGAGCCCCTGGAAGTTGAGGGCCTCGTAGGTGTCTCTCAGGCAATCGAGGTAGCCCACGTCCTGGATGGCGGACGCCTCTGAGTAGAGCAGGCGAACGGGGCGCGGGCCCTTGGAGAAGGCCATCACCTGGGGAACGAAGTGGCGCAGGCTCAGCGACTCCTCCGCGTAGGCCCTCAACGCCCACGGCTGCTGCAGCAGAGAGCCCGCAAACCAGTCGGTGCCCATGGGCGCGCCCTGGGCGTCGCGGCTCCAGTACCACAGCAGGTTGCCGCTCATTCCATGCAGG
>DASXUI010000074.1:0-4645 GCA_036504955.1 Armatimonadota bacterium
AGCGGCTCCCAGTAGCAGCCGCCCAACAGGTGGCCCCAGGGGTTCTGGTGTTCCTCGTGAGTGAGGCCGCCGGACCAGGAGTAGAAGTTGTGCCACTCCAGGTCGACGGCGCCTCCCGGAGACAGCACGCGCGCCATCTCACGCGCGTAGCCCCGTAGGGAGCCCGGGATCTCCATCAGCACCGCGTTGGACACCACGCAGTCGAAGCTGCAATCCTCGAAGGGGAGCTTCGTGCCGTCGTACCGCACGATTGGAAGATCCTCGTGGTTGCGGGGGCTGCCGTAGCGGCCTGTAAGGTGCTTGTGGTAAAGGCGTGCCTCGTAGTGTCTGAGCATCCCCCAGGATAGGCCTCTCACCCCTCCCGACTCGCTGAAGGCGCGGACCAGCGGCTTCAGCCCGTCACGGTAGACGGGAAGCACGTCCAGCCCAACCACCTCAGCCACATCGCGCCGGAGCAGCGCGACTAGGGGATACTTGTAGCCGCAGCCGAAATCCAGCACCCGAAGGCTGCTGGTACGCCCGCCGAACCGCTCCTTCAGACGCTCGCGGAGCGAGGTATAGACCACGTCATGGTCATGGCGGGCATGAGCCTCCATGCGCGATCCCGCGGTCACCAGTTGCTGGAGGACGGTGGGGAGGAGGTGCATTCCATCTCCTTAGCAAGGGGCCTTGGCCGACCTGAACAGGATGGGTGGGGTCGGTCGCAGGCGGAGATGGAGCAACATCCGCCGCTATGGAAATGCTTCAGGGAACGCCCTCTGTGCAGGCCGCCGGCAGCAGGGGGCGCGGCCGAGCGGGCGCGGGCAGGCCTTCCACGGGCTATCGCCGCGCGGAGACGAGGGCCCGTTTGAGCGCCGCCACGAAGCGCTGCCGTCTCGGAGCTGGCAGGTACTGCCACATCGGCACGTGGACCAGGTGACGGCTCAGGTGCAGGCTGCCCCCCGCGCCCAAGGGGAAGGTACCCTCGAGACTCCGGAAGGACGCCGGCACGAGGTCCCAGGTCCTTAGCAGGAAGAAGCCCTGACGGTGAAGGGAGGCCATCAGACCCAGCCTGGAGACGCCCTCCTCCAGGGTGAAGCTCAAGAAGTGCCCCGCGTTCTCGCATCCCTCGGCGGTGCGCACGAGACTCAGCTCCGAGAGGGGGGCCAGGGCCTCAAAGAGCTCCTGATGGGCCTGCCGACGCAGAGCTCGGGCGCTGACCGGCCGCACCTGAGTGTGGAGGAATCTACGCAGGGAGAGGTCGTTCGGCATCCCGTGGATTGGGGCCCAGGGGGGGCACTGCTGGCCTTCGGGGGCCGACGAGAGGTCTGGCGAGCGGCGCCTGAGCCGCTCGTATCCCCAGCGTACCACCGGAACCACCGAGAGTCGCTGGCGCGGCGTTACCGGCGCCCGGGGGCCTTCCCTGAGGCTCAGCAGGCCCTGGGTCAACAGGAGGGCGCCGTGGTCATTCCCAGGCGTGGTCTTGTGCAGCGAGAGCAGTACCTGGTCGCCCAGGTGGCCTACGGTTCGCCCATTGGCGCGGGCTCCCAGAGCACGGACCGCGTCCTCTATCACGGTCACACCAGGCAACCACGACTGGATCTGACCCAGGTAAGGGAGGGGATAGCCAAAACTATGGTCTAGCAGGACCGCCGTCCGCTCCGGCTCCGCGTGGCTCAGACACTCCTCCAAGGCATCTGGCGCCGGCATTAGAGTGGTGGGATCCACGTCCACGTGGACCAGACGCTTGCCCGCGCTGGCAGCCGCCTGCGACACCGAGGGGCATATGAAGGCGGGGAGCACGACCGTGGTCACCCGCGACTGCCGAAGTGCCTCGTGAAGCAGCGTGCTGCCGCTCCGCGCCAAGTAGTGGTGGCTGTAGTCCGGGTACTCGGCAGCCGACCAGAGGAGCAGATCCCTTGCGGCCGGCGACTGGTTCCGGGCCCCCTCACCGTCACGGGAGCGAGAGCCCAGGCCCCAGTGTGCCTCCAAGCTCATCTCGCTGTGCCCCCCCTGAGTCGCCGCCGGGCCCGCTCGCGAAGCCGCGCCTTCCGCAGGCCCAAGCGAACCGCGGCGGTCAGGGCCGAGCACGCGCGGTCCGTCGCCAAGGCGAGCCCTGTGTAGGGAGACTTGCGGATCAGGAGTACCCGTGCCTCCTGGTAGCTGTGGTTGCCGAAGAGCTGCTTGTATTCGCTGTCCCCAAAACCGAAGTCCACCCTCTCGGGCGCCTGGTAAGTGAAGAGGTCCTCCAGCAGCAAGTACAGCAGCACCTTGCCGGGCGAATGCTCGGCGTACTCCGGGTCATACCCAATCTGGTAGTAGTGGTAGGTGCCTTCGGACTGGAAGCCCAGCACGAACGCGACGGGCCGAGAGCCCACCCACAGCAGGTACCCACGCAGCCATCCCTCTTCGGCGCATCGAGTCAGCCGTCGCTCCACCTCGGGGCTGGGCTGGAGGACCTGGCCCAGTCTCGATCCCTGCCAACTGGCAGCCGAGAGCGAGTGGACCCTGCGTAGGAACTCCGGCACCTGCTCCCGGTAAGTGACACGCTCTGCCCGGAGGCCCTCGGGTGCCATGGCGGCCAGGCGGCTCACCGCGCTGCGGAGCTTGTAGCGGGTCTTCCGGCTGAACCGGCCAAGGTAGTCCTCGAAGCTTCCCTCGAGGATCACCTGGTGGCGCGGGCTCTGGGGCCACGGCCGATGGATCCAGAAGCGCTTGCGAAGGCCGCGACAGCTCTGGAGCAGCCTCCACAGCTCGGAGTCCACAGGCACGGCGTCAAACATGAAGGCCTGGGAGCGCTCCGGGCGCTCCGCGATATGGTCCATCAGGCGCCCCAGATCGCCCGTTCCAGGCGCGGACAGAGGCGCGGTTCCATAGAGGACGGCGGAGCGGACGGGGAACCGGGCGACGGTGCGGTAACCCAGGCGGCAGGGCCACGCCCATCGGCGCTGCAGAAAGGGCGCTACCGCCCGGGGATGGCCGTCTGACTCCAGGAGGTAGACCAACAGGCCTCGGTCGGGCTCCGCCGCGGTAAGGGTGTCGTTTAGGATCCAGGAGGGCTTGAGCTCCAACTGGGTGTCGCCCAGGCCCCTCCGGCACTCCTCCCAGGCATCGGCGACGCCCTGCACCTCGGCGACGGTGGTCAGCGCGTGCACGTAGTCCTGGGAGCGCTCCTTGAGAGGGTCCTGGCACCTGACCTCGACCATAGAGGAAACCTCCGGACATGCCCGCCGATCGAGCGCCTCGGGATGCGACGCACCCTTGGCCCGCGGCACGGATGGGCAGTCCGTGGACGCCCGCGTGATGCACGACGCACCAACGCCTCGTGCGTCATGCGGGTCAGGGCACCAGCGGCCCGGCCTCTGGGGGTACTGGCCGGCGGCAACTACACGCCGGGCCGCGGGGCGACAGACCAACGCTCGCTCCTCCCATGAGGTGCTTGCCGGGCTCCCGACGTGCAGCGCAGGCTGCACAGGGGGCAGGACGCGCGGCACCTCTCGTGTAGAAGGAAGGGGGCTGCCCCCATACTCGTGTGTCTCTGTCCATGAGCTAGCATCCGCCCTTCCGAGTGAAGCCCGAACGCGCCTGTGGCAATCTTCCGTCCTCGCGGTGGAACCGCGCTCCCCTGGTAGGTCGCGGGGCCTCCTGACGGCTCAGGGTCCTGGCACGGCGGATGCTCGCTTCCAGGGGGAGAGCCAAAGTGGTTCCCGTATCAGCCACCCGGCTGGCGCACCTCGCCGGCCAAGGGGCGGTGAGAGCCATGTGCCGGTTCCTGCCGGTCACATTCCGCGTACCTGAGACCAGCCGCCGTCTGTACCTCACCTTCGATGACGGCCCGGACCCGGTTCACACCCCCGCGATCCTCGATGTGCTTCGCCGATACAAAGCTAGCGCCACCTTCTTCGCCCTCGGCGACTGCGTGGACCAGCACCCTGAACTCGCTCACCGGATCCGCAGCGAGGGACACTCCCTCGGCTCGCACACCTACCATCACCGGGATCTGTCCCTCAGCCCAGAGGCTGCCCTCAACCAAGAGGTGCTCAGTGGGATTGAGGCGATCCGCCGAGCATCGGGGTACACCGCTTCCCTTCTCCGCCCGCCCTACGGCCGGTGGAACCTGAGGGTGCTGCGGATGGCCCAGCGCAGGCGGCTTCAGCTCGTGCTCTGGAGCTTCGACAGTCAGGACTGCCGCCTGGGCAGCGCCGAGGAGCTGTCCTCCCGTCTGGGGGATGCCCGGTGGCGCCCGGGTGAGGTTATCCTGTTCCACGACTGCTTCGCGCACACAGTCGAGGCGCTGCCCGGACTGCTGTCTAGGCTGAAGCAACAGGGCTGGGACACGGCGCCCATGCCGGTGGACCCTCGCGCCCAGGGGACCTTCGTCAGTGTCTCCTAGCACGACGCTTCACACGCTGGAGATAGCCTTGCGAGCGGCCGCCTCGCTTCGCCGCGGGCAGGTATCCACCGCCGGCCCAACAGACCTGTACCTCTGCGTGGCCGACCACTTCGAGCCCTGGCACGGCCGGCCCCCTCGGGACGTCGCCCTGCGCCGCCTGCGAGAGTGGGCAGCCCGCTACCCTGGGATGGCTGGATTCCACCACGACTGCGAGGGGCGACCTCCCGCTCACACCTTCTTCTACCCCTGGGACGAGTATGACCCCGAGGAGCT
>DASXUI010000075.1:0-7478 GCA_036504955.1 Armatimonadota bacterium
TATGCCGGGGACGCCGTCAGGCCGATTGGTAAGAGCCCTCACCGTCCGACCCGTCCAACCGGTCCGACCTGTCCCAGCCCCCCACCCTCTGAGGCCCTCCCCTACGACTCCACGACCTCACGACCCAACGACCCGCCCTAAGGTTGCCCTTCCGTGGAATCATCCTTATAATGGCTCAACACTTGGGCCTGAACCGCCGATTACTATGCCGTAGCCTGACACCCGAACCGGGTGTCGGCGGCAGGGTCGGACGGAAGGGCCTGGTGGGGTTTCAGACGTTCCGGCAGGGCACACCGGCCGCTTTACGGTAGCCCTCGGGCTGCCCTCTCCCGGGAGCTTCGGCTCCCAAGGGCCGTGGTGGATGATGCGGAAGCCGCCCGACAGGGGCAGCTTCCCGGTCCCTTCGCTTCCGGACGCCCAGGCAGGAAGGGCGTCGCCAACGGAGTCCTGGAGGGTGTTCCATGGACGTGCTGGACGACCGTGCCGCCTCCCACTGGGAGGTGGTGATTGACCCCCTTAACGTGTATGGCGAGCTGCTCTATCGCATCTACTTCAAGCACCGCCAGCACGCTTGGAAGTTCCTCTACCGGCACTTCAGCAGCTCCCGCCTGGCGCGGGAGGAGCAGGACCGGATCGCTCGGGACCTCACCATGAGGGACGACCGGTTCCGCGAGAAGTACCGCATCGGCCACGACCTCAGGGCGGCTCTCTAGAGTGGCAGCGGAACACACTCGCACACGGCAGTAGCCTCATCCTGTGCCGCGCGCCGGCAGCCCGCGGCGCGCGGCGTCATGCACGAGCCTGAAGAGCCTCGTGCATGGCGCCTGGTTGGGCGCGCCGGACCCCTGGAGTCAGCCACGAGCACGTCCGCCCGAAGGCGCCACGGAATGGCGGGCCGCCGACCCGCGATGTCGGCCCGCGCCATGCACTCGCGGGTGCCATCACGGCTACATGCTGAGCCCGGCCGCGCCCCTGGAGTCCCTGCCAAGCTGCCTGTTGTTCAATTGACGCTCAGAGCCCCGCGCCCTATAATGTAGAGGCTCGTCGGAGCCAGGTGGCCTCTGGTCGCGGAGCCCCTTCCGCGCCTCTGTTGCCAGCCAGTTCGCTCCCCACGCGCCCGCGACGCCAGCGTCGGGCGGCCCCCATCCAGTCCTCTGGACCGCTTCCCGCCAGCACGAAGCGCGCGGCCGCGTTTCCACCCCCCTCCGCGCCGGGGCGCAACGCAGAGGAAGGACCGACGTCGTGAGCCTGAAGTCAGTGACGGATCTGCTCTCCTCGGAACCGATCCGCTCTCTGCTCTACGCCGCCGCCATCCTCTTCCTCTTCCTCCTCCCGCTGGTTACCTACCTCATCTGGTGGCTCCGTCGGTTCCTGGGTTGGATGCAGTCGAGGATCGGCCCCAACCGTGTCGGGCCCGCCGGACTGCTGCAGACTCCCGCGGACGCGATGAAGCTGCTGCTGAAGGAAGACATCATCCCCGCCGCGGCGGACCGGTGGGTCTTCACGGTCGCCCCCGCCATCACCTTCATCCCAGCCTTCCTGGTCTACGCCGTGGTACCGTTCACCCGGGGCCTGCAGGCCGTGGACCTCAGCGTGGGCGTGCTCTACCTTTCCGCCATCGGCTCCGTGGGCGTCATTGGCATCATCTCCGGTGGGTGGGCCTCCAACAACAAGTACGCCCTGCTGGGCGCGATGCGCTCCGCCGCGCAGATGGTCTCCTACGAGATCCCCCTGGTCCTGGCGATGATGAGCCCCGTGGTCCTGGCTGGCACTCTTTCAATGCGGAGTATCGTTGCGACACAGTCGCCTGCCTGGTTCATCCTCATTCTGCCCACCAGCTTCCTGCTGCACTTCATCGCCAGCATGGCGGAGAACAACGTAACGCCCTTTGACATGGTGGAGGCCGAAAGCGAGCTCGTCGCCGGCTTCAACGTGGAGTACAGCGGGATGAAGTTCGCGCTCTTCTTCCTGGCGGAGTTCGCGAACACCATCACCCTGGCGGCCATCGGCACCACTCTCTTCCTTGGCGGCTGGCACGGCCCGCTGTCCGACAGCACCTTCTCCCTCCTGGGCGTTCCTCTGGGCCTCGTCGCCGGCGCGATTTGGTTCTCGGCGAAGACCGGCGTGCTGGTGACCACCGTCCTCTGGGTTCGCGGCACCCTGCCTCGCATCCGGGTGGACCAGCTCATGGACCTGGGCTGGAAGGCGCTGATCCCGCTGACGCTGCTGAACCTGGTGCTCACCGCCCTGTGGGTCGCTCTGGACTGGCCCCTCATCGGCCTGGCGGTGCTCAACTGGCTGCTGCTTCTGGGAACTCTGGCCAGGGGGTGGCACAAGCAGCCCGAGCGCGCGGTGGAGTTTCGGCCGTGAGCTTCCTGGAGCTGACAGGCAACTCCCTTGCCTCCATCGTCAAGGGCCTCAGGATCACCCTCCGGAACCTGGTTCAGTGGAGGAGCCGGGTGCAGACCGTCATGTACCCCGAGGAGCGCCCGAAGCTGACCGACCGCACGCGCGGCCTGCCAGTGGTGGACATGGAGCGCTGCATCGGCTGCCTGGCGTGCGAGAAGATCTGCCCCAACAAGCTCATCAAGATGGAGACCAAGCCCAGCGCCGTTAAGGGCAAGCGCGACGTCATCCGCTTCGACCTCGACTACGCCCTGTGCATGCTCTGCAACCTCTGCGAGGACGTCTGCCCCACCGACCCGGTTCCGGAGTACCGTGCCATCGCGCTGCGGCCGGCCATCACAGTGGTCGACCAGCGGCGCCGTGACCTTCAGCAGAGCATCGGCGGACGCTTCATCTCCCCAGCCCCTCCGGAGGATCGCGAGGACATCCAGCCTCTGGGTCCGGAGCCCAAGGCGAAGGGTGAGGGCGAGGAGAAGCCGGCCAAGAAGCCTGCCGCCAAGCCCGCAGCCGAGTCCGCGGCAGCCAGCGACGCTTCTGAGGCGAGAGAGGCCGCCAAGGCAATGGAGGACGTCGCCCTGAAGGACCCTCCGCCGTCCGAGGGCGCCCCGACGAAGCCGTCCGAGCCCCCCTCCCGCGACGCGACGCCTGAGGAGAAGACCGAGTCCGTGGCCGGCGATGGCGAGCCGGTGCAGGTGGCGACGGGAGGTGACCAGTGACGGGTTTCACCGTTGCCGATGCGGTTGCTCTGCTCCTCGCCCTGGTCGTGCTGGGCACCGCCGTCGCGGTGGTGACCCTGAGGAACCTGTTCCACTGCGCCTTGCTACTGGGCCTCAGCTTCTTCGCCGTCGCGGGCCTATACCTGATGCTTCAGGCCGAGTTCCTGGCTGTGGCGCAGGTGCTCGTCTACGTAGGGGCCATCACGCTCCTGATCCTCTTCGCTGTGATGCTCACACAGAGGGTCGCGGGGGAGCCCGTCACTCTGGGCAACCGGCAGAAGTTGCTGAGCGCCATGGCCTGCATCGCCCTCTTCTCCTCGGTGCTCTCCATGGAGATGGCGACGCCCTGGCGCGTCACGGGGGCGCTCGTGGCCCAGGCGGCTCCGACCGGTGGTGCCGCCCCAGGACTGACCTGGGACCTTGGCACTCAGCTTCTCACCAGCTACCTGATCCCCTTCGAAGTCGCCTCCGTGCTGCTGCTGGCAGCCCTGGTCGGCGCCATCGTACTCGCAAAGGAGGACCGCGTCTAGCATGGGCCTTCTCCGATTGGAGTTCTTCCTGGGAGTTGCGGCGCTGCTGTTCTGTACCGGCCTCTACGGCGTGCTAACGCGCCGGAATGCCGTGGCGGTCCTGATGGGCGTTGAGCTGATGCTCAACGCGGCCAACCTCAACCTGGTGGCTTTCAACCGATTCGTTCCCAGCACTACCGCCGCCGCCGGCGCCACGCCCCTTGCCGGACAGGCCTTCAGTATCTTCGTCATCACGGTCGCGGTGGCAGAGGCGGCCGTTGGCCTCGCCATCATCATCTCACTGTATCGCAACTTCCAGCATATCAACGTAGACGACGTCAACTTCCTGAGGTGGTAGGCCTGAATGGTTGACTACGCCTTCCTGATCCCGCTGCTGCCTCTGCTCGCCTACGTGGTGGGGATCGCTCTTGGCCCTCAGCTCCGCAATTGGGCGCACTACGTCTCGATCGGCGCGATCCTCGCCGCCTTCGCCATGGCGCTGGGCATCTTCGCGGAGACCTTCAGCGCGCGTGCCCCCGTGCACGACTCCGTGCTCTGGGCCACCTATGGCTCCGTGCCGGTGCGGATGGGAGTCTACCTGGACCACCTGACCGCCATGATGCTGGTGGTGGTGACCACCATCTCGCTGATGGTCCAGATCTACTCCACGGAGTACATGCACGGCGACCGCAGGTACTCCCGCTACTTCGCCTACCTTTCGCTCTTTTCCGCGGCGATGTTGGGACTGGTGCTGGCGGACAACCTGCTGCTGATGCTGGTCTGCTGGGAGCTGGTGGGCCTGAGCTCCTACCTGCTGATCGGCTTCTGGTTCGAGAAGCCCTCCGCTATGCGGGCCGCCAAGAAGGCCTTCGTCGTCACCCACTTCGCCGACCTGGGGTTCGCCTTCGGGCTGTACCTGCTCTTCGCCCACACCCAGAGCTTCGACTTCGCGACCATTCTAAGCGCGCACTCGGTAGAGGCCATGCCCAAAGCGCTGGCCGGCTTGGTGGGCCTGCTGTTGTTCTGTGGCGCCTGCGGCAAGTCCGCGCAGTTCCCGCTGCACGTCTGGCTGCCGGACGCCATGGAGGGCCCGACCCCCGTCTCCGCGCTGATCCACGCGGCCACGATGGTCGCCGCCGGAGTGTTCATGGTCGGCCGCATGTACCCCATCTTCGAGCACGGGCACATCGCGATCGTTCCCTTCAGCCTGATCGGCATCGACACCACCCTCGGCATCGTGGCGTGCGTGGGCGCGGTCACGACCCTGGTGGCGGCGACCATCGGCATCGTGATGACCGACATCAAGAAGGTACTCGCCTACTCCACCGTGAGCCAGCTCGGCTTCATGATGCTGGGTCTCGGGGTCGGAGGCTACACGGCGGGCCTGTTCCACCTGATGACCCACGCCTTCTTCAAAGCGCTGCTCTTCCTGGGCTCCGGCTCCGTGATCCACGGCACGCACACCCAGGAGATGTGGGAGATGGGCGGCCTGCGGAAGAAGATGCCGGTCACTTTCGCCACCTTCATGGTGGGGTACCTGGCGCTCTCCGGCTTCCCGCTGCTGGCGGGCTGGTGGAGCAAAGACGAGATCTTGCTGGACGCCTGGAATGATTGGCGCGTCTTCTTCTGGATCGCGGCCTTCTCGGCATTCCTGACGGCCTTCTACATGACGCGACTGATGGCGCTGACCTTCTTCGGCAGCCCCAGGAACCCGGAGGTCCACGCTCACGAGAGCGGCCCGGCCATCCTTGGGCCGCTGGTGTTCCTGGCCGTGCCCTCCGTCCTGGTCGGGTTCTGGGGCTACAACCACGGCTTCGCCCACTACCTGCACCTGCCCGGAGAGGCACTGCCGGAGTTCAACCCGACGGTCGCCCTCATCGGCAGCGCCGCGGGCCTCGGCGGGCTAGGCGCGGGGTGGCTGGTGTTCGGCCGGGGAGTGCCCTCCACCGCGCTGCTGGCCAGGCTCTTCTCGCCGCTCTACACGCTGTTCAGGAACAAGTGGTACATCGACGAGCTGTGGTGGAACGGGGTAGTGGTGCCGCTCTTCCTTGTGGCGGACCTGTGCGCCTGGCTGGACCGCTGGGTGGTGGACCTGACGGTCAACGCCGTCGCCTGGCTGACCCAGCGCATCTCCGGCCTCTGCCGCCTGTTCGACACCCACGTGGTGGATGGAGCCGTGAACCTATCAGGCTGGCTCACCGGCGGCACAGGTGAGCTGCTTCGCCGCCTGCAGACCGGCCGCATCCAGAACTACCTGATGGTCATCGTGCTGGGGGTCCTGGCCCTGCTAGCCTTCGTTCGCTGAGGGGACTTTTTCGGCCGCCGCTGACCCACCGCGAACGGCCGAGCCGGAGCACTATCCGGCCAGACCCTTGGCAATCGCCAGTGTTCCGGCGGCGCGAGCTGATAGCTCGCACTCGGCGCGGGCGTCTCGCCTGCGCAGTCTAGCGGCCACTGAGGCCCACGGGGGCCACTCAGCGCAAGCCCAGTCAGTGGCGGGGTCACGGGGGCGGAGCAGGTGTTGGAACGCGCAGGCGAGACGCCTGCGCCCCAACTGCCCTGCACGGAGGGCGTCGCCGCCAGGTTGCGGGCCGGCTGGCGGGGGCTAGGGCCAGCCTGTTCGGACCGAAGATCTGGGCAGCGGTGTGATGCCTACGCCCCACGGCCGGAGAAAAAAGGCCTCAAGCTTTCTGGTGTCTGGGTGCCTCCGTGGCAGCGAGTTAGCGAGGTACGTGGTGGGCCGCCGGTGCGGGGCTCTTGTTCAGTATGCTTACTTGGAGGGCCGTCCTGAATGGACCTTAGCCAACACCTGCTGTCGATAGTGGTCTTCTCGCCCCTGGTGGGCGCGCTGGCGGTCATGGCCCTGCCCAGGGGCAACCGGAAGGCGCAGCTCTGGGTGGGACTCTTTGCCAGCCTGGTGCCACTAGTCGCCTCCATCGCCATAGCGCTGCAGTTCAGCCCCACAGAGGGGCTGGACAACGTCTTCCGCTTCCGCCGGCTGTGGATCCCCGGGCTGAACGTCTTCTACGACCTGGGCATCGACAGCCTGAGCCTGCCCCTCGTGCTCCTGACCGCGATCACGACCCCGCTCTGCCTCGCCTACTCCTGGCACATCGAGGACCGCACGAAGGAGTACGTATCCCTTTTCCTACTGCTGGAAGTGGGAATGATGGGCACCTTCATCGCGCTGGACTTCTTCCTGTTCTACGTCTTCTGGGAGATCAGTCTGGTGCCGATGTACTTCATCATCGGTGTGTGGGGCGGCCCCCGGCGCGAGTACGCTGCCATCAAGTTCTTCCTCTACACCCTGGTCGGTAGCGTGGCGATGCTGCTGGCGATCATCTACCTCTACACGCAGACGGGCACCTTCAGCTTCATCGAGATGTCGGCCAGGAACCCCATGCCTCACGCCGGGATGGCGCGCTTCCTGGTCTTCTGGGCCTTCTTCCTGGGCTTCGCCATCAAGGTGCCGTCCTTCCCCTTCCACACCTGGCTCCCGGACGCGCACGTGGAGGCGCCCACCGCGGGCTCTGTTGTGCTTGCCGGCGTGCTGCTGAAGATGGGGGCGTACGGCTTCCTGCGCGTTGTGCTTCCCATCCTGCCAGGCGCCGCGCAACAGTACGCCATGCCGCTGGCGATTCTTGCGACCATCAGCATCGTCTACGGCGCATTGTGCGCCATGGCGCAGTGGGACCTCAAGAAGCTCATCGCCTACAGCTCCGTGAACCACATGGGCTACGTGATGCTGGGCATCGCGGCGCTCTGCGTGTACATGGGGCGCAGCGACCTCACCACGGAGCAGATCGCCTCGGCCCGTCAGAACGCCGTCAACGGCGCCATGTTCCAG
>DASXUI010000076.1:0-19416 GCA_036504955.1 Armatimonadota bacterium
ATCCACGTCATGATGGCTGCCAGCATATCGAGGCCGGAGTGCGCCGCCTCTGACAGGATGCCCAGGCTTCCCGTAGCGACACCTACCACCAGCTTCGTGCCGGTGAGTACCACGGCGACCGCGACGGAGCTTGCCGCCACCCGCGTCTTCTCGTTCAAAGGCGCCTCCTAGCATGCACTGCTCATGACAGCGTGTTGAGGGATCCGCGCCATGCATGACGCGCAAGCGACTCGTGCACTATGCGGGCTAGGCCGGAGCTACTACGCCGTGCCTTGACCCCTGGTGAGCTCGTGGTTCACCGTGCTGGCGGTCCTTCGCACTAGGCGCGGCCCAATCGGGGGTGCCCGCCACCAGGACGTAGACGGCAACCGCCCGCGTCCTGACGCTGCAGTGGAATCGGGCACCTCGGGCACTTCGGGTAGTCCGCGTCTAAGTGAACGGCCGGAGCGCGCCGCACCGACCACCGGGAGTCAGGGCCCCCAGATGGAGTGAGCGGCCGAAGCTACTGGCCTCGCAAGGGGCGGATCACTTCCCACGGAAGCGACGTATGGTACGCTCACTTGTTGGGAGGCGGTGACGCGCCGCTGGTCCGGGATGCCGGACTAGAGTCAGGCTGCTGGAGGAGCTCTGGGGGAGCAGGGACGCTGCTGGAGCAGCGTTAGGGGGGAGAGGGGAGGCGCGGGAAGGGCGCGGAGCAGAGCGGCTGAGGGTCCCGCGGCCGAGATGGGGGAGCTGCAGAGGCTGGCACAAGAGCACCCCGGACAGGCCCCACCGTGCCGAGATAACTGGCTGGTGGTGACGCGCTGGCGGCGGGGACCATGTACTGGGGCCACAGGGTGGCGGGCCGCGCGAGCCCTGCAGAGCGCGAAGGAGCCGCCCAGGGGCACAAGGGCGTGCAGCGGCGTCGGCGTGGAGACCCCCTCCGCCGCCGGCTTGTGCTCGGGACTGAGCTGGTGCAGAGGACGAAGCAGGCCAAGAAGAGGCAGCAACAGGCCCGCCAGGCACAACACCAGGGGAAGGCACATGGTGGACTGGCGATGCCTGTCCCGGCCGTAACGCCTTGCTGCCGCCCAGCTCATCTCCACTGCTCCCCAGCCCGATGCCAAAAGGCTCCGCGGAACGATAGTCCCGCAGAGCCTCCAAAGCCTGCTGCCCGACTGGCCATCGGGCCCGGCGACGCCTCACCTACCAACTGAGGCGGCCTGTTCTGCCTTCATACTAGGGTATGGAGCGATAGGGGTCAAGCACTCCCGAGCGGTGTGCCTTCGGCCTGGGGCCCATCCGCCAGCGGCCCGCGTTGTCGACCGCCAGGGCCTCTCTGTCCCCGCCTCACCGCCGCTCGCATACCAGCAGCGTCGTGTCGTCCGTGATGCGCCCATCGGACCAACGCTCCGACGTCTCAAGCAACCGATCAATGGTGTGCTGGGCGTGGGCAGGGGGCGCGGAGCCGAGGGCCTTCAGGACCCCGTCCCTGCCGAGGAGTTGGCCCCCGCGCCTGACTTCATCCAGCCCATCGCTGTAGAGGACCAGTTGGTCCCCTGTCCCTAGCTGGCCGGAGGACTCCTGGAAGTCCCACTCGTCCATGATGCCCAGGGCCAGGTTCACGCTTGGCAGGGAGCTGGGAGGGCCTACAGACGTGTAGAGCACGGGGCTTGGGTGTCCGGCACACGCGAAAGTGAAACGTCCCGTTCCGGGGTCCAGTACCAGAAGAGCCACCGTCACGAAGTTGCCACTTACCACGAGCTCCTGACAGAGGAGCGCGTTGGCTCGCCTCAGGCTGTCGGCCACGGAGGAGGTCTCGTAGACGAGCGTACGAAGGGTGCTGCGGGCCGAGGCCGCGAGGGCGGCCGACTCCAGGCCCTTCCCGCTCACGTCACCCAGGAGGAGGCCAACCTGCCCCCCCGCCGTGGGAAAGACATCATAGAAGTCTCCGCCGATGAGGTGATGGCTCAACGCGGGAACGTACTTGTTGGCTATGTGGTAGCCGTCCGGCTCGTGCGGGGTCGGTGGGAGCAGTGCCCGTTGAAGCAGCGCCACGCGGTTCCGCTCCTCTTGGTTCGCCCGCTCAAGCTCCCTCTGGGTGGCCTGGAGTCGCCCGAACAGCAGGGAGACGGGGCGGGTGAACCCGGTGACCACTACCGCCTCATACAGCAGGCAGAGCGCGGCGAAGTGGAGGTAGTGCCCCACCAGATTCGACGGGCCGTAGACGTTGGCATAGGTCGTGAAGCACACGTCCGCGGCGGCCGAGGTCAGCAGCGAGGCAACCACCAGCTTCCCCACGGCTGGCTCAAAGAACTGCCGCCGTCGAAACAGAAGCAACGCGGAGACCGCGAGGAGAGCGGACAGCAGGTACTCGCTGGCCTTCTTGAAGGGGGTGAGCCCGATGCCCTCCACAAGGCAATCCGGAAAGACGTGCCAGCGGAAGATCGACAGCAGTATCAGAAGCGCAACGCCGCCGTAGATCGCCAGTGTAGGAGCCGGGCGAGGCTTTCGGCCCAAGCAGTAGATGGCCGCGACGCTCGACAAGGCCCAGACATACCGGCTCGCGATCCACAACTGGGTGGCAAGGTTGCCGTACTCGTCCCCGAGCACACCCATGCCCTTGTACGCCAAGGTGTGGAGCAGCGCCAGGATCCCCACCACTCCCGAGGCAATGCCCAGGATGAACAGGTACCCGTTGTCCTGTACCCAGCGCGAGTTCCAGGCGACCAGGAGGACTCCAAAGGCGACCGCCACCCCGAACATCTCCGCGAAGGAGTGGAACAGGAGATAGTTCTGCAGGCTGGTCCAGTAGAGCCCGGCCGCGGCCCCTACGGCGAGGAGAAGGCGAAGCCATCCTGAGCTTGCTTGGGCGTCTGCCTCAGGGTAGGGAGGGCTCGGGGCGGCGGGTAGGTCCGTGCTGGAGATCTCCCGGGCGTCCCGCGAAGGGATGGGCTGAGGCTCGAAGCCGGTATGGCTGCCGCGGTCCGTGACGTCTGGCCTGGTATCGACTGCGTGTAAGGTCACTTGGGTCCGCCTCCAGGGCACTCGCGAATGGGCTTTCCTTCTTCGCCGGGCGCCCCCGGCCCTCCCCAGCCTGAGCCTCGCTCCTCGGCGTGGGGCGTCCGATCGGCCGCGAGCCCCCAGAGAAAAGGGGCCCAGGGCGGGGGATCGGTGGTACCGATCGCCCACCCGGCGAACGAGTGGGTCCAGAGGGGCGGATCGGTGGTACCGATCACCCACCCCGTGAAGGGGTGGGCTGGTCTGGCGCTCCGCGCGGAGCTGCCGCCGGACAGCGTCGCAGCACGCTACCGTTGGGTGGAGGAGGCGCGGCGACGTTTGGACGGAAGGTCATGGGGGCGCCTCGGTGCGGTGCCCCGGGCAGCGTCTCAGCGTACGGTGTGTTCGAGGCCCTCCGGTAGCCTTTGGACTCCGCGACGTCCACGCGACGCCACGCGCGAAGGTGTCCCGGAGCGCCTAGGCCTGACGTTGCGGCTCCCCAGGCTAGCGGTAACGTGCTGCGACGGTGTCCGGCGGCAGCTCCGCGCGGAGCGCCAAACCAGCCCGCCCCTTCACGGGGTGGGTGATCGGTACCACCGATCCACCCCTCTGGACCCACTCGCTCGCCGAGCGGGCCATCGGCCCCACTCCCTGCTGGCACCCCCAAGCCCAGGCGTGTGGACCCAAGCCCTCCTTCCGAGGCCCCCCTACGACCCAACGACCCTACGACCCTACGACCCGCCCCCAACGCAGGAACGGAGGCATCAGCGCCCAAGAGTGTACTCGACGGACCTCGGTTGTTAGTGGCACCGGGAGGGGGAGCGTGACCGTGGAGGAGTGGCGGGTCATTCCGGAGGACCGGCGCGTGCTGCGCGAGTTGGCGGCGCGGGTGGCGGAGATCGCCCACAGCGAGGGCAACGCGGAGCGCCGCCGGCGGTGGCTCAGCCACAACAGCCTGCGGGGCGGCGGCCCCATGGTGCTTGCGGAGATTGGCGGGCTCCTTCAGTCCGGCGAGTGGAGCAACGAACACGAGCTGGTCTGCCAGGAGGGCTGGGCGCGCCATGTGGAGTCCGGGCTGCGCTGGACCCTCGTTCACCAGGATCAGGTGAAGGATGATAAGCCAGTTGAGGCCGTGCTTAACTGCCCGTGGCGCGTGAGCGTCAGCGACTACGGGGTGGCCCCGGTGCGTACCAGCGGCAGCCGCGACGGACAGATGGGAAGCTGCACCTGGGAGCCACCACTCAAGAACCTCCGGAGTGACCTTGAGAAGCTCAGGCCTCGCACCTACTCGGTGGACCGCGAGGCCAGCCTGGCCTGGCGCGACCATGTCGCTGACCTGTTTGACGGCCTGCTTCAGGCGCGCCTTCGGGGCGGCTTCTGGTGGACCGTCGGCCTCACCTGGGCCGCCATCGACTTGGTGGGCCTGGACCACCTGATGATGTACCTCTGCGACGACCCCGAGGGCGTTCACCGGCTCCTGGGCTTCCTTCGCGATGACCAGATGGCCTACGCCCGATGGCTGGAGGCCGAGGGGCTGCTAACACTCAACAACGAGAACGACTACATCGGTTCCGGAAGCCTGGGCTACACCTGTGAGCTGCCAGGGGCAGGGGCCGCTAAAGAGACGCCTCCGCGACTGAAGGACCTGTGGGTACTCTCGGAGTCACAGGAGACGGTGGGGATCTCGCCCCGCATGTTCGGGGAGTTCATCTTCCCCCACCAGAAGCCCCTCATCGAGAGCTTCGGCTTGAGCTACTACGGCTGCTGCGAACCGGTCCATGGCCGGTGGCCCTACCTGAGCACTCTGAGCAACCTGCGCAAAGTCTCTGTATCTCCTTGGTGTGACGAGGCGAAGATGGCGGAGGCGGTGGGCAGCCGCGTCATCTACTGCCGGAAGCCGAACCCAGCCCTCATCAGCACGGAGCGGTTCGACGAAGACGCCATCCGCCAGGACCTCCGATACACCCTCGAGGTGGCCCGGGGATGCCACGTGGAGCTGGTGATGAAGGACGTGCACACGCTGAGCCACGAGCCGTGGCGCCTGGGGCGATGGGTGGAGTTGGCTCGCGAGGCCTGCGCCGAAGCCGAGTAGCCGGCGCCGACCCCCCGGGTACCCACGTCCCCTGAGTCGCCGCCCTGCTGTACCAAGCCGGCGCCTTGCGCCGCTCCGATGGCCTCGCTCCCTGACGATTGGCGTCTACCCTGCAGCCTGAAGCTTCGCCGCTCGCGGCAGATCGGATCTGCCGGAACTGACACGAAAGGGGGCTCAGTGTCGTCTAAGAGTTAGGAAGGGGTGGTGAGGGGGGGTACAAGTGATACTCTGTCTGTTCGGAGATCCAAACGTTCGACCCGAGCAGCAGTCCCCGGCTGCGTTCACCAGGCATCGCTCACGCACGGCCGCAAACTCGTGGGGATGGCAGCAGCCCGCGGCGCGCGGTTCGGGAGGCCCGCATGCCCGCCCTGGTCCGCTTCCTCTTGCTCCTGGTCCTCTTGGTCGTCGTTCGCTTCTGCTCCCCCTACCGGTTCATTCTGGTCAGTGGCGACAGCATGGCGCCCACCCTCCGCAGCGGCCAGCTCTGCCTTGTTGACCAGCGCGCCGTCAACACCAATCAGCCCCAGCGGGGTGATGTCGTGTTGGCGGACCTGGGAGGAGAGTTATGCGTCAAACGCATCCTCGGCCTCCCCGGCGACAGCTTCTGGCTCCTCGCTCCGCGCCACTTCGGCGACTTCACGCCTCTGCTCCTCGGCCCGGAACCGACTCCCACGGATCGCGAGATGGCCGCGCGCCCGATCTGCGGCCTGAAGCTCGTGCGTTGTGTCGTGCCGCCGGAGTGCGTCTACCTGGTGGGTGACAACCGGTCTCTGTCCTACGATAGCCGAGAGCTGGGCCCGGTGCCCAACCAGGCGCTGTTGGGGCGGGTCATGGCCTATCGGCCTCCAGGCCGGCGGACGCCGGAGTGCCTGCCTGGTGTCGTCGCCTCCGCCTCTAGCGGGTAGGAGTCGTGGCCGGCCTCTCGGTATCCCATGTCCGCCAAGCGAACGGACCGGTAGGACGCCTCGCGGGGACCTTCGTCTTTCTGGGGTCCCACGCCGCGCTGGTCTACGCCTTCTGTGGCCCGCCGGCAAGCCCGTCTCGCGTGATGCTCACGGGCGTCAGCGCCTGCTTGGCGGGGCTGTTCCTGCCACGCGACCTGCGCCACTGCCGCCTGCTGTCCCACCTGGGGATGCTCACCCTGGCCGCCGTCGTCTCCTTTTTGCTGCTGGCCTCCGTGGGGTCCTTGGCCGGGGTGCCACCCCGCCAACTGGCAAGGCTCAGCGCCTGTGGCGCCCTCCCCCTGGCCATCGGCGGCGCCGTATGCATCCAGGCCTCGCGGCGGGGTCGCCGAGAGGTGGGATGGTGCTGCCTCTTCTGGACCCTCAGCCTCTCCGCTCTGCTGGCGGCATGGCTGATTGGGAGCTAGCTGGCCCGGCCCGAGGGCTGCACAGGGTGCTTTTGCTCATCAAGGTGCGCGCCGTTGAACAGGCCTCTCGACAGCACCGCGGGATGGAGGGCCACTGAGTTCCCGCGCCTCGTTCTCCTCCCCATCCACCGCGCTGCGCTGCCCTCACGGGGGCCTCTGAGAGCTACCGACGGGCCGGCCTCGTTCGCAGTCAAGCGTCGGCTTGCATTGACCCTAGACAGGCCCCTTTGGTAAACTGAAGGATGGCGGCGCCGCCCGGCACTGGCGGGTCCGGCGGACCGTCCCCCTGCCTGCTGCGCCATGCTGTTACCCGTTCCCGCACTCCGGCTGTGGGTGCGACAGGCACGCTTGCTGCGGTCGTTTGCCCGCGTGAGTAGGCGAAGGTGCCAGAGTGTTCCCTGCACCAGCGTCAGCGGGTACCGGGCAGAACAGCTAGGCGGCGACACGTTCCCGGCGCACGAGGCGCTTGCGCGCCACGCACCGCGGGCGGTCACGCAAGGCGGTCGTGTACTGGAGAACTAGGCCGCAAGCGGCCTGTTTCTTCCAGCGACCAGAGAACAAAGCTGTCCCTTACTCCGTCATACCTGTGAACCCGCCATGGAGGCACTCTTCATCGCATGGACACTAGCGATTTCAAGAACGGCATATCTCTGAACCTAGACGGCACCATCGTCACTATTGTTGAGTTCCAGCACGTGAAGCCCGGCAAGGGCCCCGCCTTCGTCCGCAGCAAGCTAAAGAACGTGCGTACCGGCGCCGTAACAGAGAAGACCTGGCGCGCCGGCGAGCGCATGGAGCAGGCCATCCTGGACCGCGTTACCGCCCAGTACCTCTACTCCACGGGCGATGAGTACGTCTTCATGGATCAGGAGGACTTCGAGCAGTTCAACCTGAGCGCCGACCAGATCGGCTCCCAGGTGAAATACCTGAAGGACGGCATGGAGGTCCTGGTCCTCCGGCATGGCAGCGGGATCCTGAACGTGGAGCTTCCCGTCGCCATGGAGCTGGAGGTCATCGAGACCGATCCCGGCCTTCGCGGGGATACGGCTTCCGGCGGATCCAAGCCGGCCAAGGTTGAGACGGGCGCCGTTGTCCAGGTTCCTCTGTTCATCAACGTAGGCGATCGAATCAAGGTGGACACTCGCTCGGACGCCTACCTGGAGCGAGCTAAGGGGTAGGTTCAATGGTGGGAGGACAGCGGGGCGAAGCTCGTCAGTGGAACCCGGAGCCGGTTGTCACGCTCGTTCTCAAGGTTGTCCAGGCCGTCGCCGTGGTGGCAGGACTCTACCTGCTCTTTGGGGCGGTGTTCGGCGGGCTGTCGGACCTTCAGGAAAGGCTATCGCTTCGGGCGCAAGGTAGGGTCCTGGCGAACGTCCACCTGGCCGCCCGGCTCTTCCTCGGCTGCGGGATGGTCTCCGGCGTCTTGCTGGGACTGCGCTTCTACCGGGAGAGCGTGCTGGTCGCCAGTTGTCTGGTAGCGGGTGCGGTGCTGGGGCTGGGGGTCCCGTACCTCCTGGTCCCCTCGGAGATGTCCGCCCTCGCCACGGCGGCGGCGGTGCGCCACGGGGCGGGGCAGCCTCTCGCCCTGGTCATCTTCGCCTTCCGTCACCTGGGTATGTTCCTGCTGGCGGAAGGCATACTGCTGGCGCTGTGGAACGCCTACGACCGCATACAGGCGCGGGTGGTCCGGCCGCCGGCCCACGCGCCGGACGCGACCACCGTGTCGGGCTTCCGGCTCATCTCCAAGTGCTGGGACACGCCGCCCAGAAGGGCTGCCCTCTGCGCGACCTGTCCGGCCCTTCGGGACCGCACGCCCTGCTGGAAGCGCCTGTCCGGTTGCTACTGCGACGCCACCATCGCGCAGCTCGCGGTTCAGGCGCGGGGCCAATACCAGGGCCAGGTGGCCGGCACTCAGCCGGCCGCTCAGGCGCAGCGCCGCATCATCGAGTGCGGCGAGTGCCCCATCTACCTATTCCACCAGAGGCAGAAGTACAATGTCGCGGTGCCTGTGGTGGTTGCCCTTGGGCTGGTGGTGCTCTACTTCGTGATGCCCCACCTGGGCTTCGCCTATGACCTGCTGGTGAGCTCCGTGGACCACCAGGCGGCCCGCCTCTCCTTCGAGCCCATACGCGGCTCGGTGCCGCGCAACACGCAGACGGCGCTGGATCAGCTCGGCGCTCGGTGGCTTCTCGGCATCTCCCTGGGCGCCCTCTTCATCGCCTACCTCATCCAACTGGTGGACCATTTGATCTTCACTCGCAAGCTATGAACCTAGACCGAATCAGCGCCCTCCTCAGTGAGCTGTCCCCCTCCACCGTCGCGGAGATGGAGGTGGAGGAGCCGGGCTTCAGCCTCAAGGTGCGCCGCGCCCGTCTGCCGGCCTCCGCCCCCCTGCCCGCGGCGCTCGCCGGGGCCGACGGCGCCGAAGCCGCCCTAGCGGCCGAGCCGCGGCTCCACTGGGTCGAGTCCAGCCTGGTGGGGATCTACCGCGCGGCCGACCCCCCGCTTCTCCTGGGGGACCGGGTGGCGGAGGGAGAGGTCGTCGGGGTCGTGGAGTCCATGGGGATCCCCAACACCGTCAGGGCGGAGCACGCTGGGGTGGTGGAGGAGGTCGCCATCGCGGACGGCGACCCGGTGGAGTACGGCCAGCCCCTACTGGGACTGCGGACGGACTGAACCATCGGTCGCAGGCAACTACACCGCCAAGACACCAAGAGGGCCTAGGCCAAGCTTTCCTATTTGCGCCTCTGTGGTAGGGCTATCCTTGCCCTTCTTGGTGTCTTGGTGGCTTGGTGGTGTAGTTGGTTGGGGACGCTAGCCTAGTCCCACTTGTCCGGCGGGACCCCCGGGCGAATAGTGAAGAAGTCCTCGTCCAGCATATCCAGCACCGTCATGTCGTCCTCGTCTAGGGTGAAGTCGAAGACGTCGGCGTTCTGCTGGATCCTCTCTTTGGTCACCGATTTGGGGATCACGACGATCTCGTGCTCCAGGCACCAGCGGATCAGGACCTGCGCTGGGGTCTTGCCGTGCTTGTCGGCGATGGAGACCACGCTCTCCTCGTTCAGCCTCTGGCCTCGGGTGAGCGGGCTGTAGGCCTCCGGCACGATCCCCTTGCTCCGGCAGTAGTCCACCAGAGGTCGCCGCGCCAGGAAGGGGCTCAGCTCGATCTGGTTCACCGCGGGCACCTCGCCGGTAGCGGCGATCACCTCATCAATATGAGTCTCCAGGTAGTTGCTGACTCCGATGGAACGGCAGAGGCCCTGTTTCTGGAGCTCGATCATGGCCTTGAACGAGTCCACGCGCTGCTCCGTCGCCGGCCAATGGATCAGGTACAGGTCCAGGTACTCCAGGCCCAGGCGGTCCAGGCTCGCATGGCAGGCGTCTAGCGTTGTCTGGTACCCCTGGTCGTTGTTCCAGACCTTGGTGGTGACCCAGATCTGGTCCCTGGGGATGCCGGAGTCCCTGAGGGCCTTGCCGACGCTATCCTCGTTGCCGTAGGCCGCGGCGGTGTCTATGTGCCGATAGCCGGCATCGAGAGCCCAGCGCACAGCCTGCTCACAGGACACCCCCTGGTCGGACTGGAAGGTACCCAAGCCGAAGAGAGGGACTTCCGCGCCATCTCTCAGCTTGGTCTTGCTCGTGATCGTCAGGGACATTGGCACCTCCTAGAAGTATGGTCGCCTGCGGATAGGGGCCCATGGCGGGCGCTCCCCGATCCCTTACCCTTGTTCACCATCAGCGGCCCCGGCTCCCGTAGGGTGCCGGCCCAGGGCGTCACAGCCGTTCACGGGTCGGGGATCAGCTCCTCGTGGCCAGGCCACCGCACCTTCTCGGCCAGGGGGCGTCGCTTTCCTTCGGGCCACTCCACGGCCGGGTAACCCAGGTAGAAGAAGCCCAGGAGCCGGGCAGGGGGCTCCAGGCCCAGCCAGCGGGCGACCGAGGGATGCCGGACGACGGCGCCGGTGGTCCACTTGCCGCCCAGACCCAGGGCGGTTGCCATCAGGTGAAGGTTGTGAAGGGCACAGCCTACCGCGATGGTCTCCTCCTCAAGCGGCATCCGGGGCGAGCCGTCCGGCTTCAGAGCCGGGGACACCCCCACCGAGATCCACACCGGCGCCTCCCAGACCCTATCTCTCTGTGCCTCTTGGGCAGTGGCGCTGAAATCACCGGCCTCCTCTGCCTGAAGGCGATAGGCCTCGGCGAAGGCCTCGCCCAGATCGCGTCGCGCGTCGCCGGTGAACACGGTGAGCCGCCACGGCTCGGTCTGTCCGTGGCTGGGAGCCCAGTTGGCGGCCTCGAGCACTCGGCCAATGAGCTTGGGGTCTACCGGGTCCCGCCTGAGCTGAGACAGCTTGAAGGAGCGCCGCCCCCTAATCGCGGCCATCAGGGCGTCGGCTGGGTCGTTACGATGGTCCATATCGGCGAGTGAGTCTCCTCCGCGTTGGGCGCGGCACTGGGGCCGGGGCTTACGGTGGGCCCGCGTCGGGGGTTCAGCCGCTACGGCGGCCCTGTGTGGGGCCGCCAACGGATCGATGTATAGACGCCGGCACCCAACCTCGGGTTGGCCCCAGGCCCCTCGGAACCCTCGGGTAGAAGGTAGCGGCTTCGGGGGCATGGAGCCAAACGAGGGGCGCGTGGGAGCCGCGCCGAACGGCGCCGCCCAAGTGCCATGCATGGACCCGTCGTTCGCCCTGGGCTACCTACTGGGCCCCGGCGAGGAGTCCCGCCGGCGACTGGGGCGCGCCGTCGATCGACCGGACCGGCAGGCATACGATCGCCTGCGGCTCCGTCGCCGAGAGCGTCTCCACCCGTCGGACCAGCTCCTCGGCGGGGAGCCAGCCCTCCCCCCACTCGAACGCCACGTTCAGGATCTCAGGCGCCAACCTGGCCGACGGCGGCCGCGGGGGTGGAGGCGGCAACAGCGTCTCGGTCCCCTGAATGGTTCGGCCGGCCGGTGTCGTATGGAGTGCTAGTGAGGCCGGGGCCCCAGGCTAGGCTGCCCCTGGCCCCCCATCGCCCTGGAGCACATGGTTCGGCGGCGCGCCTGAGTTGGCCACGCCCCAGTAGGGCTCACTTCACCGCGGGCGCTCGGCCCACTGACGCCAAGGGAGGCCCCCTGGAATGGCAATACCACCTCTCGTCCACGCACTGTGCCTTCTCCTGCTGGTCACTCAAGGAGCTGCCTCGATGGCTGCTGAAAGCTCGAAGCTGAGAACCGTGGCGGCTCGATCGTCGGAGCGTGTAGACTGGCTGGTCAGCGTCCCAAAGACGAAGGCGGCGGTTCTGAGCGGACCTGGAAGCCAGGAGATCTGCCTGGACAACGGGCTGGTGCGGCGCACCTTTCGGCTGGCGCCCAACTGCGCCACCGTGGCTCTGGACCACCTACAGAATGGGGCCTCTCTGCTCAGGGCTGTGAAGCCGGAGGCGGTTCTGGAGCTGAACGGCAAGGAGTACCCGGTGGGCGGCCTGGTGGGTCAGCCTGACCTGGCCTTCTTGCGGACCGACTGGATCGATGCAATGAAGGCCGACCCCGGGGCGTTCAGGTTTGAGTCTTACGAGGTGGGGAGGACCAAGGAGAGGCTGCCGTGGAAGCGGACCGCTCTCTCCCATGACCTGCCCTGGCCTCCGCCCGGAGTGGGCCTGACTCTTCACTTCAGAGCGCCCGAGGCGGGGCCGGAGGGCGTCACGGTGGACGTCCACTACGAGCTGTACGATGGGCTGCCACTGCTGGCGAAGTGGCTCGTGATCCGCAACGGTGGCGACAAGCCCCTGAGGGTGAATCGGTTCGCCTCCGAGGTGCTGGGGGTGGTCGAGGCGGAGTCCATCGTCGACTCCAGTGACCGCTGGTCGGTACCGAACCTGACGGTGGTCACGGACTACTCCTTCGGCGGCATGTCTGTGGTGAACTCGGCACGGGTGGTGAACTGGGTGGAGGACCCTCAGTACACCACGCAGGTGAACTACCTGCTGAAGACCCCCTGCGTGTTGGAGTCGCGGCCGCCCATCGGTCCTGACGTGGACATCCAGCCGGGCGGCACTCTCACCACGTACCGAACCTTCGAGCTGCTTCACGACGGCACGGACCGGGAGCGCAAGGGCCTCGAGGTCCGGCGCATGTACCGAGCGCTGGCGCCCTGGGCTACCGAGAACCCGCTGATGCTCCACCTCACCTCCACCGACCCCAAGGTGGCGCGCGAGGCCATCGACCAGGCAGCCGAGGTTGGGTTCGAGATGGTCATCCTCAGCTTCGGCAGCGGGCTGAACATGGAGGACACCTCGCCCGCGAACCTGGCGCGCTTCAGAGCGCTCGCGGACTACGCTCACTCGAAGGGCCTGAAGCTGGGCGGCTACTCCCTGCTCGCAAGCCGCAGCATCGACGAGTCGAACGATGTCATCAACCCCAAGACGGGCCACACCGGAGGGGCGATCTTCGGCAACTCGCCCTGCCTGGGAAGCCGGTGGGGCATCAACTACTTCCAGCACCTTCGCGTTTTCCTGGAGGCTACGGGCTTCGATCTGCTGGAGCATGACGGGAGCTACCCGGGGGACCCCTGCGCCTCCACCCAGCACCCGGGGCATCGGGGATTGGAGGACTCTCAGTGGACGCAGTACGCCCGCATAGCGGAGTTCTACGAGTGGTGCCGTGGGCGCGGCATCTCGCTGAACGTGCCTGACTGGTACTTCCTGGTCGGCTCGACCAAGACGGCGATGGGGTACCGCGAGACGAACTGGTCGCTGCCGAGGGACTGGCAGCACATCCACGCGCGCCAGCACCTGTACGACGGCACCTGGGAGAAGACCCCTTCCATGGGCTGGATGTTCGTTCCGCTGGTGGAGTACCAGGGCGGAGGGGCTGCCGCCACCATCGAGCCGCTGAAGGAGCATCTGCCGGACTACGAGCGGCACCTGGCGAACAACCTGGGCTTCGGCGCCCAAGCCTGCTACCGGGGACCCCGCCTGTACGACTCTGACGAGACAGAGGCGCTGGTCAAACGGTGGGTCGCCTTCTTCAAGCAGCACCGCGCCATCCTGGAGAGCGACGTGGTTCACCTGAGGCGCGCGGATGGCAGGGACTGGGACGGCGTGCTGCACGTCAACCCAGGGCTGCCGGAGAAGGGCCTGGCCGTGCTATACAACCCCACCGACCAGCCCATCGAGCGCGAGATAGACCTCCCGCTGTACTACACGGGCCTGAAGGGTGAGGCGCGCCTCCGGGTTGGCGACGCCCCGGAGCGCGAGGTCAGCCTCCCCGACGGCCACGCCAGGGTGAAGGTCACCCTCCCGGCGGGCGAGATGACGTGGGTGGTAGTCAGGTGACCCTTGCCCCCAGCCTGCCCGCGTCAGCCTTCCCGACTTGCCGCCCGCCCTTGGGAACCTGAGCTGGGTGGCTCCACTTCCTTCCTATGGTCCTGTCAGCTAGCCCCGCGGCCTCCTGGTGCCTGTGCCTAACGCCAGAGGGTCCCCTGGCTGGGCGCACTGGCGTTGCCTTGGGGTGACGGAAGGAGAGAGGAGACACCTATGTGTGAGCAGGTGAAGGAGGAGGGCGAGGGGATCTCGCGGCGGGAGTTCCTGGCGCGAACCGGGGCCGCGGTCGCCGGCGCCGCCATCGCGGGCACGGGGGCGGGTGCTGCGAAGGCAGCCGAGCCGGACGGACGGATCGTCCTGGGGACCGGGGAGCATCGCTACGAGTGCGTCCACGACTGGCTGAAGCCGCCCGACGACATCCGCTGGGGAGATACCCACGGCGTCGCCCAGGACTCCCAGGGTCGCATCTACATCGCCCACACGGTCCACCCCACGAGCGCCAAGGACGACGCCATCGTCGTCTTTGACAGGAAAGGACGCTTCCTCAGCTCCTTTGGGGCGCGCTTCAAGGGCGGCGCGCATGGCCTGGACCTACGCAAGGAGGGCGACCGCGAGTATCTGTACCACTGCGACATCGCTCACAAGCAGGTGGTGAAGACCACCCTCGAGGGCCAGGTGGTCTGGGAGAAGGGCGCCCCCGGGGAGGCCGGCGTCTACAGGGGCGGCGCGCCCTTCGTGCCCACCAACGTGGCCTTCTCCCCGAATGGCGACTTCTACGTCACGGACGGCTACGGCTCGGACTACATCCACCAGTACACGCTCAAGGGCGACTACGTGCGCACCTTCGGAGGGAAGGGCAAGGAGCCGGGGCGGGTTCTGAATGCCCACGGGATCTGGCTGGATACACGCGGCTCGGAGCCGTTGCTGGCCGTCGCCGATAGGGGCAACAGCCGCATTCAGTACCTGACGCTGGAGGGGAAGCACGTCCGCTTCGTAACGGACGGGATGCGCCAGCCCTGCCACTTCCACTTCCGCGGCGAGCTCATGCTTGTGCCGGACCTGAAGAGCGTTGTCACGCTTCTCGACGGGGACAACAAGGTCGTGGCCGCCCTTGGCGACGGCGACCCCAGCAGCTTGCGGGACCACCCCCGCTCGGACTTCCTCCCCGGCAAGTTCGTGCATCCGCACTCCGCCAAGTTCCTCCACAACGGCGATATCCTGGTGGTGGAGTGGGTCCCTATCGGAAGAGTCACGCTGCTGCGCCGGCTGAAGGCGTAGGTGCTGGTGAGGCGCTGGGCCATGGGGGGACCTGTCGGACGAGTCGGACCGTTCGGACGGTGAGGGCTCAAGGGTTGGGGGGTTGTAGGGGCGCTGCGGCGTGTCTCCAGAGATGCTACTCGACAGGCGGGCCCGCGCCCTGGGGGCCGCGGCGCCGAAGCGTCGTCGGGGCCAGACGGCCGCGAATTCAGGGCGCCTCGCCCATGGAGCCTCTGCGGGAAACGCCATCGCCGGCCAGTGGGTGTGCCGCCACGAGCTCACGATGGCTGTTCCCCCGTGCGCCAAGGGGCTGCCCGGCTCGGCTCGGGGCGCGCGGGTCGCCGACGGCGGGGTTGGGGGGGCTCTGGAGTGGGAAAGTCACTGTAGGCCTGGTAGGTGCGTTGCTCCCCCCCGACCTTCATCTCCTCTGAGTCCCGGCGCTCGGTGTCGCCAGATGATGGCTGGCCGAACTCGCCGGCTTCCCGCCGGTAGGGGGGCTGCCCGGCTCGCCAAGTGAGCGGCCCAGCACCTTCCTACCCGATGCACGGAGGTCACCGCGATGGGTATGGCAATCGACGACCAAGGGGAACTACGAGTCTCCACCCCCTTCCCCTACGAGGAAGCATTGGAGCGCACCAAGGCGGCGCTCAAGGAGCAGGGCTTCGGCGTCCTCTCCGAGATCCACATCGACCAGGCGCTGAAGGAGAAGATCGGCGTCGACTTCCGGCGCTACACCATCCTCGGTGCCTGCAA
Source organism: Armatimonadota bacterium (assembly GCA_036504955.1). Lineage (GTDB taxonomy): Bacteria > Armatimonadota > DTGP01 > DTGP01 > DASXUI01 > DASXUI01. Next base: position 15,756 of record DASXUI010000076.1, read on the forward strand.
TCCAACGCTCGCTCATCAGGCACTCCAGCAAGAGGTCGAGATCGGCCTGAGACTCCCCTGCAACACCATCGTCTATCCGGAGGGGGCGAACACCGTGGTTTCCGTTATGGACCCGATGGTGGCTCTGGGCCAGGTGGACATCCCTACGCTTCGGCCGGTAGCGGAGCAGGCCCGCGCCAAGCTGGTTGCCGCCGTGGACGCCCTGAGGGCGGCCCGCTAAGCTCGTTAGTGGCAACCCTCTGTCGGGGCGCCTGGGGCGCATAGCCCGCTCGGGGACAACCCCGGCTGCCTGCCGGAACACCATGCCCCGGCTGCACGTCACTCAGAAGGAGCTGCTCCCCCTGGCCCCCACGGTGGACTCCGGTACAGCCGAGGTGGTGAGGAAGCAGGAAGCCGGGTGGTCCTATTTGAGATCCGGGTAACCTGCCCAGATCCCAAGAGGAAGGGCACTTAGGGGCCGGGGCGGGCGCGAAGCTCTCCGGAAGCCTCAGCTCCAGCTTGGTCCAGCAGGACTAGCGGCTCCCAGTGCCGGACCTGAGGAGCGTTGTCGCTCTGCTCGGTGGGGACAACAAGGTCGTGGCCACCCTGGGCGACGGCAACCCCCGCGGCCTGCGAGACCACCCCCGCTCGGACTTCGTCCCCGGCAAGTTCGTGCATCCGCACTCCACCAAGTTCCCCCAAGGCTGCGACATCTGGTGGTGGAATGGGGCGCCATTGGGAGGGTTGCCCCGTGGCGAAGGCGTAGGAGCAGGTCGTTGGGTCGTTAGGTCGTTGGGGAAGGGCCTCGGAGGGCGGGAGGCGATGCGGCCATCGATGGGTTGTGCGCGGCGGTGGTCCGCCCGGCGGTGAATCGTGGGGCTAAGGGTAATGGTGACAAGTTAAGCTGCAGATAGGGTAGTCAAGGGGCACTTCTGGGGGGCAGACCGCTGTTCTGGCGCCCCTGAGGCCCGATACAGACCGAGCGCAGGCTCTATCCCTACCACCTGCATGTCGCTGGGCCTTGCCGGTTCCACGCTCAGCCCCCTCACAGAAGGGGTCGACGATGCCGCTGGGGATCGATGGACAGCCCCGTTGACTTCCATTGCTGGAGCTTAACTTGTCACCGTTAGGCTAAGGGGCTCAATCCCGCTGAACCGGGGTTCTGAACCACGGGTGCACCTTGGGGTCATAACCCTCCTTTCAGGAGGATTGAGCCTCTGAGCCCGGCGATTCACCGCCGGGCGGAGGGCCTCCGGGCACGTACCCATGCCGGTTTCACAACAGCGCGCCCTCTGAGGCCCTACCTCCCAACGACCCAACGACCCGCCCTCATCCTTGATTCCTCCTCGCCACAATACTATAACATTGAATGATTAGACATTGGAGGGATGGGATGCCGGTTCACTACAGAGGTACGCAGGAGGAGGTTCGGGCGCTGGGTTGTTACACCAAGCTGATGCGTGCTGCCGACTCCGTGACAGCGCGGCTGGGACCACGAGTCGCCGCGGAGGGACTTACCTTCAGTCAGTTTGGGGCGCTGGAGGCACTGCTTCACCTGGGACCTCTGTGCCAGAAGGAGCTGGGCGCCAAGCTCCTCAAGACGGGCGGCAACATCACTTTGGTCGTGGACAACCTGGAGAAGCGCGGCCTCGTCCGGCGAGAACGACAGGCCGACGACCGTCGCTACATCATCGTGAGTCTCACCGATGAGGGACGCAGGCTCATTCGAGAGCTCTTCCCCTCCCACGCGGCCGCGATCGCCGAGCAGATGGGCGTGCTCTCCCCCGAGGAGCAGGAGCAGCTCGCCTGCCTGTGCCGCCGGCTGGGACTGGGCTCGAACGGCCCCGCTGAGGGGCAGCGATGAGTCTGGCCGGGGGCTGTGGGCGTGCGGCCAAGTCACGGTTGGGGTAAACAGGCGATGGGGCAGGCTGGGGGCCTGGCTCGGCGCGCGCCGGGTGCCTCGGGCAGCGGAGAGGAGTGCACGATGGTCACCAAGAGAGCAAGCGAGGATCGGGGTCAGACCCTCAAGTTCTGGCTGGACAGCCGCCACAGCTTCTCCTTCGGGGGGTACGCTGACCCAGAGCAGATGGGCTTCCGAAGCCTAAGGGTGATCAACGAGGACTGGATCCGTCCGGACGCAGGCTTCGGCATGCACCCACACCGAGACATGGAGATCCTGACGGTAGTCCTGGAGGGCACGCTGGAGCACAAGGACAGCCTGGGGAGCACCGGGCTCATCCGTGCCGGAGAAGTCCAGCGCATGACGGCGGGCACCGGGATTGTGCACAGTGAGAGCAATCCGTCGAGCTCGGATGCCGTCCACATGCTCCAGATCTGGCTGTTCCCGGACCGTGGGGGGCTGGACCCGAGCTACGAGCAGCGCGGCTTTGGCGCCGACGCGCCGGGACTCCAGCTTCTGGCCTCCCGCGACGGTCGGGAGGGGTCCCTCAGCCTCAACCAGGACGCCGACCTCTACCGAGGGACCTGGGAGTCGGGCGAGGGCACTGAGTTCGTGCTCGCACCCGGCAGGGCGGCCTGGGTGCAGGTGCTCAGTGGGGTTGTGGTTGTCAACGGCACGCGGCTCGAGCAGGGCGACGGCGCCGCGGTGGAGGGAGAGGATGTAAGCCTTCGGGCTGAGGACGCCACCCAGGTCCTGCTCTTCGACCTGGGTCCGTTTCGTCCCGAGGCGGACTGAGCGCGCGGCCAGCAAGACTACCGGGTCGCAACCGGCATGGTGAGTACGCAGGGCGCCGTAGGCGCCAGGAGGCAGGAATGGCAGCAAAGGTGCAGGTGATCTTCTACAGCATGTACGGACACGTTCACGAGATGGCCGAGGCGGTGGCTGAGGGGGCCCGCGAGGTACCGGGCGCGGAGGTCTCTCTCTATCAGGTGTCGGAACTGGTGCCTGACGAGGCACTCGAGAGAAGCGGAGCCGGCGCGGCACGGTCCGCCTTCGCCCACATCCCCTACGCTACACCCGATCAGCTTCCGCAGGCGGACGCCATCATCTTCGGCACGCCCACCCGCTTCGGCAACATGTGCGCCCAGATGCGCAACTTCCTGGATCAGACGGGCGGCCTCTGGGCGACTGGAGCCCTGGTGGGCAAGCTGGGCAGCGTCTTCACCTCCACCGCCACTCAGCACGGCGGCCAGGAGACCACCATCACCAGCTTCCACAGCACCCTGCTCCACCATGGAATGGTCCTGGTAGGCGTGCCCTACTCAGAGCAGCGGCTTCTCAACATGAACGAGATCACCGGCGGCAGCCCCTACGGAGCCGGTACCCTGGCGAGCGGAGACGGTTCACGGAGGCCCAGCGATAACGAGCTGGCTATCGCCAGAACCCAGGGCCGGCACGTGGCGGAGATCGCCGTCGCGCTGGTGAAGGGGCGAGGGGGAGCGTAGCCGGCAATCGGGCTGCAGGGCGCCCGGCGCGAGCCGGTTCAACGACACGGCTAGCCGGCAAGCCCTCGTGCCGGGCCGCACCCCGGTCCGGCACACCCCGGCCCGGCGCTAGCACTCTACCCGTAGCCGCCGTGCGCCGGCGTCGGCACGGACTCTGACGCCTCTGTCGGTGTCCTCGGCACTGCCGCCCTCGACCTGAGTGGTGGCGTGGCAGCCCACCAGGAGCAGGGACCAGGGGCGCTCCGGCACGCCACCGGCGGCCTCCTCAACCTCAGCA
>DASXUI010000077.1:0-10447 GCA_036504955.1 Armatimonadota bacterium
CGGTCGGAGGTCAGAGGCAGCTTGCTCCGGAACTGCCAGTCCCAGAGGTTCGCGCTGGTGTAGTGCAGGATGTAGCGGTCACCGGACCAGTCGTTCGGCACCCCCGGCACGAAGCTGACGTAGGCGTGGTAGGTTCCATCGTGCCAGAGGACCTCGGGAGCCCAGAAGGTGTTGCGGCCCCGGCCGTAGGTCACGCCCTCCAGGACGCCCCGGTAGCGCCAGGATCTCCCCTGGTCCGGCGTCGACGCGATCCCGATGTCCGAGCCATGGCACCACCCAACCCCCAGGCAGTCCACGTTGTCGCGCCGCTGCGTGTAGAGGATCCACCACTGCTTCTCCTGGTGGTTCCAGATGAAGGTGGGGTCGGCGGCCCCGTCGTAGATGGGGTCGCGGAAGAGGGGAGCGGGCGGTGGGTCCATCGGCATGGCGGCCTCCTCAGGGGACGACGCGCGGGGCGTGGCAGTGGCGGTGCTGATGGCCCAGGCGGCAGGCAGTGCCGCCAGTAGGGTACGGCGGGTGATAGGCAGAGACATCTCGGCTCCTGAGCGGGCGTGGAGCAGGCGCCCTCGCCCGTAGGATCCCAGTTCCAGTCGCGATATCCGGCGTCCTACTCGCTGAGGCCCTTCCAGCAGGGAAGGCCCCCGCACCTTGAGCCTAGAACCGATGCCTAGCAAGGGAGGAGGGGAACCATGGACGCAAGCCAGGCACGGCAGGAGACGCTTCCAGGGAGGCTAGTATCACTGGATGCCTATCGGGGATTCGTTATGCTGCTGATGGCCTCGGAGGGGCTGCGTATCGGCGAGGTCGCGCAGTCCTTCGCCAACAGCCCCGTCTGGCAGTTCCTGGCGTACCAGGTCGACCACGTGCAGTGGACGGGCTGCAGCCTCTGGGACCTGATCCAGCCGTCCTTCACCTTCATGGCGGGCGTCGCGCTGGCCTTCTCCTACGTGAGCCGGAAGGCGAAGGGGCAGACCCAGAGCCAGATGCTGCGGCACGCCCTGGTCCGTTCCGCCGCGCTGGTGCTGCTGGGGGTCTTCCTGCGCTCCGTCGGCCGGCCGCAGACCTACTGGACTTTCGAGGATGTCCTCAGCCAGATCGGCCTGGGCTACACCTTCCTCTTCCTGCTGGCCGGCACCCGACCCCGCACCCAGGCCGTCGCCGCCGGCCTGCTGCTCTTCGGCTACTGGTTGGCCTTCGCCCTCTACCCGCTGCCGCCCCAGGGCTTCAACTACGGCAGCGTGGGAGTGGAGCCCACCTGGCATCACCTGAAGGGCTTCGCCGCCCACTGGGACAAGAACACGAACCTCGCCGCGGCCTTCGACCAGTGGTTCCTGAACCTGTTCCCCAGGGAGCAGAGATTTGTGTTCAACGGCGGCGGCTACCTGACGCTCAGCTTCATCCCCTCGCTCGCGACCATGGTGCTGGGTCTGCTCGCCGGTGGGCTCCTGCGGGGCCCGCGCTCCGGGCGGGAGAAGGCGCGCTACCTGCTGGCGCTCGGGGTGGCTGGTATCCTGGCCGGCTCGCTGCTGGACTGGCTCGGCATCTGTCCCGTCGTGAAGCGCATCTGGACGCCCTCGTGGACCCTCTACAGCGCGGGCTGGGCCTCGCTCCTCCTCTCCGCCTTCTACAGCGTCATCGACCTCGGCGGCCGGAAGCGCTGGGCCTTCCCCCTGGTGGTCGTGGGGATGAACTCCATCGCCATGTACGTCCTAGCCCACCTTGAGAGCGGCTTCATCTCTGAGAGCCTTAGGACGAACCTGGGCCAACACTGGCCGGAGTTCCTCGGGAGGGTGTATGCCCCCATCGTGGAGCAGACCGCCGTCCTCTTCGTCCTCTGGCTGGTCTGCTACTGGATGTACCGTCGAAAGCTGTTCCTGAGGATATAGGGGCGGGTCGTAGGGTCGTGGGGTCGTAAGGTCGTAGGGAAAGGGCCTCGGAGGGTGGGCGTCCGTGGGGTGACGGGTGCCGGGCCGATGAACGACCCGGCACGGGGGCCTTCGGCCAAGCCAGGTTCTACGGTTTGGCGCGGCCCAAGTCAGGCTAAGCAGGGGCTTCCGCCCGCTCATCCTGTAGGAGCCAGTCTAGCTCCCAGCTTGGCCGCAGGCCCTCGTGCCGGGTCGTTCATCGGCTGTCTTGTACCCACATCTTCGTCCAGTCGACAGGTGGCGGTATCTGCGGAGCTGGGATACCAGATATGCCGCTGCCTTCGTACTGTCTGGGCCTTCTTAGGAACAGCAGACACCAGCCGCCGTCAAGCTCAAGATCAGGGCAGCAGCGCCGACTTGCCTGCCTGCCAGCGCCGAGATGTGGGTAGAAGACAGTCGTTCATCGGCCCGGCACCCGTCACCCGGCACCCCACCGACCCTCATCCTTTGAGGCCCTTCCCCTACGACCTTACGACCCCACGACCCTACGACCCGCTTTCAGCCTCCACTTCTCCAGGTCACCTTCACCACCTTGGGGCCAGTGAAGCTCAGGGTGTAGCGGCGACCCTCTGCGCGAAGGTTGAAGGGTGACTCGGCGCGCCAGTGGTCGCCCTGGAAGCGGCCTTCCTCTGCGGTGGCCCGGCCAGGAAGGGTGAGCGTCACCGTGCCGTGGGGGACGGCAACCACCATCTCCCTCTCGCCCGTCCGGATGATCACTCCTGCGGAGCTGTCCGTCACGGCGACGGGCACTTTGCCTAGTCGCGTTTCGAGGCTGGTCCCCTCTTGGACGCGCGACCAGGTTCCCTCTCGCAGGAACAGGCGCGCCTTCTCAGCGATGGAGCCCTCAGGCTTGGATGGCACCAGGTTGCCGAAGACGTCAGTGGTGGTTTCCTGGACCACATCCCGCAGGGCGTACCAGCCCAGCAGGCGCTCCGTGCCGCGCGCCCGGGCGATGGGCGCCATGGCGTTCTTCAGGGGGTAGAGGGCATCACCGTAGCGCTTGCGGGCTACAGGATCCTCTACCACCGTATGCGGGGGGCCGCATTCCCACAGCAGGTTGCCAATCCCCATGCGTCCAAGAACCGTGTAGTAGGGTAGCGTGTCCAGGTTCAGCCGCGTCTTGGGGTTCTCCGTGGGGTTCTCCGCCGCGAAAGGGATGTTCCGGCCTACCTGGGAGCGGGAGAGCATGTTCGGTTCCTGGGGGTCGAAGACGCCGTCAATACCCACCAAGTCCAGGTTGGGGCAGGTCTCCAAGAAGATGGAGACGACGGCGGGGTCCCACCAGGGGCTGTTCAGGTAGACGGGCAGGTCGTAGACGCGCGCGACGGTGTCGGTGAGGGTCTTGGCGTATCGTGCGAAGGAGCGGAACATGAAGTCCTCACCGCAGGAGTAGCCGCCCTTGGCCCATTCCACCTCGCAGGCGGCGCAAAGGCAGCGGACCGCCCTCTCGTCCTTCGGCCGCTCCCCCTCCCACTGCTGGTAGTAGAACTCGTTGTCTATCTGGAGCATCACCACGGTGCCCCGGCGGTCCTGCGCCTTCAGATGCTCTGCCACCCGCGCGACCAGCAGGCGCTCCCGCTCCAGCGTGTTGGGATCGTTGGGGCAGAGGGGCGGTCCGCCCGCGACGTACTTGTAGGGGCCGGGCAGCCGCATGCGGCGGTACTTCCCGGGGTCGGAGAGGATGTAGGTGGGCGCGTACTGGGGATAGGCGCCACCGCCGCTGACCTCCTCCACCTTGCCGCAGACGTTGGAGTTGAAGAGGTTGAGGACCAACCTGAGTCCCCGGACCTCCGACTGCTTGATGAACCAGTCCATGAAGCTGAAGTCGTACTTGCCCTCCTCCGGCTCGATCTTTGACCAGGGGATGCCCACCGATACGGTGGTGGCGTTCATCTCCTGGTAGCCGTCGAGGAAGGCCAGCGTCCTGGCGTCCTGGAGCGTGCTCCGCCAGATGTCACACTGCGCGCCCAGCACCAGGAACGGGTACCCTTTGACCGCCAGGCTGGTCGAGTTGGCGTTGCGCCGCAGTTCCGAGGGGGGCGCCCCGGCGGCGGGCGCGTCCCCCTCGGTGACGAGCAGCACCAGCAGCATGAGGGCGAGGCCGAGGCAAGAGTGGGGGGGTAGGTGCGAGACTGATGTGAGATCCATCCAGGCCCTTTCGTTGACCGTGAGGCAACGGGGGCGGGCAGACCGGCGTCACGGACTGCCTCACCTGACTAGTGGTACCCGTTCACTATTCGCTGCAAGCTGTCCGTCGCCCCCTAGCCGGCCTTCCTGGGGCTTCCGGTAACAGCCGGGCGCGGCCACGGGGAGACCAAGGCCTGGTGCCAAGACGAGCTCTGCACCGGTGGTGGCGAAGAGCGACCCTGTCGGCGCGCCTCCCCTGGCAGCCACAGCCAACATGAAGCGATCTACCGCGCTGGATCAGGGCATCACTCCCGGGCACCAGCGGGGTGGATGGTGCCGGCCTGGTGGCTGCCGGGTGGCCGCGGAGGCAGAGCCCGCGACGGGCGGGGGCTGCCGTCCCAGCTTCGCCATGGCCCTCTCCAGGAGCGCTACGGCATGGGCCTCCCGCCCCTTGGCCATCCCGCGGCGTACCTTGCGGTTGGCGAGGCCCTTCCTGGGGGAGCCTCAGCGCTCCCACGGGTAGATCCGGCGGCCCGGGTCAGCGCACAGCGTGTGAAGGTTGGCGGCAGTCTTCAGCTCCTTCTCGGCTTCGGGGGCGCTCGCCACCTGAACTGCAGGCGGGCGGTCGCGCATCATGGACCAGCAACGGGATCAGGCAGGAGAGGATGGGAGCCAGATGAAGTATCATCGCCGTGAACAGCTCGCGTTAGCCGTGCTGTTGGCCCTATTGCAGGCATCCGCTCAGGCAGCGCCCATCGCGCCGAGGCGCCCCGCGCGTGCCCCCACGCCTCAGGTCACCGTAGTGCGGCTGCCCGAGGGATGTCTGGTGCCGGACGTGGCCGTGGACGCCCAGGGGACGGTGCATCTGGTCTACGGGCGCGACCACAACGCCTACTACCAGAGCTCCTCAGACGACGGGCGGACCTTCTCCGAGCCCGTGAGGGTGAACTCCTCGGGCACCGTGGAGACCGAGATGGGCGAGCGAGGGCCCAAGCTGGCCCTGGGGCGCGGGGGCAGCGTCCACGTGGTCTGGGCGGACGACTGGCAGCCTGGCGTCAAGACCTACGTCCGCTGCGCCCGAAGCGTGGATGGCGGGCGGAGCTTCGAGGCACGCAAGACGCTCTCCGCTATGTCGGGCGTGGACGGGGTGACCCTGGCGGCGGACCCCCAGGGGAACGTGGCCGCCTTCTGGCACGTGATGGCGGACCCGGAGCCGGCGGAACCGCAGGCCACGTGGCTTCACGAGGCGCGCTCCGCAGATAACGGCGCCACCTTCACTCCGGGCCGCCGGGTGATCCCCAAGGGCCACAGCGGGCTGGCCTGCTCCATGTGCATGATGCGCGCACGGATGGACGGGAAGGGGCGCGTGATGCTTGCCCTTCGGAGCGCTGAGAGGAGCGTTCGCGACTTCTATCTGCTCGAGGGGAGCTCCGCCGGCGGCCCACTCACCGCCCATCGAGTGAACGACGACAACTGGGTGCTGCCCATCTGCCCCATGTGCGGACCGGAGCTGACGCGTGCCCCTGGCGGAGGCCTGATCGTAGCCTTCATGAGCCGGCACAGGGCCTACTGGTCAGTGGGTGACGCCGAGGGCGGGCGCTTCCGAGTCCACGCCGCTACGCCCGGCGGCGAGGAGGATGAGATCTACCCCTCGGCCGTCGCCAACCGGCGCGGGGACGTGTTGTTCCTGTGGCAAGTGGGGCCCATGGCGACGGACCGCACGGCCACGGTGAAGTGGGCGTTGTACTCCGCCGGCGGTCGGTTCACTGGCCGCCAAGGTACCGTGGGTACCACCACGTCTGGGACGAAGGCCACCGCTTTCGTCGGACGGGACGGCGGCTTCCGGATCCTGACGACAGCGAAGTAGCGCGAGGAGACTGGCCCAAAGACGCTGGTGCTTCCGGACGGCGACCCCGATCGGAGCTGGCCCCGGCTCAGGAGTCTCCCGTGGTCGCGCGGCGGGCTGGGGGATCCCCTGGACCGGCCAGCGCTCGCCGAACGGGCGGCGCCTTCAGCGCCTCGGAGAGGAGCAAGGCCAGCACCCCCGCTCCCAGCGCGAGCCCTAAGTCCGCGGCGTGCAGAGGCGCGAACTGGAACAGGCGGCGGCCCAGCGGCAGCGACACTGTGAGCACCAGCGCTAGGACGGAGGCGCCAGACACCCAGCGCAGGGCAAGGTTCGGCTGTCTTGAGCGCGCGAAGGCTGGGGCCGCCATCGCCAGGTTGCTGGCGATCAGGCCCAGGTCCGCCAGAACCAGCGTGATGAAGCTCGCGGCTCTGGCTTCCGCCTCGCTCCGACTCATCGTCTTCACCGCCACGAAGACCGCCAGCACCAGCGCCAGGGAGGTCAGGCCCTGAAGGAGGCTGCGGAGCAGCGTGCCGCGGTCGAAGAGCGAGGCGTCGAGTGGGCGCGGCGGCCGGTGCATCGTGCCGCGCTCTTCGGCCTGCGACTCGAACACGGTCGAGCAGGCCGGGTCGATGATCAGCTCCAGGAAGACCACATGCACGGGCAACAGCACCAGAGGCCACTTCAGCAGCACCGGCAGCAGAGACATGCCCGCGATGGGCACGTGCACTGAGACGATGAAGGACATCGCCTTCCGTAGGTTGTCGTAGATTCGCCGGCCCAGGCGGACCGCCTGCACGATGGAAGCGAAGTTGTCATCGAGCAGCACTAGGTCCGCCGTCTCGCGCGCCACGTCCGTTCCCCGGCCGCCCATGGCCACACCGATCTGCGCGGCCTTCAGCGCGGGAGCATCATTCACCCCGTCCCCGGTCATCGCCACGACTTCGCCCTTCGCCCTCAGGGCCTGGACCAGCCTCAGCTTCTGCTCCGGCACCATCCTTGCGAAGACGCTCGTCGCGCCCACGCGCTCCCGCAGAGTGGCGTCGTCCATCGCGTCCAGCTCAGGCCCCGAGAGGACCTGGCCCGGTCGGGCGAGGCCGATCTGCTGGGCGATGCTGGTGGCGGTGCCCGGGTAGTCGCCGGTGATCATCAGCACGCGAATCCCCGCGGTGTAGCACTGCCGAACGGCCTCCGGCACCTCCGGGCGGATGGGGTCCGACAGGCCCAGCAGCCCCAGGAACGCGAAGGGGAAGTCGTGTTGTCTGGAGGGGAGGTCGGCCGGCCGGAAGCGCGCCCTGGCCACTCCGATGACCCGCAGCCCCTGGTCCGCCAGATCGTCGATGCGGCGCCGCAGCTCGGAGATGCGCTCCGGGTCAAGGTGGCACAGGTCAGCTATGGCCTCCGGCGCGCCCTTGGCGGCGATCACGTAGCCCTCGTGGCTCCGAGAGCGCCACACTCGCGAGACGGCAAGAAGCTGCTCCGAGAGCGGGTACTCACGCAGCAGCTCCCAGTCCCGATGGATGTGCTCCGTGTCCGCCAGGCAGCGCTCCCCCAGCTCCCAGAGCGCCTTCTCCATTGGGTCGAAGGGATCGGAAGGGCTGGCGAGGAGCCCGAATTCCACCAGCTCATGGAACTGGTCCGGCAGGGCAGACCGCCCGCCGTCCACCTGAAGGGTCTCGGAGCCGACTGCCAGCGCGCTCACCCGCATGCGGTTCTGCGTGAGGGTGCCCGTTTTGTCCACGCACAGGACCGTAGCCGCGCCCAGTGTCTCCACGGCCGGCACCCGCCGGGTCAGCACCCGCTGGTGGGCGATGCGCCAGGCGCCCAGCGCCAGGAAGATGGTGAGCACCATTGGGAACTCTTCGGGAAGGATCGCCATGGCGAGTGTGATGCCCGCCAACAGGCCCTGCAGCCAGTCCCCCCGGGTCCATCCGAAGACCACCACGACCACCACGCACAGCAGCAGGCCCACCAGCGCGAAACTCGCCACGATCCGCCGCGTCTGACGCTGGAGGGGCGTGTCCTCGGACTCCAGCGACTGGAGCGCCCTGCCGATCTTGCCCATCTCGGTGCGGAGGCCCGTGCTAGTGACTCTGGCAACGGCCTGACCCTTCACCACCAGCGTGCCTGAGTAGACGAAGGGCAGGTCGTCACCGCCAGGCCTGGAGTCCCCCTGAGCTCCGTCCCAGGCTGCTTTGCGCACGGGAACCGACTCGCCCGTGAGGAGCGACTCGTCGACGGTTAGGTTGGTGGACTCCAGAATCACGGCGTCCGCGGGGACCCGGTCGCCCTCAGATAGGAGGATCAGGTCGTCGGCAACCAGCTCCCGCGCGGGGATCCGCTGCTGGACCCCCTCACGGATCACCAGCGCGCGCGGGCTTGAGAGGTCGCGAAGGGCCTCTAGCGCCCGCTCCGTTTTCCGCTCCTGGTACAGCGTGATGCCCAGGACCACGAAGACGAAGAACAGGAGCATCACCCCCTCGGCCACGTCGCCCAAGACCATGTAGAGGGCGCCACCGGCCAGGAGCATCAGCAGCATGGGCTCCCGCAGCACCTGAACGACGGTCTGCAGGAGGTCATGCCTCTCCGGAGACGGCAGCTCGTTGGGGCCGTCTCGCTGCCGCCTCTCAGCGACGCCTTCTCCGTTGAGTCCCTGTGGGGTGACCATGGTTCGGCTCCGTAGCAAACGGCTCTCTCAAGCGTGGTCTGTGGGCGCTCCGTTTCCCGACCCTTGGCTAGGCGCCTCGTGTCTGGGGCCGCCCCCACGGTGCCGCGCGAGGGCTTGCCCGGCCTAGCCTATGGTTTCCTCAATCCTCTCCTAACCCGCCCTGGGCCGCCCTAAGGAGAAGGAGGCCGCCACCGATCACCGCCAGGACCACCACCGCCTTGACCCATAGTGGGTAGCCCCCCACCGCTCCTGATATCTTTGTTACCACTCCAAGCAGCCTATCCAGCTCTTGCATTGGGGCTCCTCGCCTCCAGCACGCCTCCGCGTGTGATGTCGCAGCGGTACCTGCGCGCGCCTCGTATGGGCCTGACACCCCGAGGGCGGTGCGCCAGTACCGATCCGTCGTTGCTGGTGACCGGGAGGAAGGTGGACCGTCCGCGGGGGGGCTCTCCTCCTCGCGAGGCAGGTACTGGCCAACCCCATGGGCATCCCCGCGGGTACGGTCGCCCGCCCGGTCAAGACGCTAGCCGAAGTCGAAGAGGTCGCCCAGAAGTCCGCGTCGCTTCCTCGATCCGTGGCCGTGCTCACGGTCGTCATCGTGGTCGCGCTCCCCGCCCCAAGGCCGCCCCTGGTTGTGGCCATGGTCATCGTGGTGGTCGCGGTCTGCTCGGCGGTAGGGCTCGGAACGGTCGCCGGGGTCGCGGCCGGCGGCGGTGCGAGCGAGGATCTCCTCGAGCTCTCCACGGTCAAGCCACACGCCCTGGCAGCGCGGGCACACGTCGATCTCAACCCCGGTCAGTAGATTGGGGCGCATGGGGTTTTGGCAAAGCGGGCAGTTCACTGGTTTCTCCTCTTAAGGGGGCCAGCCGGGGGCAGTCCACAGGCCGGCCCAAACGAATATGTGGTGACAGAAGCGCCTGGGCCGCCCCGGTGGGCGCCAAGGCAGGCCCGGCCGCGGCGGTCCACGGCGAGGGCTGCTCTGCTAGGCTGCTGGCTTGGGGGGCCCTCTCATCCTCTGGTGACTCAATGCTGGTGCTTGCCTGGAGAGCCTTCGAGGCGGGCTCCGCGTGGACCACTACGTCCGCGTTCCTGAGGACGCCCGCCACAGCCGCCTCAACCAGCTCGGTGGCCCTGTGTGCCTCCTCAAGGGCGAGATCGGGCCGCAGCCCGACGCTGAGATCGGCGAAGTGACGGCCGCCAGCCTCCCTCACCCGCACGCCCCATACCCCGTGCACTCCGGGCACGCCAGCCGCGGCCTCCCGGACCAGCTTCACCTGTTCGGGGTTCACACGGTCCACGAGGCTGTTGATGGCCCTGACGCCGAGGCGGAAGCAGATCACGCACACCAGCACCGCGACCGCCCCGGCCGCCAGCGGGTCCGCCCACGCGTACCCCAGCTTGGTGAAGATCAGGCCAGCCAGCACGACAAGGGAGCTCGCGATATCGCTTGCGAAGTGGAGCGCGTCGGCCTCGAGTGCCTGGCTGTTCGTCTTCTTGGCGACCCGGTACAGCGCTCGGCTGCGCGAGTAGTCCAGCACGATGGAGCCGAAGATCACCGCGAAACTCCATGCGTTGACCTCGACGTGAGCGGAATGGTGGAGTAGGCGGCGCGTAGCCTCATAGAGGATCCAGACGCAGGTGACCACCAGCAGCAGCGTCTCGAAGAGGGCGGAGAGGTTCTCCACCTTCTGGTGCCCGTAGGGGTGGTCCCGATCGCTGGGTTTGCCGGAGACGTGGACCGCGATCCACGTCATGATGGCTGCCAGCATATCGAGGCCGGAGTGCGCCGCCTCTGACAGGATGCCCAGGCTTCCCGTAGCGACACCTACCACCAGCTTCGTGCCGGTGAGTACCACGGCGACCGCGACGGAGCTTGCCGCCACC
>DASXUI010000078.1:0-4207 GCA_036504955.1 Armatimonadota bacterium
TCTCCCCCATCATCCAGGCCGAGGCCAGCGTCTGGGCCTGCTCCGGCACCACGACTGACCTGGGGTACCGCTCGGGCGGCCTGGAGATCGTGGTCGACAAGGACACCCTGGAGGCCGGCAAGGACGCCTCCATCCTCGTCACCTCCCTTACTCCCAACCGCTACGTGCTCTTCACGGCGGAGGCGGATGACCTCTACGACACCCGGCTGCTGCACCTGGAGGGCACTTCCGAGCTGGTCCGGCTGCCCATCGCTGAGCGGCACGTTCCCAACGTCTTCCTGAACGCCACCATGTTCAGCGACTACCAGTCCTACCAGGACAACAAGCAGGTGGTGGTGCCGCCGGTGGACCGGTTCCTGAAGGTGGACGTGAAGGCGGACAAGGAGGAGCACCAGCCGGGCGAGGAGGGCACCCTCACGGTCTCGGCCCACGACAACCAGGGGCGGCCCGTCAGCGCGGAGGTCGGGCTGGGGCTGGTGGACGAATCCCTCTACTACATCCAGAGCGACCTGGCCGGCGACCCGCGCCAGTTCTTCTACGGCACCAAGCGCCAGCAGCAGGTTCAGACGCAGAGCACCCTGCAGCAGAAGGCCTTCTGGCAGCCACTGGTCGTCACCGAGGAAGTCCGCGACCAGGATCAAGTTCGGCGGGACCTGCGCTCCGGCGGCCGCGACCGCTACCTCGCCCATAACCGCCTGTCAGGGCTCGGGGGCGGCGGATTCGACGGCGGCCTGGGTGTTAGGGGAGGCCTCTCCGCCGCGGCGCCCGCTTCACGGCTTGCCGTCGATGCGGAGGGCGTGATGGACTTCTCCGCGGTCGTGAATGGTCCCATGGGTGACAAGCTGGAGATGGCCCGCGCCAAGTCGGCAGCGGCCAAGCCGGAGCAGCCTGGTGGTGGCGCGGACGCTGGTGAGCCCGCCGTGCAGGTCCGCAGCGACTTCCGCGCGACCGTCTTCTGGCAGCCGGACGTCACCACGGACCGCGACGGCAAGGCGACCGTGAAGTTCACCTACCCGGACTCCACCACGAGCTGGAAGGCCACCGCGCGCGTCGCCGGCCAGACCAATCAGTTCGGCATCGGCGACGCCACCACGCGCACCCAGAAGCCGCTGATCGTGCGGCTGCAGGCTCCGCGCTTCTTCGTCGCCGGCGACAAAGCCACCGTGTCAGCAGTCATCAACAACAACACGGACAAGCCGCTGTCGGTGGACGTGCACCTGAAGGCGGAGGTGGGGGGCAAGGAAGTGGAGCTCGGATCCGCGGACCCAACGGCCTTGGGAGTGGCCCTTGTCGGCGTCAGCGCGCCGGACCCAGAGCCCCTGTCCAGCTACCTCCCCTCGGCGAGGGTGCCCGCCCACGGCGAGGCCCGCACCGACTGGACCCTGGCCTTGAATCGTGCCGGAACGATCCGACTCACCGTCCAGGGCCTTAGCCGCCATTTCCCCCCGGTCGGCGGTTCGGACCAGGAGCTGACGGACGCCATGCGGCGCGACTACACCATCTACGAGCACGGCCTGGACAAGCTGGTGGCCCGCTCAGGCAAGTCTCGCGGGGATGGTGTCACCGTGAAGGTGCCGCTGCCCAAGGAGCGCAAGCAGGGCAGCACCTCCATGGTAGTTCAGGTGACCCCCAGCTTGGCCGTCACCATGCTGGACGCGCTGCCCTACCTCATCGACTACCCCTACGGCTGCACGGAACAGACCATGAGCCGGTTCCTGCCCGCCGCCATCACCGCCAAAACCCTGAAAGACCTCGGCGTGAAGCCGGAGGCCGTGATGGGGCGCCTCTTCGGCGGCATCGAGCAGGACTACGCCGGGAAGACGCACCCAGAGGGGGCCAAGGACCTCAGCAAACTCAACGACATGGTCCAGCAGGGCCTGGCCCGCCTCTACGACTTCCAGCACGCGGACGGTGGCTGGGGGTGGTGGAAGGAGGGCGATACCGACCGCTTCATGACCGCCTACGTGGCCTGGGGCCTCGGCCTAGCCAAGGGCGCCGGACTGGACGTCCGTGGTGAAGTGCTCTCTCGCGGGCTGGACTACCTGGACAAGGCGCTGGTGGACGCCGAGACCGATCCGGACCTCCAGGCCTGGATGCTCCACGCGCTGGCCTCCAATCAGGCGGCGCCCGGCTCGGGGAGCAGCATCACCCAGTTCCAACGGACGGCCTTCGACAACCTCTGGGCCAAGCGCGACAGCCTGTCAGCCTACAGCCGAGCCCTACTAGCTCTGTGCGCCCACGCCTACGGTGACGCGGAGCGGGCCCAGACCCTGGTCCGCAACCTGGTGAACGGCGTGAAGCGCGATACGCAGCCGGACACCAGCGTGGTTCAGGAGGGCGCTCAGACTCACGAGGCCACCACGAGGGGAACCGCCCACTGGGGCGAGGACAGCCTCTGGTGGCGCTGGTGCGACAGCGGCGTGGAAAGCACCTCCTTCGTGCTGCGCGCTCTCCTCGCCATCGATCCCAAGAACGAGCTCGTGGAGCCCGTCACCAACTGGCTGCTCCAGAACCGCAGGGGCGCCCAGTGGTCCAACACCCGGGATACCGCCATCACCGTACTGGCGATGAACGACTACCTGAAGGTCTCCGGCGAGTTGAAGAACGACCTGGAGTACGAGCTTCAGGTCAACGGCACCCATGTCGCCGGCAAGCGCGTGACGGCGGAGGAGGCGCTGAGCGCCCCAAGCCGCTTCACCGTTGATCCCGCGCTGCTCCGCGATGGGGACAACGAGGTCGTGATCCGGCGCACCGGCGTCATGGATCACAAGGGTCCGCTGCCGGCCATCTACTACTCCGCCGAGGCGCGCTTCACCAGCCTCGAGGAGCCCGTCACCCCCGTCGGCAACCAAATCTTCGCGCGGCGCAAGTACTCCAAGCTGGTCGCCCGACCCACCCTGCTGAAGGGTGTAGTCTATGACCGCGTGCCGCTGGAGGATGGTGACCACGTGACCAGCGGCGAGCGCGTGCAGTGCGTGATCACCATCGAGGCGAAGAACGACTACGAGTACCTGATGTTCGAGGACCTGAAGCCCGCTGGGCTGGAGGCCGTCGAGGTCCGGAGTGGGGAGTCGGTCTTCGCCAGGCAGCTCAAGTCACGGGCGGTGGGCGAGAAGTTCGGTGACGGCCAGAAGCCCGGCACCGCCGTGACGCGACCCACCAGCCAGGACGAGAGCGACTACACGGGCCAGCAGCGCTGGGTCTACCAGGAGCTTCGGGATCGCAAGACCGCGCTCTTCATCGACAAGCTGCCGGAAGGCGTGTGGGAGCTCCGCTACGACCTCCGCGCCGAGACCCCCGGCCAGTTCCACGCCCTGCCGGTGGTGGGCCAGGCCATGTATGTCCCGGAGATCCGCTGCAACGGCGCCGAAGTCCGCCTGACCGTTGACGACGCGCCAGCGGGGAGGTAGGCATGAGGGGGTGAGCAGGCCCCGGCCCCGCCTAAGTTAAATGAGGGGGTGACGGGGTGAGCGGGTGAGGGGGTGAAGAAGCCCCAGCCTAGTGACTCTGACGAGTATAGGCCAGCTTCTGAGGCTCCTTCACCCGCTCACCCCGTCACCCCCTCATTCCCTTAGGAGGCGCCATGCCCACCATCCTACGCGCCGGAGAGCGCCTGAAGAGCACCTACAGCTTCGAGCCGGTCGACCACCTGCATCGCACGGAGTTCTACATCTGGGAGGAGGCGCTCACTCGCTGGAAGGGGGAGGGGCTGCCGGAGGACTGGCGGGAGACCAACCTCTTCCGGTACGACCCACCCGGTATGTTCGGCACCGGAGTGGACCTGGGGTGGTGCGAGCCCCCCTTCCTTCCCGCCTTCGAGGAGAAGGTGATCGAGGTCCAGGGCGACCATGAGATCATCCAGGACTTCGCCGGCCGGTGGCTCAAGGTCTTTACAGGGCGCCGGCATGGCTTCATGCCGGACTACCTGAAGCACCCGGTCACCTGCCTGAAGGACTGGGAGACGGTAGTGCTGCCCCGGCTGAACCCGGCGACGCCGGAGCGCTGGGAGCGGATACGAGGCAAGCCCGCCGAGGCGAGGGCCCGGGCTGGGGCCGTGGGAGGCATGGTGAACCAGGGCCTGGTGGGCGGCTACATGTACCTGCGGGCGCTCATCGGGCCTGAGGACCTGCTGTACGCCTTCCACGACCAGCCGGAACTGGTCCACGCGGCCATGGAGGGTTGGCTGGCCATCATGGACGCCGGCGTG
>DASXUI010000079.1:0-6054 GCA_036504955.1 Armatimonadota bacterium
CCGCCTTCGCGGGCCGAACTGCCGGGGGCGCCGCCGGATACCTGGGAGCACCGGTCGCGCCCGCGCAGGCGGGCGCCAAGTAGTCCAGCGAGCGGGTTCAGCCGCTCGTGATACGCCCGTGGCACGCTCGTGCCCCCTGCCGATCGCCCTGGAGAGTTCTGTGCAGTGAGCTCGAAGGCACCTAGTGAGTCCTCCATTGAAGCCCCCTCGATCGGCGGAGTCCACCCGCGCCGACCGACTCTGGGGCGGAGCGAGGGGATCCTGGCGCTGTCCGTCGCCTCCGTGCCGCTGCTGGTGCTGGTGCTGCTGCCGGTGGGGGCGCTGGTGGGTTACCTGAGGCCGGCGCAGTGGTGGGAGCACCTGCGCTCCCCCATGGCGGTGGAAGCCCTGTGGCTGACGCTGCGCACCACGGCGGTCTCCACGCTGCTCTGCGTGGTGCTCGGACTGCCGCTGGCGTACCTACTGGCGCGGCACCGGTTCCCCGGGCGAGAGGCCCTGGATACGCTGGTGGACCTGCCCATCACGCTGCCGCCCGTGGTGGTGGGAGTGGCGCTGCTGCTGGCCTTTGGGCGCCTGGGGGTGGTGGGGCGCCACCTGGACGCCTTGGGGATCCAGGTTGGCTTCAGCACCGCGGCAGTGGTTATGGCGCAGACGGTCATCGCCAGTCCCTTCTTCGTGAAGGCGGCGCGCTCCGGCTTCGAGGCGGCCGACCCCAAGCTGGAGCAGGCCGCCCGAGTGCTGGGCGCGAGCTGGTGGGTCGCCTTCCGGAAGGTCACGCTGCCGGTGGCGCGCCCCTCGCTGCTGGCCGGCGTCGCCCTGGCCTGGGCGCGGGCGCTCTCGGAGTTCGGCGCCACCATCACCTTCGCTGGGAACCTGCCGGGCCGCACCCAGACCCTGCCGCTCGCGGTCATGTCCGCGCTGGAGAGCGACCTGGATACGGCCGTCGCGGTAGCGGGCCTCTCGCTGATCCTCGGGCTGGTGGCCCTCTTCACCGCCAAGTCGCTGGCCCGTAGCTGGAGCGTGCCGGGTGTCTGACCCGCGTCACGACGTCGATCCTCAAGGGGGCCTGAGCTTCGAGGCACGGCTGGGGCTGGGTGAGCTGCAACTGGACGCGCGCTTTCAGGTCAGTCCGGGTGAGACGCTGGCGCTGATGGGTCCCAGCGGCGCGGGGAAGACCACGTGCCTCTCCGTGATCGCCGGCCTGCTGCGGCCTGACGAGGGGCGTGTCGAACTGAACGGGGAGACGCTGCTCGATACGGCGAACGGGGTCGACCTCCCGCCGGAGCGGCGCCGGCTGGGCCTGCTCTTCCAGGACTACGCCCTCTTCCCCCACCTTACGGTGCTGGGCAACGTGCTCTTCGGCGCTCGGCTGCGGCTCCGCGACCGGGACAAGGCAGCGTCACTGGCGCGGGAGTGGTTGGAGCGGCTCGAGCTGGACGCGCTGGCTGGCCGCCACATACGGGACCTATCCGGCGGCGAGCGGCAGAGGGTCGCCCTGGCCCGCGCCCTGGCCTCCCAGCCGAGGGCCCTGCTCCTGGACGAGCCCCTGGCCGCCCTGGACCTCAGCACCCGCGCCTTCGTGCGCTCTCAGCTTCAGAGCTTCCTGGCGGAGGTCGGGCTCCCCACCGTGCTGGTGACGCACGACCCCGTGGACGCGCTGGCCTTCGGGCGGCGGCTGGCGGTGATCGAGGAGGGCAGGGTCAGCCAATCGGGCAGCAGGGAGGATCTTCTGATGCACCCTCGTAGCCCCTTCGTAGCGGAGGTCGCGGGGGTGAACCTGTACCGAGCGCGCGTGGCGGCGGGGCGCGGCCTCAAGAGCGCGCAAGTCGAGGGGGCGCTCTTCCACGTACTGGCGGACGCCATCACCGGCCTGGCCTTCCTCGCCTTCGCGCCCGCCGAGGTGGCCCTGTTCGCGGAGCGGCCCGCCGGGTCGGCTCAGAACGTCTTCGCCGGAAGCGTGCGGGAGATTCAGGCGCTCCCGGACCGTCTGAGGGTCCTGGTCGAGGCCGGAGTGCCAATGGCGGCGGATGTCACGCGAGAGGCCGCCACCGGTCTTTCCCTGGAGCCGGGCCGGCAGGTCTGGGCGGCGGTGAAGGCGGCCGCCATCCGCGTCTACACCTAAGCCGCATACTGCACGTGGCGCTTGCGCGTCCCGCATGGCGTGGGCTTCCACATGTTCTCGTAAGTAGCGCAGGCCAGGGCGCGCCCGTACCGCGCCGAGGAGGGTGACCATGGACGGCATCGCGTTGGGGCGCCTACTGCTGCTGGGCTGCGCGCTTCTGGCCCTAGCATCAGTCGCTGACGCGGCGGGGACGCCGACGCCCCCGTCCACCACACGGTTCGCGTGCGCGGAACCAACCAAGGAGTGGCTGACACGCTGGGAGGCCAACATCCTCGGGGAGGCCAAAGGCCGATCCTGCGACAAGGAGATGGGCGAGGAGATCGGCTGGCTGGTCACCCCCATCCTGGACGGCTTCTACTATGGCTACCTCGCCACCAAGGACACCCGGTGGCTGGACCGGCTGGTGGACTGGACGGACTCCTGGACCCGCCGCGCCGTGAAGGAGCCGGACGGCTTCACCGGCTGGCCGAAGGAGGACGGAGCCAGCACCACGGTCGTCTCCGGGCTCTACACGGACAACATCCTGGGCGAGGCGATGGGCCTCCGCTCCGCCACGCTGCTGGCCGCGCTGGTCAAGAAGATGCCGTCGCTCAGGAAGAAGTACGGCGAGAAGGCGGCAGGCTACCTGGCGCTGTCCGAGCAGGTCTTCCGCAAGTGGGACCAGCGGGGCTGCTGGCGCGAAGTGAAGGGCGGCGGGCTGTGGGTGGTGCCGACCTTCGGCATCGACCGCGCCACGGGGAAGTGGACCGAGGGCTACGCTCGGAAGGGCGTGGACGGCTTCTCCCTTCCCGCCAACAAGCAGAACCACGTCGCCCGCTGGCTTCTGGCCCTCAACGACGCCACGGGGAAGCCCCTCTACAAGGAGCGCGCGGAGAAGTGGTTCCGCCTGATGAAGTCCCGCATGCGTGAGCGCGAGGGCGGCCGATATCTGGTCTGGAACTACTGGGACCCCGCCGGCCCCTGGGACTTCAACGCCGACGGCTCCACGAAGCACTGGGTCGGCGTACACCCCAACGGCGGCTACTACGGGATCGACGTCGAGGGCATCGTCGCCGCCTATCAGCACGGTCTGGTCTTCACCCAGGCGGACATCGACCGGCTGATCGCCACCAACCGTGACTTCATGTGGAACCAGCGCACCGAGGGCGCCAAGTTCGAGCGTATCGACGGCGGCAAGCCGGACGACCGCTGGAAAGACACTCCCGGCGTCCTCTGGTCAGCCCTCGCCCCCTACGACGAAACCCTGCGGGACATCCTGGAAGCGAACCTCAACCCCGCAAGCTGGGGCGGCCTCGCCCAGGTGCCGTGGTATGTGAGCGTGAGGAAGGCTAAGGGCGGGTCGTAGGGTCGTTGGGTCGTTGGGTCGTTGGGGAAGGCCTCAGAGGGTGGGGGGTGGCTCAAGAGAGGAAAGGGGAGGCGCTTCGGGGATGCCGGGCCGATAAACGACCCGGCAGGAGGGCCTGCGGCCAAGCTGGGTGCCACGGGATGCCCGTGCCAAGAGGCGCCGCACCGGCGAGGGCTCGCACTGAGTGCGGCCACCGGGTGCGAGAGTTCGGGCCGGCCCCTCACCCACCGGAGTTCGCCGCCGGCCAGCTCCCAGCTTGGCCGCAGGCCCTCCTGCCGGGTCGTTTACCGGCTGTCTTGTACCCACATCCTCGTCCAGTCGACAGGTGGCGGTATCTGCGGAGCTGGGATACCAGATATGCCGCTGTCTTCGTACTGTCTGGGCCCTCTTAGGAACAGCAGACATCAGCTGCCGTCAAGCTCAGGATCAGGGCAGCAGCGCCGACTTGCCCGCCTGCCAGCGCCGAGATGTGGGCATAAGACAGTCGTTTATCGGCCCGGCATCCCCAAAGCGCCTCCCCTTTCCTCCCTTGAGCCACCCCCCACTCTCTGAGGCCCTTCCCAACGACCCTACGACCCTACGACCTAACGACCCGCCCTTATCCCCTCTGCGCCCAGGGGTAGCTCCAGCCGTGGGTGAAGGAGTGGAGCGCCAGCGATCGGAGGGTGTCGGGGGAGAGGGGCTTGCCGTCAGAGGCGGCGAGGTTGGACTCCACGTGCTCTGGGCGGCGCATGCCGGGGATGACGGTGGAGACGGCCGGGTGGCTGAGGCAGAACTTCAGAGCCAGGGCGGGCAAGGTCGGGGCATCCTCGGAGAGGAAGCCGCGCAGGGCTTGGACGCGGGGCCAGGCCTCCGCCAGGCGCTCCGGGGTAAGCCAATCCGCGCGCCAGTCGCCCTCAGGGAAGCGGGTCTCCGGGGTCATCTTGCCGGTGAGGAGGCCCTCCTCGAAGGGGACGCGGACGATGATGCCCACGCCGGCCGCCTGGGCCGCGGGCAGCAGCGCCTCGGCGGGCCTCTGCTCGAAGAGGTTGTAGATCACCTGGATGGTGTCAACGCGGCCGGCCTTCGCCAGCTCTACGGGACCGTAGGGATCCCAGTCGTTGGCGGAGACGCCGAAGGCGCGGATCTTGCCCTGCTCCTTCAAACGTACCAGCGCCTCGTACCACTCCGTTTGGTCCAGGTAGGCGGGGGTCCAGGCGTGGAGCTGTTGGAGGTCCAGGTACTCCGTGTCCAGGTGGCGGAGGCTCTGCTCCGTACACTCCCGGATCCACTCCGCGGGGAAGGTCTGGTCCAGGGGCTCATCGGGAAGGACCGGCCACTGGAAGGTCTTGGGCGGGACCTTCGAGGCGATGACCACCTGGTCTCGGCGGCCCTTAACGGCACGACCGATCAACTCCTCGCTGTGGCCGCCGCCGTAGCCCAGGGCGGTATCGAGGAAGGTGACACCCCGGTCCAGGGCCATCTGAAGCGCGGTGAGGGCGGAGTCATCGTCCTGGGGGCCCCAGCCCCCTCCGATTCCCCAGGCGCCGAAGCCGATCTCGCTGACCTGGATCCCGCTATGGGTGAGCCTGCGGTACCTCATGGGTTACCTCCGAGACGCGGCCAGATCCCCCTGGGCCTCTGCCGCACGAGCAGAGGGCACCGAGAAACCCGGCGCCCCCATCAGTCCATTCGGTCAATACCCTCGAGCTGCTCCTCGTCCATGGCGAAGGAGTGCTCCAGGGTGGGGAACTCCTCGTTCAGGACCTCGTCGCGGTAGCTCTGGAAGGCGTTGCGGACGATCTCGTTGAGGTTGGCGAAGCGCTTGGCGTGGCGGAAGGTCTTGTCGGTGCCCAGGCCCAGCAGGTCGTGCATCACCAGCACCTGGCCGTCGCAGTGGGGGCCCGCGCCGATGCCGATGGTGGGGATGAGCA
This sequence comes from Armatimonadota bacterium, assembly GCA_036504955.1. Lineage (GTDB taxonomy): Bacteria > Armatimonadota > DTGP01 > DTGP01 > DASXUI01 > DASXUI01. Next base: position 5,381 of record DASXUI010000079.1, read on the forward strand.
CGGTATCCGTCACCAGGGCGGCGAGGCGCTCCGGGACCACCTCCAGCACCACGGCGAAGGCGCCCGCCTCCGCCAGCGCCCGGGCGTCGTCCAGGATCTCCTGGGCCTCAGTACGAGTGCGACCCTGAACGGTGGGCCTACCAAAGAGGTTGATGGACTGAGGGGTCCAACCCAGGTGCCCCATCACGGGGATGCCCACGGAGACCAAGCGGCGAATGGTCTCCGCCATGTGGGTGCCGCCCTCCAGCTTCACGGCGGCGGCACCGCCCTCTTGGAGCAGGCGGCCGGCGTTCCGCACGGCGTCGTCCGGGCTGGTCTGGTAGGAGAGGAAGGGCAGATCCGCCACCACGAGAGATCGGCTGACGCCCCGGCGGACGGCGCGAGTGTGCCGGATCATGTCATCCATGGTAACCGGCAGCGTGCTGTCGTAGCCCAGCATCACGTTGCCCAGGGAGTCGCCCACCAAGATGATATCCATCTCGGCTTCATCCGCCAGCTTAGCGAAGGTGAAGTCGTAGGCGGTAACGGCGGTGATCTTCTGCCCCTCGCTCTTGCGCTGCTGCAGGAGAGGCACGGTGATTCGCTCTGCCACGGGTCCTCCTCAGGGGCCGTCCGGCCCCCTCCAGTATAACGCATTCGCGGACGATAGCCGTCTCACCGCCAGCAAGGATGGG
>DASXUI010000080.1:0-21103 GCA_036504955.1 Armatimonadota bacterium
CCGGGCTGGGTCCCGTATGCCTCATGCACCGCCTGCGGCTCCTTCGAGATGTCCATCAGCTCGGGAACGCTGGTCTGCATTCGGTAGGCAAGCTCGTAGGAGGCGATCCGCGTGGTGATCTCAGGGTCACCGACAGACGACAGATGCTCCTCGTTGAGATCCTTCAACGTGTCCAGGGACTCTCGCCGGACCTCCGGGCCCATACCCGGCGGGTTGGAAACGAAGAGCACCGGGTCTCCCTTGGAGCGGAACTCGACGCCCTGGTAGCGGGTGGGCAGGAACCCGCTGCTCCAGCAGGACTTGCCCCCGTCGGGGTTCTTGTCGCCGGACAGCAGCACCACAAAGCCGGGCAAGTCACGGTTCTCACTGCCGAGGCCGTAGGTGAGCCAGGAGCCCATGCTGGGGCGGCCCATGAGCTGGGTGCCGGAGTTCATGAAGATCTGGGCGGGCGCGTGGTTGAACTGGTCGGTGTGCAGGGAGCGGATCAGGGCGATGTAGTCCGCGATGGAGGCGGTGTGGGGAAGGAGGCTGGAGAGCTGGGTACCGGATTGGCCTCTGGGCGCGAAAGTGTGCGGCGATCCCAGCAGCTTCGGCGTCCCCTTGATGAACGCGAAGCGCTCCCCCTTCACGAACTCGTCGGGGATCTTCTGGCCGTTGTACTGAACGAGCTTCGGCTTCGGGTCGAAGAGGTCCAGTTGGGACGGCGCCCCCGCCATGAAGAGGAAGATGATACTCTTCGCTTTCGGCGCGAAGTGGGGCAGCGAACCAGGGGCCGATCGATCGGCCACGGCGACGGCCTGGTCGCGCAGCAACGCGGCCAGGGCCAACCCGCCAATCCCAAACCCCGCCTGGCGGAAGAAGTGCCGCCGGGTGATCCCCTTCAGCGTGCTCTCGCGATAGCTCATACCCCCTCCATGCCAGCCAGCCCCCTATGCGTGCATAGCCGACAGCCGCCAACCCACCTGAACAGCCTCACCACAGAGGCACAGAGACACAGAGGGGCACAGAGAAGGGCAAGGCAGTGCCAAGGGAACGTCACCACGAAGGTACCAAGAGACCAGGGACCCCCAATGCCCCTACCATAGAGAGGCACGGGGGAATAGGAGGGCACAATGATGACCACGCCTTACCTCTCTTGGTGTCTTGGTACCTTCGTGGTGACGTTCCCTTGGCACCGCCTTGCTCTTCTCTGTGCCCCTCTGTGTCTCTGTGCCTCTGTGGTGAGGCTGTTCCTGGTAGCCTTACTCCTTGGTTAGGGTCTCGTCTAGGTTCAGCAGGACATTGGCAAGGACAGTCATTGCTGCCTGCTGACCTGGGTCCGTGGCGTCCGTCTGACCGCAGAGCGTGGCTGCGGCGGGGCGGTCTGAACGGTAGCGGGCAAGCTCGCGAGCGTACAGCGACAGCAGGCGCGCTCGCTCCGAGGAGGTGGGCCGGCGGGCGGTACAGAGCCGGAAGCCGTAAGTCACTCGGTCGGCCGGCGTCGCGCCGCATTCGGCCACCATCCTCCGCGCCAGGCCCCGGGCAGTGGCCAGGAACGCTTCGTCGTTCAGAGTCGTGAGCGCCTGAAGGGGGGTGTTGGTCCTCACGCGACGCACGGTGCAGAACTCCCGGCTGCTGGCATCGAAGGTGACGAAGGCGGGGTAGGGCGACGTGCGCCTCCAGAAGGTGTAAAGGCCCCGTCGGTACCTTTGGGTTCCCTCGCTGGTAGTCCAGCGGTCATCGCTGTAGGGAATGTCCCAGATCCCCTCCGGCTGTAGCGGGAACACGCTGGGACCCCCTATCTGAGGGTCCAGCATTCCCGCCACGGCGAGGGATTGGTCGCGAATCATCTCCGCCTCAAGGCGGAAACGCGGGCCGCACGCCAGCAAGATGTTGCTTGGGTCCTTCTCCAGCAACTCCGGAGTCACCCGGGACGACTGCCGGTAGGTGGCGGAGGTAACCATCAGGCGGAGCATCGCCTTCGTGCTCCACCTTCGGCGCTGGAACTCCGTGGCAAGCCAGTCCAGCAGCTCCGGATGCGAGGGGGGCGACCCCTGAGTGCCGAAGTCCTCCGAGGTCTCCACCAGACCGCGTCCGAAGAGCTGCTCCCAGAGCCGGTTCACCTCCACCCGCGCGGTCAGCGGGTTGTCCGGGCTCACGAGCCACCTTGCGAGTCCAAGGCGGTTCTGCGGCTGGTCGGTCGGGAAGGGGTTCAGGATCGCTGGAGTGCCTGCCTCAACCAGATCGCCCTTGGCAAGGAAGCTGCCCTTGACTCGGAGGTAGGTCGACGGCGTCTTGCCGTCCTCCAACTCGCGCATCACCAGCGTGGTGGCGATGGGGAGACCGTTCAGCTCCCTTTGGAGTCCCTCCTTCCGGTCCTTGGCAGCCTTCACCGCCGCGGCCTCGCCGGTGGGGCCTAGCTTCGACAGGAGCGCGTTCTGCTCGGCGATCGCGGTGCGCAACTCCTCCTGCCGGCGCTCCTGCTGGGGTGTGGGGAGGCTCAGGTCGGGCTCGGTGGTATGGTCAAAGAACGCGAGGAGGCTGTAGAACTCCTTCTGACTGAAGGGGTCGTACTTGTGGTTGTGGCACTGGGCGCAGGCGATGGTGCTGCCTAGCCAGACGGTGGCCGTGGTGCCGACCCGGTCCACCTGGGTCAGCCATCGCTGCTCGTCCTTGTCCACGCCGCCCTCCTCGTTGAGAAGGGTGTTGCGGTGGAAGCCGGTGGCGACGCGTTGGTCGTCGGTGGCGTGGGGCAGAAGATCACCCGCGATCTGCTCCACGGTGAAGCGGTCGTAGGGCATGTCGCTGTTCAGGGCGTTGATGACCCAGTCACGGTACTTCCAGATGGACCGTCGGCCGTCTTTCTCATAGCCGTTGGTGTCAGCGTAGCGAGCCAGGTCGAGCCATGGTCGGGCCCACCTCTCCCCAAAGTGCGGCGATGCGAGAAGGCGGTCCACCACGCGTTCGTAGGCACCGGGCTTCTTGTCGGCCAGGAAGGAATCGACGTCGGACGGTGTAGGGGGCAGCCCCGTCAGGTCCAGGAAGGCGCGGCGGAGCAGCGTCTCGCGGGACGCGGCGGGGGAGTGACGGAGTCCAACTCTGTCTATCTTCTCCTGGACAAAGCTATCTATGGGGTTCCGCGCCCACCCCCCGCCGCTAGCTGGCACCTTGGGGCGCACGGGCTTGATGTAGGCCCAGTGGACCTGGGCCGGCCCTGGGCTCTGAGTCCAGTGGGCGCCCTGGTCGATCCAGGCCCGCAGGAGGTCCGTCTTCTTCGGCGGAAGGGGGGCGAACCCGAGGGGCATACGAGGCCGGCCACCCTGGCCGAGGACGCGCCGCATCAGCAGGCTGTCGGTCCCCTTGCCGGGCTGGATCGCCTTGCCGCTCGCGCCGCCCGCCAAGGCGGCTTGCTGGCTGTCCAGCCGCAGGCCCCCGAGCTGCTGCTCCGGGCCGTGGCAGGAGTAGCAGGAGGCCTTGAGGATCGGCTGCACTTGGGAGGCGAAGTCGACGGGCGCCGCCGCTTGGGCCAGGGGGGGCACTATGGCCCAGGCCGCGGCGCAGAGGGCGGCGATCAGCGCCTTGGTTAGAGGAGCTAGATGCGCGATGGAGGGGCCTCGGGCCACAGGTCGCGGAGCTACCAGCGCTGCGGATGGGGGCCGAACTCCGCCCGGTAGTAGTCCTCCACGTGGGTACCCGGCGGGATCAGGTCATCAACCTTCTTGCGGTCCTCCTCTGTCACCTGAACGTCCAGAGCGGCCAGGTTGTCCTCGAGCTGCGCTACGCTGTTGGGCCCAATGATGGGGCTTGTGATGCCCGGTTGGCTAAGGTTCCAGGCGAGCGAGAAGGCGGTCATCGAGCAGCCCTTGGCCTCGCACAGCTCGCGTAGCCCGTCCAGCACCTTCCAGGTGCCCTCACCGAACTTGCTGGGGTCCTCCCGGGAGCCCTCGGGCGCCGGCTCTCCACGGCGGTACTTGCCGGTGAGCTTGCCTCCCGCCAGGGGGGACCACGGGATGAGCCCCAGGCCGTAGGTGAGCGCTACCGGTACCAGCTCTCGCTCGATACGGCGGTCCAGAAGGTGGTAGGGCGGCTGTTCGGTCACGAAGCGGTTCAGGCCCAGCTCCTTGGAGGCCCAGAGGGACTCCACCACCTGCCAGGCGGCATAGGTACTGGTGCCGATGTAGCGGACCTTGCCCTGACGGACCAGGTCATCGAGCGCGCGCAGAGTCTCATCAATGGGGACCCCGGCCTGTGGGCGGTGGATCTGGTAGAGGTCGATGCGGTCGGTCCCGAGTCGTCGGAGGCTCTCCTCGCACTGCCGAAGGATGTGGTACCGGGTGTTGCCCCAGTCGTTGGGGCCGTCGCCCATCTTCCCGTGGACCTTCGTGGCGAGGACGACCCTGTCACGCTTAGCGCCAGCCAGCGCTCTGCCGGTCAGCTCCTCGCTCACGCCGCGAGCGTACACGTTGGCGGTATCGATCAGGTTGCCGCCCGCGTCCAGGAAGCGATCCACGATGCGGGTGGCTTCCTCCTGATCGGTCTTCCAGCCGAAGGTCATACACCCAAGGCATAGGGGGCTGACCTGCGCCCCGGTACGTCCCAGCGAACGATAGTCCATGCTCCCCCTCACGCCCTCCTCCGCGCCTGATCGGCCTGGCCTTCTGGCCGGCACCGACGGGTAGCCCACAACCGCGCCCCGGTTGGGCGAGGAATGGGCAGGCTCAAGCGGCGGGCTCGCGAGGGAATGTAGTACAGGCAGAGGCTTGAAGGCAATGGGGCGGGGGTCGGGATAGAGCAGCCGCCGCGCGATCAGGCGGCGGCCCGAGTCATGGGGCGGAGTGGCGAATCAGGCGGGGTGCGAGGGGGCCTTGTCGTCGGCGGCCTTGTCCGTAGCGAGGGCCTCGAGCATGGGCGAGTCCCGCTCCAGCGAGGCGCGGATCGCCCGTAATCGGTCGGCGACGGAGGGCGCGCTCAGTAGGGCGTAGCGCTGCGTCTGAGGCACGTTGATCTGGTCCGCGAGGAAGAAGGACAGGTCAACCGGGGCGGTCGGAAGGGGGAGATCCGGAGCCCACCGGTTGGCGACGGAGAGAAGTAGAGCGAAGTAGCGCTTGAAGTCGCGGGAGGCCTCAAGGGCCAGCGCCGAGAGGGACGGTTCGTTGGCGTCGCCATCAACCAGGGGCTCGACAACCGCCGTAAGGTACGGCTTGTCCTCGAGCACCTCCAGGATGGTGAACCTCTCACTGCCCAGCACCGTGAGGTTGCTGGTGCCGTCGGGCCGGCGCTGAACTCCCGTGATGCGTGCCACCGTGCCGATGGGGAAGGGCACCGCCGGGCCGCCGACCTCCTTGCCGCTTCGGATCAGCGCGACCCCGAAGGGACGGCTGTCCCGGAGGCAGTCCGCCAGCATCTCCAGGTACCTGGGCTCGAAGAAGCGCAGAGGCATCAGGGAGCCAGGAAAGAGTACCGTGTTCAGAGGCAGAAGAGGCAGCGGCGCGGCCATTGGTCCATCCAATCGTCTCCTGGCGCCACCGGCGGGCCAGGCACTCCAGTTAGCCCCGGCTAGCCAAGCGCCAGGGCAAGTCGGTTACCGCGGCAACCGCCGCATTGTGCAGCACCCTCCGGAAGCGCAGGTGGCGCTTGCCCTCGCACTGAACGGCGTTCGTGAGGAGCACTACCGTCAGCTCGCGCTCGGGATCCACCAGCACGGAGGTTCCAGTGAAGCCGGAGTGGCTGAAGCTGGCTGGGCTCGCGAGGTCCCCTCCCACGTGGTACCCATTGGGGCGGCAGAACCAGCCAGCAGTGTGCCCGCCTAGGCTGGGATCCAGCCTGGACGCCCGCGCCAGGGCGGACGCCGCCGGCGAGAGGACTCGGACCCCGCCCAGGGATCCCCCTTGTCGAACTAGCTCGGCTAGGGCGCCGACTTCCCGCGCCGTGGAGAACAGGCCGGCGTGCCCGGCGACGCCTCCCAGAACGTCGGCGTTGGAGTCGTGGACCTCGGCCGTCAGCAGGCGGCCCCTTCTGGGGCAGAAGGCTGTCGGGGCGACTAGGCGGCGCAGGTCGACGGCCTGAGCGTGAGCCGCGCCTGACCATTGGTGGCCGCCATCCGCTGAGCGCCAGAAGCCGGTTGAGGCCAGGCCCAAGGGCTCCGTCACTCTTGCTCTGAACAGGGCGTCGAGGCTGCAGGCTTGGCAGCGCTCGAGTACCAGGCCCAGCAGTATGTACCCCAGGTCGCTGTAGGTGTAGACCCCGCGAGTGGGATTCTGCAGAGGGGTGGCGAGCACCTGTGTCCTGGCGCCAGAGGCATCCTGGGCCTGCCCGGCCAGCGGGATCCAGGCGGGCAGCCCCGAGGTATGGGTGAGCAGTGCTTCCAACGGCACCCGCCGGAGCGCAGGGCTGGCGATCCGCCGCTCCTCGTCGGACAGCGAAGCATCGAGCGTGTCGGATAGGCAGACCTCCCCCCTGTCCAGGCTCGCGAGGAGGCACATCGCGGTGACGAGGGGTTTGGTGAGGGAGGCGAGGTCGTAGATGGCGTCAGGTTCCACTGCGGGGCTGTCGGGTCCGCCGTGGCGCCCCACTGCTTCCTGGAAGACTGGCCGGCCGCGGTGGAGAACAAGGCACACGGCGCCGGGGAACACTCCCTCCTCTACGCCCCGGTGGAGCAGGCCGCTGACGGTTCCGAACCCAGGGCCCTGTGGAGAAGGGGCTTCCTGTGTGTAGGGTGGCGTCACTGGGCTGGGGCGGCAGAGGAAGATGGGCCGCGAGCACTATCGTCTGGGGGGACCAGCTCGTTCACGCTACGGAGGTAGGCGTCGTCCTTCCCGTCCCGCGTCACCGCGTCGTAGCTGAACAGGCTAAAGCCCCGGGCTCCACCTTGCCTGGCCCTGCGGATCTTCTCCGCCGTGCCCCCGGCGCTGAGCAGATATGCGCCCACGCCTGCCCACAGCGGGCGGGGGCCGGCGGCCCTCACGGCAGCATCGATCCAGCTCCCGTAGCTGGTTGTGTCTGTGTGATACGTCATGGGCACGGCGAGGTCCAGCAGCCCATCAGCGAGCCATCCAAACCAGTCCTGGGAGACGCGGCTGTAGGCATCGCTGACCTCCCATCCCCTAAACGCCCCCCAGGCGATGGTCGATGCCGAGATCACGGCCTCAGGCCTGGCGGACCGCACATCGTGCGAGATGGACCGGACCACGTCTGTCACGCAGTCGCGCCTCCACTGAGCCCAGCGCGCCGGATAGAGCTTCACGGCTGCCAGTCGGTCCGGGCAGGCCTCCAGTGCCTGAAGCTCCAGGGGGGATAGGGAGTGCTCTAGCGTCTGCCGGAAGGCCGCCAGATCGTAGTCCGAAAACCCTAGGTCCCGTGAGGGATAGCGCACGAAGTCGAAGTGGATGCCGTCAACGGGGTACCTACGGGCGACGTCCAAGAAGACGTCATGCACGAAGGCCCTGACCTCGGCGTGACCGGGATCGAGGTACGCACCCTCGATGTCGTCGCCTCCTCTGTACACCGGCTCCCCGGCGCGGTCGGTCAGGAGCCAGTCCGGGCGCCGTTTCAGGAGGTGTTCAGGCGACTGGGGCGGCCTATCGCCGGACCAGAGGTAGAAGGTGTTGAGCCACGCGTGGACCTGAAGTCCAGCCGCGTGACCTTCGCGCAGGATCTGATCGAGGGGGTCGAAGCCCAAGGGCTGCCGGGCGAGGGATTCGGCACGTGGCTCCAGGCCTCCCAGGTAGTAGGCGTCGCCTCGGCCGCGCACCTGAACGATGAGCGTGTTGAAGCCTGACCCTTTTGCGAGGGCAACAACCCGCGATACGGACTGAGGGGAGGTGAGGGCCGTGCGGACTACCCACAGGGCTCGGCCCTCGGAAGGCAGCCGGTTCGCCGCACTGGAGGCAGGCGCGGCGCTCACAGCCTGAGGCCGCGAGGCGCTGGGGGTAAGGAGGACCAACAGGGAGAGCAGTACGGGGACAGAGGCATGGGCGCGTCTCCGAGGATGAGGCGGGCTCACGGATGAGTCCACAGCCCGCGACGGCGCAGGTACTTGCCTAGCACGCGCTCGCATCCACGGCTGAGGCGCGTTCCCACGAACTCCTTGTGGGAGAGCCGGGGCACCAAGATGGTGTGTAGGCCGAGCCGGTTGCCGCCAAGCACGTCGGTCAGGAGTTGGTCGCCGATCACAACGGTGTCCGAGGGGGAGGTACCCATCGCGGCCATTGAGGCCAGGAAGCCCTTGCGGCGGGGCTTTCCGCAGCTTGGCACGTGCAGGATCCCCAGCTCCGATGCCAGCCGTCGGAGCCGGGCAGGCCGGCTGGTGTTCGAAGCGATGCAAAGCTGGAAGCCGGCCTTCTTCATGGAGGCGACCCACTGGGCGGCCGACGGATCGATTGATGAGCCACTCCACGGAGCGAGGGTGTTGTCCAGGTCCAGGATCACGCCGCGGACACCCATGGACCGCAGAGCCTCCGCGTCCACGTCCGCCACCGAGGCCGCTAGCGCGGACGGGACAAGCAGCTTCAGGAAACGGTCTCTACGTCGCTGCTTTGGGGCCAGGGCCTCCGGGGGGGCTTCATCACCGAGTTGCCCAACGTCCGTGGTGGCCCGCTCCTCATCTGAACGGGTCATGTCGCTCCTCATTCCTGGCCCGCGGAACGCACAAGGCGCTGCCGCGTCATGTATGGCTCGGGCCCCGCAGGTCCTCGCTGATGATGAAGGCTGGTGGGCCCGACCATGCCCATGGCAGGCCCCACGATGGCGGTGCTGGGGTGCTGAGGCCCTCGCAGCCAGTGAAGTCCGTCAGCCACCGGGTCGCGGCTTGGCGTCACGGCCCGTGGCGACGCGTCAACCGGTATCGTGTGGTGCCCGATGTACTGTCTGACGGGCATGCCGCCGATGATCGCCCAGTCTAGGGCGATGCCGCGGCGCGCTGGGCGCGCGTCTCCCTGATGGCTCGCGCGTGCTCCTCCACCGTGCGCGTGAAGACGTGAGAGCCATCGCTCCTAGCCACATAGTACAGGTAGTCGTGGGTGTCTGGGTAGAGGATGGCTCGAAGCGACGCAATGCCCGGGTTGCAGATTGGGCCGGGAGGCAGTCCCTTATGTAGGTAGGTGTTGTAGGGACTGACGACCTTCAGGTCCTTGAAGAAAAGCTTCGGTCTGTTGAACCCCAGGGCGAACTGCACCGTGGCGTCAACCTGCAGGGGCATGTCGCGCTTGAGCCGGTTCAGCAGCACGCCGGCGATCCTTGGCCGGTCGTCCGGCACCTTGGCCTCACGTTCGATTATGGATGCGAGGGTCACCACTTGCCTCAGATCCAGGCCGTAGGGGTTCGAGCGAAGGCGCTGGCCCAGCGGCACCACCACCTTCCGGTCGAAGTTGCCCAGCATCGCGGCCAGAACGGCACGCTCGGAAGCCCTCCGCGGGAGCTTGTAAGTGTCGGGGTAGAGGTAGCCCTCCAGGTTCCCAGGGGGAGTGAAGTGCCCTGGCCGGAAGGTTCGGCCGCCCACCCTGGCGATCCGCCTAAACCGGTCCCCCTGAAGGCGGCCCTCGGACTGGAGCACCTCCGCGATCTGCTTCACCGTGTAGCCCTCGGGGACCGTGACCCACCTGTTGACCGCGTCGCCACTGGCCAGCTTCCGCAGGATCTGGGCCAGGGAGAGCTCGGGTGACAGCCTGTAGTCGCCCGACTGGAGCCCCTGGCTGTCGCCAAGGACCTTCGAGAGGATGACAAAGGCCCAGGCGCTGCGTATGATGCCCTGGTCCTTGAGCCTGCGGCCTATCTCCCGAGTACTGGAGCCTCGTGGGATCACCACCAGGCGCAGCTTGCCGTCTCCACCCTTGGGCAGGAAGGCCCAGAGGATCGACAGCGAGAGCCCTACGAACAGGGCCAGTGTGAGGAAGAGCAGCTTCCACGGAGAGGGAGTGCGGCGCTTCTTGCTGATGGGGGAGGATGGCATGGGCAGGTTGCGGTCATTATAGGTGAGCGGCTCCCCAGCGTCAACGCGACGCCAAGGGGCGACATCCTTAGGTTCCCTAGTATGGATCGGCCATGTGAGGCGCCGGGGAGGCACGCAGGGCTGGGCCGCGCTACCGGTGGCGTGTAGGGTCGAAGCCTCTTATGGCGAATAGATCTTGGTCGCTACCCCTCGCGTCAGGACTGGGAAGGAGTGCGATGGTGCGTAGGGTGCCGCTGCACGGTTGCCCTACTATGCTGGCCATCACGGTTCGGTGGGTAGGTGAGTTAGGTTCTGGGAAGGGTGCGGGGAGGGCGGATGCGGACGGTTGTGTGCTCATCGGCGGATCGGGAGCGATGGAACTCCTTCGCCGCCTGGGCGCCGGGGGCGGATCTCCTACAGAGCTTCGAGTGGGGGGAGCTGAAGGCTGGTAGCGGATGGAGGCCCCACTACATCGCGATCGAGGAGCACGGTGAGCTGCAGGCGTCCGCGATGGTGCTGCGGAGGGCCCTGCCGCTGCCAGGCAAGAGCATCCTCTACGCCCCTCGGGGGCCCCTCCTGAAGAGATGGGAGCTGCCTCTGCTGAAGGCCCTTGTGTCGGCGCTGAGAGAGGTCGCTACAAAGGAAGGCGCGGTACTCCTGAAGGTGGACCCGGCGCTGACAGACCCGCAGGCCGCCACACTCCTCAGCGAGGCTGGCTTCCGCACAGCCTCGGGAGCCTCCGGGTTTGGGGGCACTCAGCCCCGCTGCGTGATGACCCTTGACCTTCGGAAGACCCCAGAGGAGCTCTTAGAGGGCTTCAAGCCGAAGTGGCGGTACAACATCCGCCTGGCGGAGCGGAAGGGCGTAACGGTCCGCCAGGGAGCGTCGCCGGGGGACCTCCGGGCGTTCTACCAGCTGTTGGAGGTCACCGCGGCAAGAGATGAGTTCCTGGTCCGGAGCTTCCAGTACTTCCTCGACATGTGGGACCTGCTGGGGGAGCGGCAGATGGCGAAGCTCTTCCTGGCCGAGGTCGAGGGGGAGCCCGTGTCCGGCGCCCTCTGCTTCCTCTTTGGGGATACCTGCTGGTACACCTACGGGGCGTCGGCGAACGCCCACCGTGAGAAGATGCCCAACCACCTCATGCAGTGGACGATGATGCGCTGGGCGCAGGACCATGGGTACCACGTGTACGACTTCCGAGGTGTGTCGCCCAGGGCGGCGCCGGACGCCGAGGACAAGCTGGGGGGGCTCAACCGCTTCAAAGCGGGTTTCGGTGCGGAGTTTGTGGAGTACATTGGGGAGTTCGACCTCCCCTTGTCCCCCTTGCTCTACCCCCTGTGGGTCCGTGGGCTGCCCTTTGCGAAGCGCCTCTTGAGGGGAAGAAGGAGGGCCCATGCCCCGGCGCCAGCCGACCAGATGGGTTGAGGTCGATACCGATGCCCTGAGGCATAACCTGGGGCAGGTACGAGGAATCCTGCCTCAGAGCTGCGGTCTGCTGGCGGTGGTGAAGGCGAACGGCTACGGGCACGGGCTGGTACTGGCGGCTCGCGCCTTCGAGAGCGCGGGCGCCGATGGGTTGGGTGTCACGACGTTCGAGGAGGCCTCCGAACTACGCGAGGCAGGGGTCCGCTGCCGGGCTCTCATGCTGGCGCCGCTCCTACCCCAAGACGCTGGGGCCGTTGTTGAGCTGGTCGTCGAGCCCACCCTGACCTCCCGGGCCGCCGCAGAGTCGCTCTCAGACGCCGCCGTGTCGGCGGGCGTGACCGTGAAGTGTCACCTGAAGGTAGACACGGGGATGGGAAGGGCCGGAGTGCTCCCCGAGGACGCCGCGGACCTGGCCCGAGGCATCTGCTCGCTGCCTGGGCTGGAACTGAGGGGCATCTACACCCATCTTCCCAACGCCCAGGACGACAGGAGCGCGGCCCTGTCGCTTCAGCGTTTCGCTTCGGCCCGTGCTTCGCTGGCGGAGGCCGGCATCGCCGTGCCCCAAGCCCATGCCGCGAACAGCGCGGCGCTGCTACTGAGGCCTGAGTCCCGGTTGGACATGGTCAGGACGGGCACTTTGCTGTACGGGCAGTTCCCGCCCGGGGCGGGCGGAGGACTGGACCTCAGGCAGACGTGGCGCTACCTGGCCACTTTCGTTGAGGTGAAACAGATACCCAAGGGCTGGACCGTGAGCTACGGCAGCGAGTACCGAGCACCCGCAACCAAGAGGGTGGGGGTCCTCGCCGTCGGCATCGCGGATGGCCTGGCGGTGAGCCCGGACAGCCTTTGGCGTGGGGCGCGCGGAGCCAAACGGTGGCTCGGGGCCGCGCTGCGGGGACCGGGGCCGTTCGTCCGCGTGGGCGGAAAGCCGGCGCCCATCCTGGGCCGAGTCGCGGCCCAGATGTGCGTGGTGGACCTGGATGATCACCCGAACACGGAGCCTGGCGACGTGGCCGAGGTGCCGGCAAGGCGTACTCTGGTGGGGGCTCAGGTCCCCCGCTTCGCGAAGGGCGAGGTACCAGGCGGTTGTTGATCCAGAATCAGTGCTCCGGCCATCTGAAAAGCTGTAACACGCGCGGCTGGTGGGTGTCCCAAAGGGTGTTAACGGGACATCGCGCCCGGATCGGTGCATGCGCTGGAGCGGCCAGATGGATTGCGCAAGGGTGAGTAAGGACCTGGGGCCCTATCTGGAGGCGACCGTGACCCCTGCGGCGCGCTCTCAGATGGAGGGCCATCTGCGAGAGTGCTCGGCGTGCCGGGCGGAGCTTCAGGAGCTCAACGAAGCTGTCCAGATCCTCAGCACCCTCCACGAGATTAGCCCACCTCCCGAGCTTCGGCACCGCATTCTGGCCTCGACCGTTCAGCGTGAGCGTCACCCGGTCGCCGCATGGCTGTCATCGCTGCTTGCCCCCAGGGCCAGAGTTGGTTTCGCCTTGGGCGCCGCCGCGCTCCTTGCCCTGAGCCTCTCCTTGGATCGAAACCACGAGCCCGGCACGCAAGTGGCTCGAGTTGTGCCCTCGAAGGTGGTCCCCCAAACGCAGGGCCGCACTGGCTTCGGCAACGCCTCGACTCTTGATCAGACGCAGGTGTCTCCCAGGACTGTCCGCCCGGCCCCTCGGCGCGGGCGCAGGTCAGTGTCACGCCCACTTCTGGCAACTCTTCCTTCGGAGATGCCCCTCCGCAAGCTCATCGCGCTTTATGGCCCCAAGCCGAGCCCCTCTGTTCGGCGGGCCCCGGTCTCTGCCCGCAACACGCCGCGGGTCGCTGCCCTGCCGCCCAGGGCGGTTGCTTCGCCGAGCACGCCGAGCTACGGTCCTCCTCCGGACCTGGAGCCTGACTTCGTGCCGCGGGATGGCCGGTCCAGCGATCCTGAGATGGTTGCTTCGGTCAATGCCGCGCTGCTGGAGCGCCGGACAGCCGGGCAGGTTCCCCTGAAGGCCGAGGAGGAGCAGCCCGTCGAGGATGTGCATCCCGCAACTGCTCCGGTCCGCCCGCCCCTTCCCAGCCCGATGCAAGTGGCTCTAGCCAATGGAGCGGACGGCCGAAGAGGTAGTGGGCGTGCCAACGATGAGTTGGTGAGATCGCTCCTCCGCGCCCAGAGGAGTCGCTTCACGCAGCCCGTCCCGCGGTCGCTTTCGCTGTCCATCGTTCGCATTGGTGTGGATTAACTTCTAGGAGTAAGCAGCCCCGGGAAGCGCGGCAGGCTTCGCCGGTTATCGAGGCCTGAGTCAGACGCGGTCAGGGCTCGTACGAAGTTGGTAGGTGGGTTCCCTAGGGGCCCAGTTCAGCTAGCAGCACACCAGGGTTTCTCTGGAGGCGCGGTCGGTGAGAAGCAGGTTTGTGTGGTTCCTGGCTTCCCTCATCCTGTGCACGCAGGCTCTGGCTGCTGACCTTTCGGTCGGTTCCACCCCCGCTCGCCCGGAGGTATTCCGCGGCGGCTCCCTCTTCCGTCTACAGCACAGCGGCATAGACACCGCGAACCTGCGGATCGCTGGCCGCCCCCTCCATGCCGGAGTCGACTACTCCCTGAATCCTTCGTCCGGCCTCGTTACCCTTGCCCGCCCTCTTGGGCCCACGGAGACACTGGTCGTCAGCTACACCTACAGGCCGGTGAATGACACCGCCGCGAACGGGCTGCTCCTGAACTTCACCGGCGGCACTGGCGGCGTGAACCTGCGAACCTTCCTGGTCGGCGGCTCGGGCATCTCCGGCAACTCAGTCCAGGGCGCGGGGGGGCAGGAGATCTTCGGCCTGGAAGCCGCCAAGAGCTTTGGGGCGGGCTCCCAAGTGAGGGGAACCTTCTACTCCGGCGGCGGCATGGACTCCCTGATGAACCGGTTCCAGCTCACCGGCGACTCACGGAGCAAGCTGGTCTCCCAGCTCTTCGGCGCCAAGGAGCAGGCCAAGGAGGACCCCAAGACCATCGTTGACCTTCAGGGCACCAGCCTGAAGGGCCTTGGTGGCGAGTTCAACTTCCGCTACACGGACGTGGGGAAGGGGCTGGACCTGGCTCCGCTGAAGGCGCAGTCGCTGACCGACGACCAGAAGACCCAGCTCGCCCTCTATGAGAAGACGAAGGGCATGAAGAGCTGGCAGCTAGGTTCGGCCTTCCAGCCCAAGGGCATCGGCAAGCTCGGCATGAACATGCAGAGCTATACCGATGGCAATGCCTCCGCAAGCCAGCAGACCTTCAGCTTCGAGGGCAAGGCCTTCAAGGCCGGCGCCGACTTCCTCTCCATCGATGCCAAGATGGCAAGGCTGAAGGACACCCCCCTCGCCGCGCTCGGAGACCCCAAGAACCTTCTGGGCCACCGGCAGCAGAAGATGTTTTTCGAGGCTGCCCCGATGTCGGGCCTGAGCTTCGGCGGCAACTTCCGCAAGGACGAGATCATCGGCAAGGCCGGGAGCACCTCTCACACCGACCTGTCGATGGCCTACAAGGCTCCCTCCCTTGGCAGCGCCGAGAAGCCCAACGGCCTGAATCTATCCTTCCTGCGGAATGACGACGTCTCCAACCCCGGGTCCGGCTCCGTGAACCAGAAGACCACGGACCACATGGAGCTGAGCTACCTGACCACCGGTGGTTCCACTTTCTCCGCGCTGCAGGAGACTACCAGCTCCAAGGATGGGAACGGCACCGTGAAGACCGGTGTGACGAGGCTCGGATTCGACTCAGGTTCGAAGGGCCCCACCACCTACAGCCTGGGCATGGAGACGCAGCGCCTGGGGGGCAGCAGCACCCGGAGCAGCCAGCGGTTCGCCTTGGCCTCGAACCTGCCCAAGGGGCTCTTCTTCTCGACGCTCTTCGAGCGGGGCGTCCAGCGCGACGGCGACAAGTCCACCTCCTTCGGTACCACCCAGCTCGACTTCCATACGAGCGACAAGGGCCGCGGCTTCCTGGCTCTGGGCTATGAGGACGTGGTCTCCCCCAACGGAGACAAGCACACCGTCTCCAAGCTGAACGCCTCCAGCAAGTTCGGCAAGACCACTTCGTTCGCCACCCTGTGGGAGGGCGGCCAGGCTCGCGAAGGGGGCAAGAGCTTCGGCGTGTCCCGCCTCGGCATCAAGCTGGCGATGGACGACAAGAAGCCCAACTTCTTCAACCTCGATACTTTGGTAGAGGACCAGGGCCTGGGCCGAGGCAAGTCCACGACCAAGTACCAGCTTGCGGCGGTGCCCACCAAGTGGTTCAGCCTGAAGGCCTCCGAAGATGGCACCGTCGTGCGTACCGCCGACAAGGTCGTGGCAAACTACAAGAAGCTCTTCCACGCGGAGTCCGACCCGAAGCTGCCCTTCACCTTCGTGATCGACCGCCAGGATGAGGCCAAGGACTCCAACCGGAAGATGCTTCAGACGCGGCTGCTGACCGGTCACTTCGGGAAGAGCCTCACACTGACCAGCACCGGCATCTCCAAGGTGGACCCCAACAAGAGCTGGGAGCGCACGGAGGACCTGGCGTTCCAGTGGCAGGCTCCCGCAGGGCTGAGGCTGGCCGGGAACTTCACTTCGGGCAGCAGCGACAAGACGCGTGCCTTCGCGCAGAGCCAGCTCAAGCTGGAGGGTGGGCAGGAGAAAGAGATTGCCTGGGACGCCTCCTACCGAAACACCACCAACAGCGACGGGCTGGACCGGACGGACCTGGCTGGAAACGTTACCGCGACGGTGGGCAAGGCCACGAAGGTGACCGCCGCCCTGGCTGACATCAGCAACGGGTCCACCTCGCTGCAGAAGACGCAGACGATCAAGGTTGTTCAGCCCTTCTCAGATACGCAGATTGGGTTCGAGGTTGGGACCGCGAAGTTCGAAAAGCAGGGCGGGTACATCACCAACGGGGTGACCTTCGGTACGCCTTCAGCCTCCAAGTCACGGGTACGGTTCAACACCACCTACCGAAACTACGCGGGTCCGTCGGGCGAGCAGATGCTGGCCTACAACCACGCCATGAGCTACAAGCCTACCGACAAGGTGACGATAGAGCTGGCGGGCTACCGCAGCCCGGACTCGCTGGACGGCAAGGGGCAGAAGGTGGTCCCCATGGCAGGGGAGAGCCTGAAGCTGGCCGCGACGCTTAACAAGGCTCTGAAGCTCGACATGGGGTTTGCCCACGAGAAGGTTGTGGGCGCCCTGAACCACACTCTCGCCTGGAACCTCGGGCTCGAGGGCTCTCTGGGAGCCGTGGAGCAGCTTCAGTTCCTCCTGGCGTCCCGCATCTCCCCGCAGTGGAAGAAGGAGCTGCCGACCCGGTACCTGAAGCTGGTCTACAAGCGGGAGCTGAACGAGCAGAACAGCATAGCCTTCAGCACGGAGGCCAAGATTTGGCGTGACTCGGACCCGTCGACGAAGGATCAGCAAGAGGTCGTCGGCCGGGTGGATTGGGTGCGCTCCTTCTAGCTTCCGCTTCCCCGACCCGAAGGACAAGCTCTGGTCGCCCCCGCAACCCCTCGCTCCACAGACTGCGTTCCCCTTGCCGCGCTCGGCCGCTCAGTGGTTGAATGCCTTCAGACTACTTCCCCACGCAGAAGCGGCTGAAGATCGCCATGATGACGTCCTCCGTTACGGTGTCCCCCGTGATCGAGCCAAGCTGCCTCGCGGCGGCGCTGAGGTCGACGGTGAGCAGGTCGAGCGGGTACCCGTCGTCCAGGGTGCGCAGCGCGGCGGCGAGATGGGCAGCGCAGGCCTCCAGCGCGGCCTTGTGCCTCAGGTTGCTGACGAGGACGCCGCCTGGGGGAAGAGCCTTCGCTTCCAGCATGCCCTCCAGCGCCCTCTCCACGGCCTCCAGACCCCACCCGGCCCCAAGAGCCGCCTCCACTACCATGGGCTTCGGTGGCTCGGGTTCAGGGCCGGCCAGGAGGGCTAGCAGCGAGGAGACGTCCCAGGCTGGAGGCAGGTCGCACTTGTTTGCCACGAGAAGTGCTTCCCGACCCATAGCGGCGATGTAGACGTGGCGGTCGGCCTCTGTGATGGGCTCAGAGCGGTCCAGCACCACCACGGCGATGTCCGCCGCCTCGAGGGCCGCTCGAGCACGCTCCACACCCTCTCGCTCCACCGGGTTGTCCGCCTCCCGCAGGCCCGCCGTATCCACCAGCCGCAGGGGGACCCCGCCCAGCGTGAGCGGCTCCTCCAGAATGTCCCGAGTCGTACCGGGAATGGAGGTGACGATGGCCCGAGCCTCGCGCAGGAGAGCGTTCATCAGGGTTGACTTGCCTACGTTGGGCCTGCCACAGATGACGACTAGTGCTCCCTCGCGGTAGAGCCGGCCCGACTCCGCGGTTTTCAGCAGCCTCTCCGCCTCACCCATGACCTGGCTGATCGTGCCGCACAGGTCGCCCCTGCTCGGCTCCTCGATCTCGTCAGGGAAGTCGATGGCCGCCTCTAGGCGCGCCTGCACTTCGAGCAGCGACGTGCGAAGAGGGGCTAGGCGGCTTGACAGTCGGCCCTCAAGCTGACCGATTGCCACTGACAGGCCCGCCGCGGATTCGGCGCCAATGGCGTCCATCACCGCTTCGGCCTGGGCCAGGTCCAGCTTCCCGTTGAGGAAGGCCCTCTGGGTGAACTCCCCCGGACCCGCAAGCCGGGCCCCTGACCTCAGGAGGAGCGCCAGGACCTCTCGCAGTGAGACCGGGCTGCCGTGGCAAGTGATCTCCGCCATGTCCTCGCCGGTATAGCTTCTGGGGGATGGGTAGGGGACCAGCACGACCTGATCTAGGGGGTGGCCCGTGGCGGGGTCGCGGATCCAGCCAAGGCAGGCGCGGCGCTCCGGCCACTGGTCGGTTGGTGCGGTGCCGCGGCCGCGGAAGATGGCCTTCAGAAGGCTGAGGCTGGAGGGTCCGCTGAGGCGGATGACGCCCAGGGCACTTTGGCCCGGCGGCGTTGCCAGGGCGGCGATGGTATCAGAGGTGTGGGGGGGCATGGTGGGATGCGCCTGGAGCGTGGGAACCGGGAAGGGCAGACGAAGCCGAGGGGCCCCTGCGCAGGCGCCGGGCCCCTCGTAGAAGGAAGTAGGGCGGTGGCTAGCGACCCAGCAGTCGGCCCACCCAGGCGGCCAGCGTTGCCAGGCGGGAACTTGGGCGTCCGAACCGACGCCGGCCAAGAAGCAAGTTGGTCGACGGCGCTGGGAGCTCGCGCATTCGGAGATGGGACCAGTCAGTATCAACCATCGGTAAGCCTCCTGTGCTCAGTGTCGGCACTCCTGGCCGATGTCGTTAGACCGGATCGCTGCATCAAACAGTGCTAGCTCGGACCGGAACTGAGCTAGCCCCGTCGCGCGCGAAGCTCAGCCCACTGCCGCCGGACGCGCCGGGCTGAAGGAGCCGACCCCGCCGCCGCCAAAAGCGCTCCATGAGACGTAAGGGAACGGCCTATGCCAGGTCCGCGGCCTGGGTGGCCCAGTCGCTCTCGGGATGGCCGGTTCCGCCCAGGCCCAGAGCGCGACCCTCGTTTCGGGCCCTTAGTTGCGGCTGGGCCCATACATCCAAGTGGGCGCTGGTCGAACTCGGCGGATCGAGCAGCATCTGTCCGGTGTCTTACCCACCCTAGCAGCGTCGCAAACCATGGCTGACCTAGAGCAGGTTGGGGGGCGCTAGAGAGAAGCCGGCAGTTGCCCTGCTGTAAGGGTGACCTAGGTACAGGCAAGCTGTTCCGAGAGGGCGCGAGGTGCCAATGACGATGACACTCGGCGAGGCGTACCGAGTTCTGGGTGCCCCGCCAGGATGTGGAAAGCTCGCGGCCCGGCGGGCATACCGCCTACGCGTGAAGGCCCTACACCCCGACCTCCACCCTGAGGGGCCGGAACGCGACCGGGCCAACGAGGAGACCCGTCAGGTCATCGAGGCCTACGAGACTCTCAAGAGGGCCGGGTTTCCCTCGGCGCGGTGCGGCTACGGGCCCAGCTCCGGGTCCGAGCGCGTGGAGCAGGAGCCTGAGAGCGACCTTCGGCCTGGGGATATTGGGGCGCGGTTCCGGGCCCGCTGGCGGGGCCAGGCCTCTGAGGATGAGGAGGAGATAGAGCGGCAGCGCGAGGACGACCGCCGGTGGCGCCCCATCCACACCCTGTGGCAGGTGGTCGTCTACACGGATGCGCCCCTGTGGCAGAAGCTGCTTGCCGGGCTTGCGGTGCTCTGCATCTACGGCAGCGCCGTGCTTATGCTTCTGCTGCTGCTGAGGGGATACGTGCTTCTCAACCTGCTGAGGCGGCTTAGTGACGGGGACTGGCCCGTGCTCCTGTTGCGACTCTGAGCTTGCCAGTGCTAGAATGACCTGGATGTCTGCCGATCTGGTGTCGCCGGGACTGATGCCTCGCTCGACCCGCATCAGCGCCCGGGCAGTGGCGGCCCCGCAGGGCGGCGACGCGCGATACGGTCTATAGCAAGGACTAGTCGTTTGCTGTTCCGCTCCTTCCCTATCACCACCCCTGGGAGTTACCTGGCGCCCCAGGACGCTCCCGCAGGCACGGGTGGCCTACCGTCGATCGGCGGCGTAGCGCTCCCCAACGTCGGCACTCTCTTCGAGGAGTCGCCGACCCCCGTTCTGATGCCGGAGTCGTACCTCATCGACTTTCTGCGGCAGGTCACCGCCCACAAGCTGCGCTTCCGATCCCGGTACTGCAGCGCTCCCGCCACCTGCCACGAGCGCCCCTCCTGGGTTAAGCTGGAGTTCCTTCTCCTGTTCTTCGCCAACCGTGCGCCCCTCGGCTTCCTCCAGGACTTCCTGTTCGAGCTGGCCGCCTACCAGGGCGAGGATGACTGGATGCTCCGGCTGCGAGGCGGCCTGGAGCAGCTTCTGATCGAGAACCAGGAGACCCCCGGTCGCTTCTTGGGGCAGGACATGGAGCTGATCACCGCCCTTCAAAGCGGGGAGCGAGACGGCGACCTGGTCCACACCCTTTCAAGCCAGAACAGCATCATCGCCCAGTACCTCCTGGGTGCGGCAATGCTGTGGCGGCTGCGGCGAGATCATCTGCTGACCGACCGCGATGAGGAGATCCTCCGCGAGCTCTCCTTTGCCGCATCCGTTGACCCCTCCTCAAACGACCAGATCACCCAGATCATCCGCCTGCAGACCGTGCCCTGGCGCGAGCGCCTGGTGGTGCACCGCTGGCACCCGGATGGGGGGGAGTCGCGTACGGTGCTGCCGGTGCTCGACCTCCTCATCGAGCTTCTCTTCGGCGACCTGTCCACGCCGCCCGAGCCGCTGCTGGATCTGATGGAGCCTTCAGATACGCCAGAGACGCTCAGGCAGCGCCTGCGGGGCATCCTGCGCGACGTCGCGGCCCTGGACGTGGCCGCCTGCCACGTGCTGAACCCCGGATTCGTGAACCACCCGGAGCGCGGGATCATTTTAGCCCTGGTGCGGTGCGTAGGCCGCGATGGCGTGAACTCCCTCGTGCTGGTGAGCCTCCGTGGTGACCGCGTGCTGAAGCGCTCCTTGGTTCCGGCCCACGTCCATCCCACCGTGGAGGAGCTGCGGCTTCATTCCGACCCCACGGAGCCGCGGTCGGTCGAGGAGATGGAGAAGCCCTGGAACAACCTCGAGGACGCGCGACTCGACCTCTTCAGGGACCCGAAGGACGGCCGACACAAGATCAACCTGACCTACGTCGTCGCCAACGGCGGCCCGGCGCCCCTGCTCGAGTCCACCATCCTTGACGCGGATGGTCTCCTCGCGCTTCTGGAGGAGGTACCGGTCAAGGACCTGGAGGAGTCGCGGCTGCTCCAG
>DASXUI010000081.1:0-7133 GCA_036504955.1 Armatimonadota bacterium
CTTGGTGTCTTGGTGGTGACGTTCCCTGGCCGCTGACTGCTGCAGAGCTAGTCCTTAAGCGGCAGCTCCTGGGCGATGCCGGTGTTGGCGCTGCGGTAGCCGGCTTCAAGGATCTCCTGGGCGTTGCGGCTGACCTCGGGGCTGACCATACCCGTGATGGGCTCACCCGTCTCCAGGCACCGTAGGAAGAACTCCGGCGCGGTGCGGTAGCCGGGCTCCAGGGGCTTGGGATCGATGGTCTTCTGCTCCTCGTTCACCCGCTGAAGCAGTACCTTGTCCTGCCACAGGACGAGTGAACCCTCGGTGCCGTAGGCCACGGGGTTCGGCGTCGCGTAGCCCACCGGCTGAGTCCAAGAGGCCTCGGCGACCCCGAAGGCGTGCTCGTACTGGGAGAGGATGATCGCGTTGTCGTCCGGGATGGGGTAGTCCTTGACGAAGACGCCGCGGAAACCGGTAACCTTCTTGGGACTCCCCAGGAAGTAGGCGCACATGTTGGCGGAGTAGCAGCAGTAGTCCATCAGCGATCCGGCGCCGTTCAGCTCCTCGTCGTAGAGCCATTTCCAGAAGTGCGGGTCGCAGCCGATCTCCTTGGGACCGTTGTGGGCGGAGCGGAACTTGAAGTAGAAGACCTTGCCGATGGCACCCTCCTGGATCAGGCCGGCCATGGTCTGAAGAGCCGGGTACCAGGCGGTGGGCCAGTTGATCATCAACTTGATGTTGGCCTTCTTGGCGGCGGCCAGCATGCGGTCCGCCTGAGACAGCCGCGCGGCCATCGGCTTCTCGGAGACCACGTGGATTCCCTTGGCGGCCGCGGCCTCGACGATATCCGCGCACTTGGAGTTCTCGCTGGCGGCCTGGATGATGTCGAGCTCCTCCTTCTCGATCATCTCCTCCCAGGTGTGGTAGAGCTTCTGAACCCCGAAGTCGCGCTGGACCCGATCCAGTAGGTCCTGGTTTACGTCGCCCGCGGCCACGATATCCACGTTCGGCTGCTGCTTCCACTTGGGCAGCTCCCCCCACACGTGATCGTGAACCATCGCCGCGATACCCAGTCTATACCTCTTCTCAGCCATCGGTTTGCTCCCAGGACGCATCCAGCTCTGGCAAGGGCGCCGCGATGGCGCCAAGTTAGCGATATGCACATATCCTTGGTGATTCAGGCTAACCTAACACTGGTACCGTCTTCTCTTCTGGGGGTGTCCTCCCTCCACTCACGGCCCGGAACGGAACCCGGGTCTTGGCCGCTGAACGGGCGTGGTGGGACGACGCGGGTCTCCCCAGTTTGGTGTGGGAGGAAACAGTGGAGCTCGTCGGGAGTGAGGAGATGCCTTGAGATCGGCAGCACAGCTAAGAAGAAGGTCTGAGACACCGCTTTCGGGCGAGGAGATGGCGGTGGCCCTCTCGACGGAGCTCGGAGGGCCCGCGCACCTTGCGTTCCTCTTCGCGTCGGGCCTGGAGCCGGAGACCGTGCAGGGCATCGCGGAGGAGTTCCGCCTAGCTCTTGCGCCCCAGGTGTTCCTGGGCTGCACCAGCGAGAGCGTGCTTTCAACCGGCCGCGAGGTGGAGATGGAACCTGCCGCGAGCGTGTGGGCGGGCCACCTTCCGGGCGCCGAACTCCACCCCTTCCGCCTTGGGAATGCCGACTGGGTGTCCACCCTCGACGACCCTGCCCTTCTCCGAAAGCGGGTTCTGGGGCCGCTGGACCCCACCGGGGTCGTGCTGCTGGGCGACCCCTTCTCCTCGCCCGCTGAGGACCTCCTCAGCGCGCTTGGCGGCCTGGTGGGCCAGGCCCCCGTGGTGGGTGGTATGGCCAGCGCGGGACGGACTCCAGGCGGTAACCTGCTGGTGCTCGACGACGAGGCGTGGGCTGAGGGCGCGGTCGGCGTCAGCCTCGGCGGCGCCCTGGGCCTGGAAGCCATCGTCAGCCAGGGCTGCCGGCCAGTGGGCGGCTTCCACCTGGTGACAGGAACCGATGGCAACTTCGTAACTCACCTGAGCGGCCGCCCGGCTCTGGAGGTGGTGCAGGAGGTCTTCGACGCCGCCTCTCCCGGCGACCAGGAGCTGATGGAGGCTGGGCTGATGGCGGGCCTGGTGATTCAGGAGTACGCGGACCTCCTGGGCAGGGGCTCAACGGTGGTCCGCAACATCCTCGGCGCCGACCCAAGCACGGGCGCCCTTGCCCTGGGGGACGTGGTTCAGCCGGGCCAGCCGCTGCAGCTTCAGGTCCGGGACGCCGACAGCGCCGACGAGGAGTTCCGGCGGCTGCTCTCCAGCCGTCGCCTGGGGTCTCCCGTGGGTGCCCTGCTGTTCACCTGCAACGGTCGTGGCTCGCGCCTCTTCGGCGAGGCGGGGCACGACGTCGCGGCCGTGGACCATCGCTTCCCCGGACTCCCCCTCAGCGGCTTCTTCGCCGCCGGAGAGGTGGGCCCCGTGGGAGGCCGAAGCTTCCTCCACGGCCACACAGCCTCCCTGGCACTCTTCACCCACCGGCCGGGGTAGTGGCGAGGGGTTAGGGGCTGAGGGGGCTGAGGGGAGGGGCCTCAGATGGACACCTCGGGTCTTCCCCCTAAGTCCCCTCAGCCCCTTCAGACCCTTGGTCCTTTATGAGTGACGTTCCCTTGCACCTCTCTATGGCTGTAGAGTAGTTGTTCGGGAAGGAAGGAGACTCGAGGCATGTCGCATACTGGCGATGAGCTGCTTGGCATGGCGAGGGGATTCATGTCCGCGCGGGTGCTGCTGACGGGCGCGGAGTTGGGCCTGTACACGCTCCTGGACGGCCAACGTATGGGCGTTGAGGAGGTCGCGGAGCGTGTGGGAGCGGACCTTCGGGCCGTGACGATGCTATCCGATGCCCTGGTCAGCCTGGGCATACTCAGCAAGGAAGGGGACCGGTACCAGTTGGCGGAGGAGGCCCACAGCCTCTCAGCCCAGGCGCCGGATACGATCCTGCCCATGGTCCTGCACGGGGCCGGGCTGTGGAAGCGGTGGTCCCAGCTCACGGAGGCGGTGACGACCGGACAGCCGGGCAGCGCGGGCTCCGGAGGCTTCGATCCAGCTCAGATGCGGGCCTTCATCGGCGCCATGCACGTGGTGGGAACACCCGTCGCGGACCGAATCGTGAGAGCCGTGGTCCCCGGCTCCGCCAGCCGGCTGCTGGACATCGGCGGGGCCTCCGGCACCTACACGATCGCGTTCCTGAAGGCTTCGCCGGCTTTGAAGGCCACCCTATTCGACCGGAATGGCGTCATTGAGATGGCCCGCGAGCGGCTGACCGGGGCTGGCCTGCTCGACCGGGTGGCTCTGGTGCCCGGCGACTTCTACAGTGACCCTCTCCCGGAGGGGCATGACCTGGCCCTCCTCAGCGCCATAATCCACCAGAACAGCCGGGAGCAAAACCGGGAGCTCTACACGAAGACGCTGCGGGCCCTGGTACCCGGCGGCCGCCTCGTCGTCCGCGACCACGTGATGTCGGAGGACCACACCCAGCCGCCCTCCGGCGCGCTGTTCGCCCTGAACATGCTCACAGCCACCCAGGGCGGCGGGACCTACTCCCTCTCAGAGACCACCGAGGACCTGGAGGCCGCCGGCTTCGAGCGGGTGCGGCTCCTGCAGCCGGACACCAACATGGATGGTCTGGTGGAGGCGTGGCGGCCCTAGGTTAGCGACCGCAGACAGCTTCACCACGAAGACACCAAGACACCAAGAAGGACGGGAAGAGCTCTACCACAGAGACACAGAGGGCACAGAGGAGCACAGGGAAGGACCCACCCTAGGTTCTCTTGGTGTCTTGGTGGCTTGGTGGTGAAGCTGTTCGCGGCCGCTAACCTAGGCCCAGCACGCGGCGGAGGATGCCGACCACGTCCGCTACCGTAGTCTGGCCGTTCGCGTCGAGGTCCGCGGCGGCACGCTGTGGAGGCGTCGCGGTGCCGATGCCCACGGCCATGCGGAGGGCGAGGACGGCATCGGAGATCGTCAGGGAGCCATCTCCGTTCACGTCGCCGGAAGCCGGGGCACCGCCCTCCACCGCGATGGTGACCGGCTGAGTGAATCCCTGGAAGGATGCCGTTGCCTGCGCCTGGCCGGCCTTAAGGGTGGACAGGACGCCGTTCGGGGAGATGCGAAGTACGTTGGCATCACCAACGGCGTACGTCACGCCGGGGTCGCTGCCCGGCACCCAGCGCGGCTGACCATCGGAGAGCGTGACCTTCAGCGCCAACGGGACGGATGCCCCGGCGGGGAGGTGGAGGTCTGAGGCCGGCAGCACCGCCATAGACGTCGCTGCCGGTGTCGGCACCAACGTCAGAGGCAGCGTCACGACACTCAGGTGTGCCTTGGTGTCGAACCCCACCAGCATCAGTGGGTAGAAGCCCAGGCCCTTCGCGGGAGCCTTGAGGGTTACCTCCCAGGGCGCCTGCGTTAGGGTGACGCTGCTCCCGTCCGGCAAGCCTACGACCACCGACGCCAACGTCACGCCCTCGGCGGGAGCCAGGGTCACCTTCACGGAGTCCCCGGCGGCCACCACAGCGCCAGGCGCCGGCTCCAGCACCTGAAACAGACCTGGCGTGGCCTGCTGCGCCTGGACCCCTCCCTGCGCGAACACGCTGCCGAAGAGCAGGCCAGCCAGGCGGAGCATCAGCGCGTTGTTCAGAGCCTGGGTGCTCGCCGCCACCGGCGGGAAGCCTGCCGGATCGAAGCCCTGATCCGGATTGGACTGGGTCAGCAGCGCGACGAGTGCGTCGCGGGCGTGAGTGGGGGCAACGGTATGGGTGGTCTGGTAGAGCGGCGTCACGAAGTCGCCCGTCAGGCCGCCGCGCTGACTCGTCGCGCCGACGACCAGGTCGCTCTCCTCCCCGAAGATGGCGGCGAGCGTCGTTGGCGGCCATCCCATCACCCTGGACAGCACCTGGCGCGTGACGGCGGCCAGGAAGGATTCCCCATCCTCCGTTCCACCGGTTCGCCAGTCACCGCCCTCCGCGTTGGAGATGCCTACCACGGCCCGGCTGGGCACCGCGACCTGCTTGATCCCCTTCAAGGCGGCGCTGCCGGGCGCAAGGTCCTTCAGCGCCTGAGTGTCGGAGGGCAGCGACAGCGCCTGGCTGATCAGCGCGCTGCCGGAGGGCACGAACTGGATCACCCCCGCCCACTCGCTCCCGAAGTGCGGGGAGTCGAGCGTGAGCATCCGCTCCAACTCAGGGCCTCCGCTGTGGGGTGCCTGCTGATACAGCCTCCCCAGGAGCCCGCCCATGCTGTGGCCTACGAGGTCGACGCCTCCGAAGGCCAGCTCCCTGCTTCGGGCGAGAGCCTGCAGGCCAAGGAGCTGTGACTGAACCGCCGGTAGGTTCGTCGCGAAGCCGCTGGTGCGGGTGGGGGCATAGTCGAGCATCCAGGCCCCATCGGCAGAGTAGCCGGCCTGATCCAGCGCCTCCGGCAGGCCCGCGGCGGTCCACACGGCGGAGCTGCTGAGGAAGCCGTGGACCAGGGCTACGGGAGGGCGGACCAGCGTGAAGGGGACCACCCAGGCCTCGTCGATCGGCGAAGGGACGCCGGAGGTGACGTGGATGGACAGCTCCCGCGCGCCCGGCGCGGTGGGGCTCCCGAGCCCGAGCGGCGCGACGTAGGACACGGAGCCGCCCTGAGTCGTCACCTCGGTGGCTGGCGCGGCGCTGTTCAGCATCAGCCCGCCCCCATCCTTCGCAAGGGAGCCATCGGGATTCAGAAGGCGGTACGTCAAGGGCTTCGTCGCCGCATCGGGCGTCAGCACCACCCGGACTCTCGTCCGACCATCCGCTGCCACCCGGCTGGCAGTATAGCCGTAGGAGTCCTGCAGGGTGCCCCGGACCACCAGAGCCGAAACCGCCCCCTGCCCCACCCACAACAGCACGCTCGCGGCGCCCAGCGCCCACCACCTACCCCACACACCCATCAGCACCACCATCCCGTCACCTGACTATCGCGAACCGAGACCCAGTCCCGCCGGCCGTCACCGCAGCCTCATGCCGGGCCTACCTCTGTGGTAGCAGCCCCGGGCAGCAGAGGGGGAGCCTCAAGGGCCTCGGGGCCAGACGTTGCGACCCCTCTGCCCAGCGTTAGCGTGCTGCGACGGTGCCAGGCGGCAGCTCCGCGCGGAGCGCCAAGACCAGCCCACCCTTTCACGGGGTGGGCGATCGGCTCCACGGCCTTACCAATCGGCCTAACGATCGGTATCAGAGGCTCTCGTTCCGGGTGAGAGATCGGCTCGATTGGGCCTATCGTCGGGAGGGCAATGGATGGGACCGGACCGTCACTCCTGCCCCCAACCTCGCCGCGACGTGGCCCGTGGCCGGGGCAGCTAGTGCGCGAAGCGGCGGGACAGGCTGACGAAGAGGGGGGCAAGGACCAGGGAGGGGAGTAGGGCTGGGACGCGCACGTCGGTCTGCTTCAGCGCCAGGAGGTTGACGCCCAGGCCGAGGAGTAGGACGCCGCCGGTGGCGAAGAGCTCCCGCGTCATGTCCGGTGTCAGGAGCTTCTGGATGGAGCGCGCGCCCAGGGTCAGAGCGCCCTGAATCAGCAGCACGGCGGCGGCGGAGAGGCCCACGCGCCAGCCCAGGGCCGCCGCGAAGGCCATGGCGGAGAAACCGTCCAGCACGCTCTTCGTGGCGAGGAGTGGGTACTTGCCAGTGAGGCCGTCCTCCAGGCACCCCATCAGGGTGATGGGCCCCACGCAGAAGACCAGCGTGGGGGTCAGCACCGTCGCCATGAAGTCGCCCTGAGAGCCGCCGGACTGGGCGTCAAACCAGTGGGCCAAATCCACCAGGCCCTGCTGTATGTGAACGGTCTCACCCACCACGGCGCCCAGCAGTATGGCCGCAAGCACCAGGATCACGTTTCGCGTGCGCACCGCCATCCGCCCGCCCAGCAGCAGAGTGACGAGGCCGATGCCGTCCTTCAGCGTCCCTTGAAGCTCGACGGAAACTGCCCGGCCAAGAAGCGCGCCCAGTGCCGCGCCCACCACAATGGTGACGACGTTGAGTAGGGTTCCCCGCACCCTACCAGCTCTCCGCGGTGATGGCCATCACCCGCACGTCCGGATTGCTGGGGAGGGTGACCGCCGTGATCACGCTCTGGTTCTCGCTCCGCAGCTCGTAGTGGTTGAT
>DASXUI010000082.1:0-4769 GCA_036504955.1 Armatimonadota bacterium
ACTCAGCAGAACGCGGCCAACGCCGAGGAAAGCGCCAGCGCCTCCGAGGAGATGGCCAGCCAGAGCCAGGAGATGCTGAGCATGGTCGGCAGCTTCGAGCTGAGCCATGCGGGCGCCTCAGGTCCCGCACTGAAGAGGCCCAAGACGTCCCCGCGAGCCCCTAAGCTGCGGCAGATGGGCCGGCCCCAGGTGCGAGCCCTCTCCGGGCCCCCAAGCGCCGAATCGCTGATCCCGCTTGACGGTGATGAGGGGGACGTCCTGGCGTCCTTCTAGACCCGGCAAACCCCACGCGCACCCTTGGCCCGATCGCTGGGCCAAGGCGGACACAGAGCGGCCCCGAGGAGTGTCACTTCCTCGGGGCCGTTTCCACCCGTGCCCCTTCGTCGGCGGCCACAGACTACACCACCACCAGGAGTCGCGCGCTGGTGCGAGATACACCAAGACACTAGAAAGGGCGAGGGAGGCCCACCACGGGGACTCAGAGAGCATAGAGGCACGCGGAGAAGGACCCAGCTTCGGTCTACCTGGTGTCTCGGAAGCAAGGTAGTCCCTGGACTCTGACCAACCCCGCTAGAGGACCGCCTCCGGCTCAACGGGCACTTCAGAGGCGGACACGCCGCCTTTGCACTCCCAGTTCCCCGGCAGCAGGCCACAGTCGCGACACAGGTACAAGCCCGGAAGCGCCTCCAGATTCAGCACCTCCAGAATCTGCCGGAGGTACTGTTCAGAAAGCACCAGACATAGGGTCTCGCCTCGGGATCGCAGGGTCCGGTAGGCGCGAAGCAGGAGGCTCACGGCTGTGGAGTCCAGATAGGCGCAGGCCGTCAGATCCACTGCCAGCGCGTGGGGCTGCTGCTCGACCACTTCGGATAGGGCCGAACCCAGATCCTTGGAGGTGTAGTAGTCAACATCCCCTGTGACACGGAGGACCGGCCTCCCTCGTTTCTCCACAAGCTCGAGTGCCATCGCGCGGGAATCCCTTGGGGTGTCCCAGTCGGACAAGCGTACTGGGTAGGAGACAGGGCCTGAGGTGACTTAACCGCGGCCTGGCAGGGGGGCGAAGGCGCCCCGAAGCGCCCTCCCGGCCGCTCCGCGACACACACCCAAGCAAGTTATCCCCGCTCAGGGATGGCGCCAAACCTCGGCGGCGCCCTGCTAAGCTCAGGGCCGAGTGCCAAGCACCGATCAGGTCCCCTTACCACGGGAGCCGTCGGGCTCCTTCTCCGTCGTCGTGCCGGCCGCGACACCCTCCGCTCGACCCATGGCTACCAGCAGCCCATGGATGATGCTCCAGGGATGCGGAGGACAACCAGGGACGTAGACATCCGGTTGGAGCACCACGCTCACGCCCTCGGCCTCGGCATAGCCCCCCCGGTGGAGGCCCCCGCTTACGGCGCACGTTCCCACCGCCAGCACCAGTCTGGGCGCACCCATCGCCCGGTGGCAGCGGACCACGGCCTCACGCATCCCCCGAGCCACCGGACCGGTCACCAGCAGCGCGTCAGCGAAGCGAGGTGAGGCAACGAAGTGTACCCCGAACCTGGCAGCATCGAAGATAGGGTTGGTGGTCGCCTGGACCTCCAGATCCGTGGCGTTGCAGCCGGTGGAGACCTCCCGCACGTGAAGCGACCTCAGTAGCTCCGAAGGCCTACGCGGCTCAGCCCCTCGCACGGGCCGCTGCCGATTGCTGAATACAAGGTCTTCGCGCCGGGTCACCGCTGTTCGGGTGCGGAGGTCGCGGGCAAGGGTACCGGTTGGGCAGGCTTCGAGGCACCCCGAGCACCCGATGCACACTCCTCGGTCCAGAGCGACAGCCCCCTCGCCTCCGGCCGCCGGGCCAAGGGCGATGGCCTGCGTCGGGCAGGCCGCCACGCAGAGACCGCAGCGCTCACCCAAGCAAGGTTGCTCAGTCACCTTCGGCAGGCCGTTGGCGCCCTCCGGCTGGTCGGGGAACAGGCCCCTCTGGGTTGCCATGCCGGCTCCCACTAGAGCCCTCAGTGAGCTAAGCATCGGTACGGACCCTCAGACCCATGGACCCAAGTCGAAGCGCGGAGGAACACTCGATCAGGTGTCTCATAGGTCGTTGCCGCTGTAGGATAAACTGAAGCTCTTGTTGCAGAGCGGGAAGTCGGCAACCAGGTTGCCCCTGGCCGCTATCGCCAGCCCGGTCCAGTTGTTGAAGCTGGGGTCCTTGATGCAGTAGCGGGAGATGCGTCCCTCGCCGTCGGTGGTAACCCAATGGATCAGCTCCCCGCGCCACGCCTCCACCACCCCCACAGCCACCCGGCCCGCCGGCAGCCTCTCGGGCAGCGCGGTTTGCACCTTCCCGACAGGCAGGCTATCAAGAAGGCCGGCAACTCTCGTGAGGCTCGCGGTCACCTCATCGCCCCGCACTTCCGCCCTCGCGTAGGCGTCGCCGCCGGTACGCGTGGCAGGGGTCAGCTCCGGATCGGGGTAAACGCCGTGTGCGAAGCAGCGGCGCGCATCGTAGTGGCCGCCGCTGGCTCGGGCCGCGGGCCCTACCAAGCCGAACTCCTTGGCGAGGTTGGCGGACAGCCGGCCGGCCCCCTCCATTCTCTCCACCACGCCCGGGTTCCCAAGTAGCATCGGCAGCGCCTGCCCGACCTTACGTGCGAGCTCCTCTGTTCCCTCTCGCAGGGCCATGCGCGTGGCGTCACCCAAGTCGCGCGAGACCCCCAGAGGCCGCGCGTAGCCGCGTTGGAGGCGAGACCCCGTGAGCTTCTCTCCCAGTCCCAGGGCCGCCCCACGAAGCCGGCTGAAGAGGGCCGCCCCCGGGCTGAAGCCAATATCCCCCGAGAGCCCACCCAGATCGCCCAGGTGGCAGGCCACGCGCTCCAACTCCAAGGCGATGGTCCTCAGCGCCTGCACCCTCGGCGCCGGCTCCGCGCCCAACAACTGCTCGATAGCCACCGAGTGAGCCAGGGCGTTGCCCACGGCCGTGTCGCTACTGGCTGACTCCGCCAAGAAGCGGCCCTGGGCCCAGGGGACCTCCGTCATGCGCTTCTCGATGCCCCGATGCTGGTATCCCAGCCGGATCTCCAGGTTCGCTATCACCCCTCCCAGGCAACTGAAGCGGAAGTGGCCGGGCTCGATGATCCCCGCGTGGATGGGCCCGACGGGTATCTGGTGAACCCCCTCCCCTTCCACGCGCAGGAACTGGTAAGCCTCGCGCGGCGCGGGCTTCGTCTCCTCGGGCGCATCGGACCGCAGCGGGTAATGGTCCGCGGGCCATGCCTCGTGAAGCAGCAGGCTTTCCCAGCGCGGATGGCCCGTCGCCCTCAAGCCAAACAGGTCTCCGATGGCGCGCTCGGCCCAGTGAGCCGCAGGTACCTCCGGCGTGACCGATGAGTACTCCTGGGTGCCGGGCGGCAGCGGCGCCGAAAGCACGGTCCCGGTACCTCGCCGCGTGTCCAGCACCAGGACCTCCAGCGCCAGGCCGCCTCCGTACTGCTCCCGAGCCGTCGCGTGCCCCCAGCGGGCCCCAGGCTGCCGGAGGGACTTCAGCACCTCTGTACGCAGGGAGCCCACGGGCACCGACCTTACTCCAGGCGGAAGGGTCATCGCGGCACCCCAGACCAACGGGCCAGAGCGGCCATCACGGGCGGCGCAAGCGCCAGACCCGCCAGCAGCGACCCCAGCAGCAGCGCCCCCGGGACCAGCGATGAGGCCGTGAGCCGCCCCCCATGGGGCTCCGAGGCGCTCCCGCCGAACAGCACGCCGGCCAGGTGGACGGACACCGCGACGAAGGTGATGGTCAGCCCCAACAACACCACGCCCGCCGCCCACACCTCCCCAACAGCCAGCGTTCGCGTAAGCAGCCACCACTCGCTCAGGAAGACACCAAAGGGCGGGCTCCCGACCACGGCGAAGCCCCCCATCCCCAGCAGCAGCCCCCACCCGGGGGCCCTGCGGAGCAGCCCGCCGAGGTCGTTGAGCGCCTTCGTGCCGTAGAGGGCCAGCACATTCCCGGAGAGCAGAAAGAGGGCCGCCTTAACCAGGCTGTGGTTGAGGGCATGCAGCAGGAACACGGGCCCGGAGCCGATGCCAATCGCTAGGGCCAGCAGCCCCACGTGCTCGACACTGGAGTACGCCCACATGCGCTTCAGGTCGTGCTGGCGGACCAGCATCAGGCTCGCGGCGAGCACCGTCAGAGCCGCCGCCGGGACCAACAGGTGCTGAGTGAAGCGCTGCTGCCCCGCGGCGTTCAGGATCCCCGTGATTCGCCACAGTGCCACCAGAGCGCAGTTCAGCAGGCAGCCCGATAGGATCGCCGAGGAGGGAGCGGGCGCCTCGCTGTGGGCGTCCGGAAGCCAGTTGTGCAAGGGAAAGAGGCCCGCCTTCGTGCCGTATCCCACCAGGCAGAAGACAAATCCCAGCCGCAGCAGGCGTGGGTCCAGCTCCCTCGCACGGGCCACCAGTTCCGGGATGAGGAGCGTCCCCCCCTTGGGAGCCAGCCCCTGTGACGCGGAAAAGATGAGCACTGTCCCGAACAGCGCCAAGGCGATTCCCACGCTGCATAGCAGCAGGTACTTCCAGGTCGCCTCCAGGGAGTCCCGGCTGCGGTGGAAGTAGACCAGCGGCGCCGACATCAGCGTTGTCGCTTCCATCGCGATCCACATGTACCCCAGGCTCCGCGCCACAAGCACCGCGTACATGGCGATGATGAAGGCGCCGGTCAGCGTGTAGAACAGGCCCGGCAGAAGCTCGTCAGGACCGGTCCGCGTGGTGGGCTGCTGCTTCCACACCAG
>DASXUI010000083.1:0-3006 GCA_036504955.1 Armatimonadota bacterium
GCGTGCCGGGGTTGATCGCCACGGGGTTTCGGGTCTGCGGGCGCAGGTTGAAGGAGTCGGGGAGCAGGCCTTGAAGGTCGGCGTCGTCCGAGGGCCAGGACTGCTGGATGCCGGAGAGGGTGATGCCTTCCGCCAACTGACGCCAGGGGCCCTTGGGGTCGAGGCGGGCCAGGCGGTAGAGCGCGTCCGAGTAGACCAGGCCGCACCACTGCACGGGCAGCCCCATCCAGTTGGGAGCGACCCACTGAGTGGCTCCGTAGACGGCGATGGTGGCGTAGGGGCCCACGGGCTGGGCCGTGGGGTTGACCAGGTAGACGAAGGGCACGCCGGTCCAGGCCCAGTACCGCGCCTGGCCTAACATATCCGGGTCGCCGGTGAGCTCGTAGCCGTAGGTGTAGGCTTTGACCAGGTGCGCTGAAGCGAGGATGTCCGGCGTGTGGAGCGGGACCTCCCAGGTCTGGGCACCTCGCGGCACGCTGTTACGGTAGATGTCCAGCCTCTTGAGGGCCGCCAGGGCCTTCGCGCGAAGGTCGGGGTCGCCGGTGACCACGGCGGATTCCAGGAGGCTGGCCACCACCTGTCCGGTGAGGCCGTTGGCGTGCCGGGCCCAGTGGGTGCGCGCCAGGTCGTTGCCCTCCGCCGGCTTGTCGTAGAGCACCGTGCCGTCCGGCTGGAAGCGCGACAGCAGGTCGTTGCCGGCCTTGAGGGCCTGGTCCAGGCACTCGGCCACGTGCCCGAAGATGAGGGAGGTCACTGGGTAGCGGACGTGGGAGATAGAGGCCACGTTGAGAGAGTCATCGGGCACCCGCGAGAGAGCCTCGGCGGCCGCGCCACGAAGCTGGTCCGCTAGCGCGGCATCGAGGCGCGGCGCCAGCCACTCCAGGAAGTAGGCTACATCGGCGGTCGGCTGCGGGTTGAAGCTAGAGCCTGGCCAGTAGGCGTGCCGGTAGAGGCCGCCGGCGCCAATCTTGGAGCTCAGCCAGCTCTGGGAGCTCCAGCGCGCATACTGCTGAGGTTTGCCGAGCGGCGTGGCCGGCAGCGGAGGCAGGCCAACGAGCTCCACGTAGCGCTGAACGGCGGGAACCACGCTCTTGCCGACGCCGCCCACCAGCGTGGCGCTGAGGGTGAGGGCCTGCTTCCCCTTCAGGAGGCTTGGGTCATAGGGCAGCGGAGAGCCCTCCAGGCGGTTGCTGCCATCGGAACCGGGGTAGAGGATGCCCATGAGGTGGGCATTGGACTTCAGCAGCCGGTCCGGGGAGTCGAAGAGCGCGCTGAAGTAGGGTTCCTGTTTCCAAAGGAGGCCCAGGTAGCGGTCCTCAGCCTGGATGGCCATGAGGGGGAAGGTCAACCGCAGGGAGTCCGGGACCTGGCGGTGGGAGCCCGGTCCGATGATATCCGCCTCGGAGCTGCTGGGCTCGTCCTCCAGGTACTCCTGCCCGGCGAGCAGGGCCTGGCCCTTGCTGGTGCCAAAGGAGCGTGAGCCGGGGAGAAGCAGGAGCATGGGCAGGAAGGTTACGTTTCGATCCTGATCGACGGTGACCGTGCAGCGAACGTCAATGGTCTGACGCTTGGGTGACGCGATGAACTCCTGAGTGAGCTTCCAGTGGCCGGTATCCTGGTCGGTGGCGGTGATGACGGTCCGCAGCCTGTTCCCCGAGGCCGTGGTGATGCCGGTGCCCTTCTCGCCCAGGTCCAGCCATCGCTGCTCGCCCGCCAGAATGTAGCCGATGAGCGGTCGCGGATGGCCCGTGGCGACCCACCGGTCCCTGACGGCCACGACGAACTGCCCGACACCGCGCCGGGAGGCGTGGATGGAGATCGGCCCGGCCCCGACGACCAGCGAGCCGGTTAGGAGTACGACGGGATCAGGCTTGGGCCACGCCGGCTCCTTCAGCATGTCGCGGGGCTCCAGCATCAGACTCTCAACCACGCAAGCTCCACGATCGCCGGGGGGGTCCAGGCGGAGGCGGGTCCCCGGCCCCTGCGGCGGAAGGGGCACGCGAAGCTCCTCCCAGGCCCCCGGCCGGACGTTGAGGCGGACCGAGTGCTCCTCCGTGGCGTCGGTTTGGAAGTAGAAGACCTGCGCGGTGCCGCCCTGGTCTGACTTCAGGCGGGCCTTCAGCCAGAGGTTGGTGCCGGCCGGCAGGTCCCTGGCCGGGCCGATGACGTAGGGGTCGCCTCCGGTGATACGGATCTCCATACCCTCGGAGGTGCTGACCAGCGGCGCTACGTCATGCGCGGGCTTCCACTCGCCCACGGTTGCCGCCTGTTTGAAGTTGAAGGAGACGAGGGGCGCGGAGGCCGCTTTGCCGCTTGCCAGGACCAGTGGCGAGCAGAGGCAGGCGAGGAGGCAGAACAGGGCTTCAGAGCGCAAGGGAACGACTCCTTTCAGGCGCGCGGTGGCGCCTCCGGGCTGGGGACAGGGGCCTCGAGGCGGGCCTCGCGGACGCGAGCGCGGCAGTGCGATACAAGGTGGGGAAACTCAGCCAGCGCTCCCGGCACCCAGGGCTTCAGAGCGTAGACCCCGCGCTCGACCCGCTCGAACCAGCCGTAGAAGTTGCTGCTGAGGATCGAGAGCGTCTTAGGTCCGGTGCCTAGCTTCCGCAGGTCCTTAGGCGCCATGGGGCCGCGCTCCTCCAAGAAGCAGGCGATGAGCACCGCGTTCTCGCGGTAGGCGGTGGACAGCTTCCTCCGGGTGCATCCGCCGGGGTGGTACTCGCCGGATCGGCCTTCGACCTCCCGGATCACGGCCCGCCGGTGCCGGGCGCTGCGGCGGCGCTCGTAGGGCGTGGGGTGGAAGACGGTCCGCACCAGGGGCGGGTCAGCCCGAAAGCAGACGAAAAGGAGTCCAAGTTCCAGTCGCCGCAGCAGGTGCTGGATGCCCTTCCACCGCTTGCTGCTTGTCCAGTCCTCGGGCTCCGGGAGGGCCACGTAGACGGAGTCGCACAGCCTCTGGCGCTCGGCCGCCTGGACCAGCAATGAGGTGGAGAACCCGCGCTTCAGCTC
>DASXUI010000084.1:0-6049 GCA_036504955.1 Armatimonadota bacterium
AGTGGCAACGGAGGTGGTCGACCTTACAGGTGGCGTGGCCGCCGCCTACAAGGGCAACTACAGCCAGTACGTGGCCCAGAAGGAGTTGGCGGAGGCGCAGCTTCAGGAGGCCTACGAACGCCAGCAGCAGGAGATCGCCAAACTGGAGGCCTACGTCCGCCGATACAAGGCCGGCAATCGCGCCACCATGGCGAAGAGCCGCGAGAACCGCCTTCAGCGAATGGACCGAATCGATCGCCCCCGCAACCAGGCGACCACGCACTTCCGCATCGCGCCGGCCTCCCGCAGCGGCCGCTACGTAGTGGCGATGCACCGCGCGGCCAAGCGTTACGACTCCCTCCGCCTCTTCTCCGGCCTGGAGCTGGTGGTGCAGCGCGGCGAACGGCTGGGCTTGGTCGGACCCAACGGCTCCGGGAAGTCGACGCTTATCAAGTGCATCATTGGTGAGGAGGAGCTGAACGAGGGAGAGGTGGTCATCGGCCACGGCGTGACGCTTGGCACCTTCGGGCAGCAGCACGAGCACCTGGACGAGGAGAACTCAGTCCTCGATGAGCTGCTGAACGCTGGGGACGTCCTGCCCGCCCAGGCCCGCAACCTCCTCGCCCAGTTCCTGTTCCGGGGCGACGACGTCTTCAAGCCGGTGAGCGCCCTGAGCGGCGGCGAGCGAAATCGCCTGATCCTCTGCAAGCTTATGGTCTCTGCACCCAACCTTCTGGTGCTCGACGAGCCGACCAACCACCTCGACCTGTGGTCGCGCCAGGCACTGGAGCGCGCCCTCTCGGACTACGCGGGAACGCTCATCTTCGCCTCGCATGACCGCTACTTGCTGTCCGCCCTGGCCAACCGAATCGTCCACGTGAAGGATGGGCAGGCGACGCCCTTCGACTACACCTACGACGAGTGGCGCGCCTACACCGCCCCGGTCCCCCCAGCAGCGACCAACAAGAGCAAGCGGGCCGCACCCTCGGCGCCAAAGCCTGGCAAACCGCGCTCCGTCAACGTGAAGCGGGAACTCGCTAAGGTGGAAAACGAGATTGGCCGGGTGGAGGCACGCCTGGCGGAGCTCACCGCCCTTCTCGGCGACGAGGCAACCTACGCCGACGGCACCAGCGCCGCGGAACTCTCCCAGGAGTACCAGGAGCTCAACACCCGCCTCCAGGCCCTGAACACCGACTGGGAGCTCCTGGCGGAGCAAGCCCTGGTTGCGTGAAGGGCGGGTCGTAGGGAGCGAACTGCCCCTCACCCCCTACCCCCTCTCCCGCGAGCGGGCGAGGGGACGCAACTGGAGGGCGGTGGCAGGCTCCACTGGCCTGCAAAGGGGTGTTCTGGCCGCCCAGAGTGTACCTGAGCCCCCTCGCCCGCCGCGCGGGAGAGGGGGTAGGGGCGTGAGGGGCTCTTCGCCCTTCCCCAACGACCCAACGACCCGTCAATCCACCTCAGGCAGCGGAAAGGCGATTCGAGGCTAGGAACTCCTCGACCTGGGTGCGCGTGAACACGCCCTCGGTACAGCCGATCTTGAGGACGCAGGAGGCGCCGAGGGCGCTGCCTCGCCGGACCCAGTCCTCGATGGTGCCGCCCCGAAGGTGGGCCGTGATGAAGCCGGCCGCGAAGGCGTCCCCGGAGCCGGAGCTGTCCACCGCCTTCACGTGAAAGGCGCCGAAGCGGTGGAGGCCGGTGCCGTCATGGACCAGCGTACCTCGGGAGCCCAGGGTGAGGACGACGGTCCGGCAGCCCAGGTCGATGAGCGCTTGGGCCTGCTCCGCCGGATCGGTGCGACCGGTGAGCAGCAGCGCCTCGTCGTCGTTGGGGAGGAAGAAGTCCACGAAGGGAAGCACCGCCTCCAGCTCGCCGGAAGGCTCGAAGTCGCCGGAGGTCACCACGTCCAGGAAGGTGGTGACGCCCCTCTCCCTGCAGAACCGGAACAGGTCCGCCGTAGCACCGGGCTCCAGGCCCGGCATGGCGAGGTAGCCGCCCAGGTAGAAGGCTTTGGCCGAGGCCACTCGTTCGCGGTTGAAGTCCTCCGCGCGCAGGTCCTTGTTGGCGCCGAAGGAGTGGACGAAGCGACGGTCCTCACCCACGCAGAGCAGCACCAGCGTCTGCGAGGTCTGGAAGGCATCCGTTTCCATCACGCCGCTGGTGTCGATGCCGTGGCCGGACAGCTCCTCCTTGAGGAAGCGCCCCCAGATGTCCCGGCCCACCTTTCCCATCACGCTGGTGGCGACCTCCTGCTTGGCGAGGTCCACCGCGACGTTGGCGGCGCAGCCCCCAATCCGCAGCGCCATCTCCGGCACGGCCACCAGCTCCCCGGCTCTGGGCAGGGCCTTCATGGGGCTGGAGAAGTGGTCGGCGACAAGGATTCCGGCGCAGATGACCTCGGGTGCTGAGCTCAAGGGGGTCCTCCTGGAGGGGTGGGAGCGGGCGCGGCAGTGTCTGCCGCCAAGTCAGCTTTCCCAGCGTCCCTGGAGGGTTCCTGCCGCGCGTCAGTCTCGGAAGGGCAGGCTGGCGTAGGTGGGGTTGTTGGTGGCGCCGGAGAGCGTCCATACCCGGCCGGACCCGCGGCGAGACACGACGATGGTGCCCATCGCCAGGTGCCGGCGGAGCCAGGGCAAGTCGTTTCCGAGGAGGAGCCGGGGCTCGTTCGGGCTGGCCGGGCTGACGGCGATGGACAGGGCCTGAAGCTGCCCGAGGCCCGCGGCGCAGTTCTGGGCCGCGTGAGACGTGCCGATGGCCACTCCATCGCCGCCTCCCGGCGTGACGGTGGAGCAGTTCCATCGCGAGGCGCCGAGGCTGCCCGAGGACGAAAGGACGACCGCGTTCCCCGAGGCATCCACGCTGAGGCGCAGAGGCAGCCCGAGGGAGCTCTGTGGGGCCGAGACAGCGTCGGCCGGCGCCGTGGCAGCGTTGGGGTGTGAGGCCACCACCCAGCCGTTGGGCGTGCCGGTGGGGCACGTGGCGTACAGGACACGAACCACGCCTGAGCCGCCGAGGGCCACGTCCATGGGAAGGTCGCCTGTCGTGGGGCTGGCGACGGGGTTGGTGAGGGTGGTTGCGCCGCCCAGCGTCACCTGGGCCCCCTCTGTGATGGCGCCCAGGGGGGCCACAACGGCGGCGCTGCCGATACCCCCCGCCCGGTAACAGAGGTAGCTGTTGAAGCTTCCGTCCTGAGCCACGGAGAGGGGAGTGCCGGAGAGGGCCGTCGCGGCGGAGCGCACTACCGTGCCGCCATTCTCCGGCACCACGGCGAGGGCGAAGTGCGTGGGGGCCGTGGCTGAGTCCGTGAAGAGGACGTAAAGGTTGCCGTCGAAGCCGCGAAGCAGGCGGCGGGCGACGGCAGCACCGGAAGGTGGGTCGAAGATGGCCACCGCGGTGGCCGTCGCGCCGTTGAGGCTTAGTTGGTCGATGCGAACGCCGTTGGTGGTAGCGCCGGGAGCCGCGAACAACACGCGGCCACGGCTGTCGCCCCCAACGGCTAGGTCGACCGCCTGGTAGCTCGATACGAGGACCGCGGAGAAGTCGCTCTGACAGCCCGAGCACACCTGGGAGACGTTCGCGATCGTACCGGCGCCTCCCACTCCCAGCATCCGCGCGGGCACCTGACGTTGGGTGGAGCTGTTGTCCCCAAGCTGCCCATTCTGGTCCAGCCCCCAGGCGTAGACGCTGCCGTCGGCGCCCAGCGCCAGTGAGTGCAGCCGTCCAGCCGCGAGGCCCACGATCCCGCCCAGGGAACCGGTGCCGGTGAGGCCGACCACCTTCACGGGCGTGTTGCTCTGGATGAGGCTGTTGTTCCCAAGCTGGCCGTTGGTGTTCAGTCCCCAGGCCACCATGGTCCCGTCGGAGAGCAGGGCCAAGCTATGGCTGGCTGCGGCGGAGATGGCAACCACGTTCTGCAGGTTCCCCGTTCCGCCGATGCCCGCCACCAGCACAGGCGTGCGACGCTGGGTCGTGCTGAAGTCTCCAAGTTGCCCGTTCGTGTTCATTCCCCAGGCTGCAACGGTGCCGTCCGAGAGCAGGGCAAGGCTGTGGTTGGCACCTCCCGCGACGGCGACCACGTTCTGAAGGGTCCCGCTGCCTCCGAGCCCGATCACGCTGATCGGCGTGGACCGCTGAACCGTGGTGTTGTCTCCCAACTGGCCGCTGCCGTTCAGACCCCAGGCCGCAACGGTTCCGTCGGAGAGCAGCGCCAGGCCGTGGTACCGCCCGGTAGCGATGGAGACGGCGTTGGACAGAGACCCCACGCCGCCCACTGCGTTCACCTGAACCGGCAGCTTCTGGTCGATGGTCGCCGCGTTGCCCAGCTCTCCGTCGGTCCCTCTGCCCCAGGCGACGACGCCGCCGCTTGAGAGCAGCGCGAGGGAGAAGGAGTCGCCGGCCAATGCCGACGCCACGCCACCCAGGGAGCCGCCAGCCCCGGAGAGCACCAAGCCTGGGCGATGTCGCTCCGTGGCGCTGTTGTCTCCCAGTTGGCCCCTGCCATTGGCGCCCCAGGTTGCCACGGTGCCGTCGGACAGCAGGGCGATGGTGTGGTTGGCGCCGCAAGCCGCCTGGGTCACCCCCGTAAGGGGGGCGGTGCCCGAGATGGCCAGAGTGGTGAGGAGCGAGTGCTGCTCCACGGTGCTGTTGTCCCCGAGCTGCCCATTGGTGTTGAGACCGACGGTGCGCAGCCCTCCTGGCGCCTCGGCCCAGCCAGCGCCAGCCGCCAGCAGTGCGGCACAGCTCGCCGCCCCTACAGCACGCCATATCCGCCAAGAGCCCCTCACGATACCCATGTCGCTTCCCCCGCCCTTGTATGTCGGCTGTTTGCCCGCATCTCCCAAGGCAAGGGCGGGCCTTAGGGGCGGGCCCTAGGGGCGGGTCGTAGGGTCGTAGGGTCGTGGGGTCGTAGGGCAGGGCCTCAGAGGGTCCACCTTGGGCCACCTAGCGAAGAGACCTAAGGGACACAAGGGACCAAGGTGCACCCTCTGAGGCCCTCCCCCTACGACCCCACGACCCTACGACCCTACGACCCGCATTCAGGCAGGTAGGGGAACCTGGGCATGGGAGGGTAGACTCTAGTAGGGAGTGGGGCGCGTGCTAGGCGCATCAGTCTCGAAGGCGAGCCCCCGCATCGGAAGGAGGTCAACACCATGACCGAACGTACCAGGCATTCCGTCCATAGGCGCACGGTAGAGCATCTGCGCGCGCGGTCGAGGTCGCGCGCTCGGTGGCCGCTGGGAGTGGTACGCCTCAGGTTGCATCTGTGCTTGGGGCTCGCGCTGCTGTCTGCCGGGGCTCTGGTGCCAGGGCCCCTTCAGGCCGCCGACGTCGGCCAAGCGCTGGAGAAGGAGTACGGCGTCGTGGGGACGGACACCTCGGAGGGCCGGGCCATGAACGCCCAGCTCGACCGGGTGGTGGACCGCATCGCTCCCGCCGCGGGCATGCGTCCCAAGTCGGCGACCATCCTTGGCCCCGGAAGCCACGGCCAGCATCAGGGCGAGATCAACGCCATGGCCTTGCCGGACGGGCGCATCTACGTGATGTCCGGCCTCATGAGCGCCATCAGAGGGGATCGTGACTCCGACGCGGAGCTCGCGTTCGTCGTTGGCCACGAGATCACCCACGTGACGGGCAAGCACGCCAAACGCCAGAACAGCAAAAACATGGTGAACAGCATCGGCGCGCTGATACTTCAAGGCGTTACCAAGGGGTCATCGATTGTTCGGACGGGCACGGACCTCTACGTGAACGCCATGGCGGGGCACTACAGCCGGAAGGATGAGTACGCGGCCGACAAGGGCGCCGTCCTGGCGATGCGCCGGGCAGGTTATCCGCCGGAGGCAGGCGCCGACATGCTGGACAAGATCGAGCGGAAGTATGGCAGCGGCAGTGGCGGGATAGTGACCTGGTTCAACTCCCACCCGCCGACTAAGAACCGCATTGCTACCGTCCGCCGCCTAGCGCGCGGCGCGTAGCGGATCAATGCCTGGGGCTGAGGGGGCTCAGGGGACTGAAGGGGCTTAAGGGGAAAACCCAAACCGCGGATCTGAGGCCTTTCCCCTAAGGCCCTTCAGTC
>DASXUI010000085.1:0-5900 GCA_036504955.1 Armatimonadota bacterium
TGGACCTGCAGTCCGGAACCCTATCTCTGGCGGGCGGTAACCACACGCTGGCCCAGGGATCATCGGTGGTTGGCAGCGGCAAGCTGCTTCTCTCCGGTGCCTACGTGAGCCTCGAGGGTGCGGTGACGGTCTCCGGCCATCTGGAGCTGGCGGCCGGGGTGCTAGCCGGCGCCGCGGAGCCCTTCCCCGCCACCCTGGCCGGGGCGGGAGACCTGAGCTGGACCGGCGGCGAGATGCGCGGCACGGTCACGGTCGCTCCGAACACCACCCTATCCCTCTCGGGCGACGGCGCCAAGGTACTCCGTGGCGTGCAGCTCACCAACCAGGGCACCCTCGCGTGGGCCGGCGCGGGTCCCATTCAGGGTGGAGACGACGCCACCATCAGCAACCAGAGCCTCTTCCTGGCGGCTAACGACTCCCAGATCACGCACAACTTCGGGAACCGGCCCACCTTCCTCAACAAGGGGACCTTCCGCAAGGCTGGCTCCTCGGGTGAGACCGCCTTCCCGAACAGCAGCTTCTGGCTGAACCAGTCGGGCGTCATGGACGTCCAGTCCGGCACGGTTGACCTCGCGGGCGGCACTCACACTCTGTCTGATGGCTCCTCCTACACCGGAGCCGGACGGCTCCTTCTCGGCGGCGCCCAGGTGACGCTGGCGGGCACGGCAACCGTTTCCGGCCACCTGGAGCTAGCTGCCGGGTTCCTCTTTGGTGCCACCGATCCAAAGGTGGCAGCCTTCGCCGGCGCGGGGGACCTGAGCTGGACTGGGGGCGAGCTGCGTGGCGTCCTGACCGTCGTGCCGGACACCAACTTCGCCCTCAGAGGCGATGGGGTGAAGACCCTTCGCGGCGGCCGAATCACCAATAACGGAACGCTGACGTGGCTGGACTCCGGCCCCATCTTTGGCGGGGATGACGGTGCCATCACCAACAACGCCACCCTGATCCTCGGTGGAGACGCCCAGGCGGTCCACGCCTTCGGCAACCGTCCCTCGCTTGTGAACCTGGGCCTCGTCTCCAAGACTGGGGGAACCGGCAGCACGGACTTCCCCAACAGCAGCTTCCAGCTCATCCAGAGCGGAACGCTGGAGGTCAAGAGCGGCGCGGTGACCCTCTCCGGCGGCTACCATCAGTTCACGGCTGGCGCCCAGTTCACGGGGACCGGCACTACTCGCTTGCAGGGCGCCACGGTGAACGCCCAAGGCCTTCAGACCGTGACCGGCCCAGTCGAGCTATCCGGCGGCATCCTGACGGGGAACGCCAGCTACGCGGGCAAGGGCTTCCTGTGGACCGGCGGCGAGCTTCAAGGTACCCACCAGGTATCGGAAGGCGCACTGTGGACCCTGGCCGGCCCTGAGCTCAAGCGCTTCCGAGGAGCTCATCTCCAGAACGCCGGCACTCTCCTCTGGACGGGCACAGGGATACTCCAGGGCGGCGATGACGCGCGTATCCTGAACACCGGCCTCCTGGAGGTCAGGAATGACAGCTCGCTGACCCACGCCTTCGGAAACAGACCGACCCTGGAGAACAGGGGCACCTTCCGAAAGACTCAGTCCGCCGGCGCCACCACCTTCCCAGGCTCCAGCTTCGCCCTCGCGCAGAGCGGGGTCGTGGATGTGCAGACCGGCACCATCGACCTGTCCGGCGGCCTGCATCTGCTCCTCGAGGGATCCAAAGTGATGGGCGCGGGGGCCTTGCGGTGCGCTGGGGCCCAGGTTGACTTCGAGGGGCAGCAGAACATCGAGGGCACCGTGAGGGAGCTGGGCGGTAGACTGGTTGGCACCGCG
This sequence comes from Armatimonadota bacterium, assembly GCA_036504955.1. GTDB lineage: Bacteria > Armatimonadota > DTGP01 > DTGP01 > DASXUI01 > DASXUI01. The sequence continues at coordinate 1,788 of DASXUI010000085.1, forward strand.
ACCTTCCAGGGCAAGGGGCTCTTCGAGTGGACCGGCGGCGAGATGAGCGCAAGCTACACCTTTGCCGATGGACTGAGCTTTGCAATCGACGGTAGGGACACCAAGACGTGGCGCGGCGGCGGCTACGCCCTGCTGGGCGCCACCACCTGGAACGGCGAGGGAGGCATCCTTGCCGGAGATGACGCGGCGGTCACCAACTCTGGCACTTTCGATGCACAGACTCCGCTCACTCTCACCCACGCCTTCGGGAATCGCCCCAGCTTCAACAACCGAGGGACCCTCCGAACCACCAAGGCCGGCGCAGTCACCTTCCCGGGCTCCAGCTTGCGCCTGAACAACACCGGCATCCTTCAGGGCGGCCCCGGCGCCATCGACTTGGCTGGCGGAGACCATAGCCTGGCCGACAAGACCGTCGTCAGCGGCTCGTCTGGCGTACGCGTCCTTGGCGGGACGGTTACTACAGGCAAGTCGATCACTGCCCAAGGGCCCTTCGAGCTTGCCGGCGGCATCCTAACCGCCGGTGGAGACGTCCTAGGGACCCTCACCTGGACCGGCGGGGAGCTTCGGGGCCATCTCTCCATTCCCAGCGGCTCCAACCTGGTCATCGCTGGAGACAGTGACAAGACTCTCCGTGGCGGCTTGGTCGAGAACCGCGGAACCGTCCTTGGCAGCGGGAAGGGAGTTGTCAACGCGGGCGATGGCGCCGTAGTCGCCAACTCCGGGCAGATGACGCTGGCGGGCGGAGGCTTCCGCCACGCTTTCGGCGGAGGACCGGAGCTCCGCAACTCCGGCACCCTTTCGCTGTCCCCGGGCCCGGACGGTATCTCGCTCATGCCGACCGTCAACAGCGGCCTAGCGACCGTGTCAGGCTCCGCCCAGGGCGTCACTGTCGGCGGTACCTTCACCCAGGAGCCGGGCGCCTCGATGGAGATGCTACTGACCAGCGCAGACCCGTCCGTGCCTCCCCGGATCTCCGTCAGTGGCACCGCCTCCCTTGATGGCACGCTGAAGATCACGCAACAGCCCGGCTTCACGATGGCGCCGGAGCAGTCGCTGTCGGTTTTCCACGCGGGCGATCTGGCAGGCTCCTTCGCCACGCTGTCGGGGCTGGGGGTAGGCGGCACCGGCTACCTGATGACCGACTACACCGACCACGACCTTCTTCTACAGCGGGTCGACAACCCCCAGGGGACCTCAGGGCTCTGGATGGAGATGGTGGGCCGAGACAAGCTGCGGCTGGGCCGCCCAGGCACCGACACAATCCTCTACGGCAACTCCGGCCCCGTGGACGTCTACGACCTGGTGCTTGTCGTTCGGGCACCCTTGGGTATGGACGTGGTGCTCGAAGGCCCCGTGATGCCGACGATGCTGCCTCCGGCGGACTCCCCGCTGCGCGCGCCCGGTTACATCACCGACGCCATCAGCCGCTACATCCCCATCTACATCTACAGGCTCCCCGCCGGCGGAGCCCAGGCCATTAGGGTGCGCCTGACCCCGCAGACCCAGGGGCCGCACGAGATGGTGGTGGTGGAAGCGCGCCTCTTCCGCGCTCCGGATTCCGAGTTCAGTCGGACCGGCCTGGGCCAGTCCTACTTCATCGACCAGGTATCCAAGATGATGGGACGAGCCTATGTGGAGGCGGCTCTCGACAGGCTGCCCCAGTCACCCGTTCCGCCGCCTCTGGTGCTTCAGGATCCGGTCCGAACCGCCTCTGAGATGGTCGCGGAGAACGACTGGGACCTTCAGGCGGCCGCGGGGAGATACCTGAAGCAGGTACCCTCGGACCTGGAGCAGTACAACACCGGCGGGTTCTTTAACCAGCAGCTGCAGAACCCGCCCGGAGGGCCCAACAACATCCAGGGCATCTTCGACGTGGGACCGGTCTCCGCTCCCGTTGCCCAGGGCATCGGCTTCTTCCTGGATACCGCCTGCGCGGCGGCGTGGACGGTGTGTTTGCTGGGTGGCCCGGTAACCCTCACGGCGGCCATAGGCCTCAGCGCCATCACCCTCGCCTGGAACGCCTACTCCTTCTACTCCACGGGTCAGTCCTTGGAGAACATTCGGAAGGCCAAACAGCATGAGGTCATCACCCCCGGTGACCCGAACGAGAAGGTCGGCCCACCGGGAGTGGGGGAGGCGCGCTACATCAAGGACCTGGAGCCGCTCCCCTACACCGTCTACTTCGAGAACGTGCCCACGGCGTCAGCCTCGGCTCAGGAGGTGATCATCACCGACCAGCTCCCGGCCGACAAGCTGGACCTCGGCTCCTTCCGGCTGGGCCCCATCTCCTTCGGCAGCAGGACGGTGGTTCCGCCCTACGGCAGCAGCTCCTACACTACCGCTATCGACCTTCGACCAGCAAGAAACCTGATCGTGCGCATCGAGGCCGGCATCGACCTGGAGAAGGCTGTTGCCACGTGGCACTACACGGCCCTCGACCCCGCGACGATGAAGCTCACTGAGGACCCCGAGCTCGGGTTCCTGGACGCCAACAAGACCCCCCCGGAGGGTGAGGGCAACGTCACCTTCACCGTCGCTCCAAGACCGGGGCTGCGTACCGGGACCGAGATCAAGAACCAGGCGAGCATCGTCTTCGACAAGAACGCGGCGATCGCCACCAACACCTGGTCGAACTCCGTGGATACGTCGCTCCCCAGCAGCCGGGCCCAGAGCTTGCCCGAGACGGCCGCTGACGCGACCTTCGACGTGAGCTGGTCAGGCACCGATGAGGGATCGGGGATTCGCGACTACTCCATCTACGTCTCCGAGAACGGCGCGGCCCCGGTTGTGTGGCAGCACCACACCGGAGCCACCACCGCGAAGTTCACAGGCAAGGCAGGGAAGAGCTATGCCTTCTACTCCCTGGCCACGGATAACGCGGGCAACACTGAGGGGCTGCACGCCACTCCCGACGCCACCACCCGAGTTCCGGGTGTCGGTGTGAAGCTGGGCGACGCCAACCTGGACGGCAAGCTGAGCGTTCAGGACGTCATCCTGGGGCTCAAGGCCCTACTCGGCCTCGTGCAGCTCAACGCCGACCAGACTCAGGCCGCCGACGTCAACAAAGACGGCAAGGTGAACATCGCGGACGTGGTTAAGATCCTCCGCGCCGTCGCCGGACTGGACACGCTGGGGTGAATTGCATGCGGGTGAGGGGGGTGAAAGAGCCTCAGTTCTGTGACTCTGGCGAGCACAGGATAGCTTCTGAGGCCCTTACACCCCCTCACCCCCTCATCCCCCCCAGTCTGTCGCCTGCCACAAGCGCCTCCCCTTCGTTGACCGCCCCATGCCCCCTTGCTATACTGAGTGGGGTTCGGCGGGCCGAAGTGGCGGAATGGCAGACGCGGCGGTCTCAAAAACCGTTACTCGAAAGAGTGTGTGGGTTCGACTCCCACCTTCGGCATCACCAGCGCCGGTGCTTCAGCCGCCTTCTAGTGTGCTGGGCGCCGCTTACCCCCACTTTCCCTTCCACGATCGGCAGGACCACTGGACGATGACAGACACGCCTAAGGACTCCGCGGGGTCCACCCGTCGGCCCTTCTTCGCGAAAAACCTGGGGCCGGTGGAGCGTATGACACGCGCCATCCTGGGCGTTGCCCTTATGGCCATCGGGTTCCTGGGCTTCGATGCCCAGAAGGTCAACGGCCCGGGGCTCATCTTCGTCCTCCTTGGATTCCTGGTGTTCCTCCAAGCCCCCATGAGCTGGTGCCCCTACTGCGCCCTGCAGGGCAAGTGCACCTACGAGCGCCTCTCCGATGAAGACGAGGCCGGCTCCTCACTCTCCACCCCCGAGAAGGCCCGCGCCGCACGTCACTGAGTGGGTCGTTGGGTCGTTGGGAAGGGCCTCAGCCGATCCCATCATCCTCTTTGGTCCCTCTCGTCCCTTCCTCCACAAGGCTTCACCGAACCCTCCGCCGAAAGGCATATGCGGGCGCTCCATCGCGCCCCTCTGAGGCCCTTCCCAACGACCCAACGACCTAACGCCCCAACGACCCTCCAAAAGGAGTCGCCATGAAGATCACCGGCGTCCAGGCCATCACCGCTGCTCCGCGGTGGGTGTTCGTGAAGACGGAGACTGACGATGGGATTGTGGGCTGGGGCGAGGCGCTGGGG
>DASXUI010000086.1:0-5338 GCA_036504955.1 Armatimonadota bacterium
GACTGGGCCTCCGAGCCCCGCCGCACCTTCAGGGAGTACGCCGCCTACGAGTCCCTCTTCGAGACCCTCCTGCCGCGCTCCGCGCCACCCGGTGCCACCAGCGATGAGCGCCCCTGGACGCTGGTTCAGTTCGAGGAGAGCTTCCGCCTCCACGCGGACATGGCGGAGTTCCTGCGGCAGGAGGTCTACAGCAAGGACGGCCTGCGCTACTTCTCCCGCCTTCAGGGGCAGATCGAGCCGTGCCGCCACGAGGACGACTTCATCTCGGCCGTGCTCTGCCCGGAGTGCCCCCTGGTGGTGGTCGTCCATGACGAAAACCGCAGCCAGACTCGCAACCCCTTCGAGCAGGAGCTAGTGGCGCCCCTGCTTGAGTGCCTGGCGCACCCTGACCACTACGGCCTGGACGCTGTTGGCGGCCTGGGAGTCGTGGTCCCCCACCGCGCGCAGCGTGCCTCCCTGGCGGCGGCGTGCCCATCCCTCAGTCTGATCGATCCCGTCACCGGCGAAGTGGTCGGGTCAGCCGTGGACACGGTGGAGCGCTTCCAGGGCGGGGAGCGTACCGTCATCCTCATCAGCGCCACCGAGAGTGACCGTGACTACTTGCTGGCCTCGGGGCGCTTCCTGCTGGACCCACGTCGCCTCACCGTGGCGCTCAGCAGGGCGAAGCGCAAGCTCATCTTGGTGGCGTCTCGCCAGGTCTTCAGCCTCTTCTGCCCGGACGAGGAGACCTACGAGTACTCGCTGATCTGGAAGAACCTGCTGCGCCGGACGTGCACGCGGGGGCTATGGCGCGGGGAGCGGAACGGGGTTGCCGTGGAGGTGTGGGGGAACGAGCCGGTGACCGGCACCCCTCCCCCGCCGGCCGAACCGTGAGGGAGGGGCGCCGCGATGAATGACGCGTCCGCGCCAGCCGCGCTAGAGGCTGGTGATCAGGCCCGCCACGAACTTGAGGATCTGGATCACCTCCGAGATCTCCACCTTGCCGTTCCCGTTGAGGTCGCCCGCCTTGAGCTGATCGGCAGTCGGCGTCACGAGGCCGGCGACGACCTTCAGGGCCGTCACGGCATCGGTGATGCTGACCTTCCCATCGCCCGAAAGGTCGCCCTTCACCACGGTGGAGGGGGGCGGCGGGGCCGAGCCGCCCCACGTGGCCCTAACCCAGGTGGACGGGTCGTGGTAGGCCTCGGTGGTCTTCTCGAAGATCATGCCGAACTCGCGGGCGGCGGCCACCGTCTCGTCGTTGTTGTCGTTGATGGCCACCGTGATCGCGCCTGGGCTACCCTCTTTGGGGGGTACCAGCGTGGTGTCCACGTCGGGGAAGGAGGCCCAGGGCATCCGGGCCTCGACCACGTACCCGGGCTTCTGGCTGGCGTCGTGGGTCTTCACCACAAGGTTGCCCGCGACATCGGGGATGTCCGGCGGCAGCACGTCACCGGGGTCCGGCCGGTAGATCTTCCATGCGGGCTCAGGGCCGGCGCCGATGGTCCACTGGTAGTCACGGGTCTTGACGTAGGCCGTCCGCTTGGGGTCGTAGCCGTCCAGCCCCACGTAGGTCTCGATGCCGTCGCCCTGCCAGATGCTGCCGTCCGTATGCACGTTGATACGCGGCACGGCATCGGTGATATCCGCGGTTACGTAGAGGTACGTGTCGTCGTACTTCACACGGAAGGTGCCGCTCAGGAAGTCAGGGCCCGTCCACGTGCCGCCGTTCACCTGGGCGGCCGTGTTCAGCACCAGGGACTGGGCATCGGCCCACTCCGCGTCGCTGGCGGTCCCATCAATCGTGATGGCGGTCTTCGCCTTCACGATGTGGTAGTTGAAGGGCTCGCTCACCTTGGCATTGACCGTAACGGTCGTCGTCTGCCCAGCCTTCACGGCCACGGTGACCGGGTCGCTGGAGGTCACCAGCTTACCAGTGGCTGCCGCCGTGAAGGACCCCTCGGCGGCGATCAGGCTGAAGGCGCCCTTGTCATCGGTCGTCACGGTCGCGGAGCCGAAATCGGCCGTGATCTTCACGGGGATGTTGGCCACCAGCGCGCCGCTCTGGCTCTTCACCACGCCCTGAATGGTGCCGATCCCCGTGACCTCCGACATCCGGTACTCGGCCACGCGTTGGATGTCCGCCAGCACGTCCTGGGTGACCAGCTCGGCCAGCGGCTCGTCCCACAGGCGCACGAAACCGGAGGAGGGCATGAGAGCGAAGCGGCGCACCCAGCCCGCGGCGGCGGCGCCATTGTTGATCGTGGCCAGCACCACGTCTGCTTTGGTTGCGTCAAGCGCGCGTTGGCTGCCCCAGGGATGCGTCAGGCCCCACTTCTTGCCATCGTCGGTGATGGTTACGTCAACAGGCGTGTCATTCCCAACGTCGCTGGCCGCGAAGCCCAGAACTGTGGTGGCTCCCCCGCCCTGCTGCGTCACGCTAACACCGTCCCGCGACACGTAGTAGAAGGGCCAGTCTGAGAGGTGCACCACCTTCCCGCCTGCGTCCAGGTACTTCCGAACGGTTGTCGTTGCGGCGGTGGTGATCGTGTCCCCGTCTAGCTCCACGATGGTGGAGGGATAGATGTCCTGGGACATGATGATCACGCTTGGCACGCGGTCCTGGATGCGCTTGTCCATCCACTCCTTCACACCGGCGGAGTCCAGATCCGTGTAGCCCTTGCCCACGAAGAAGTCGTGCATGGCGTCCCGAGCCGTGACTCCGGTCCAGCCCTGCACCTGGGCAGCATCATAGTAGATCGCCTTCTCATACGCCTGCGCCGTGGAGGCCACCGCGCCCAGCAGTACAGCGGCCCCGCAGACCCAGCTTAACCCAAGTCTCATCATCGCACCCCTTTCGGTAGGGTGAGAACCGCAGGTTACCGCGCTCCTTCCAGGACCGCACCAGCGCCTGGCAGGGACGACCCACCGTCACGGCGGCAGGGCCCAGGGAGCTTACAGCAGCCTCTTCGCAGCCGGAGACAAGGATCCTTCAGGGCCAGCCCCGGTACCCGCGAGGCTCCAGCGCACCCTGCGGGACGCTGGCGCCCACACGGTGCCCGTGGTTAGCTGAGGGTACGGCCACTAGGGGATGCAACTGCCGGGTTGGCGAAGGTGGAGGTGTCCCGGGCGCGGTCCGGGAGCACAACCGTGGATGGTACCTGGGAGGTGGTGGGATGAGAGCGAAGGCCGCCGTGGCGGTAGCGCCCTGGCGCGTGGAGGTGCGCGAAGTATGCGTTCCGGACCCCGGTCCCGAGGACGTGGTGCTGCGGCTGACGCACTCGTGGATCAGCAACGGTACGGAGGGCTCCTTCGTGCGCGGGGAGCGGATCGCCGGTGACACTCCCAGGAGCGACACCGATCCCCTGCCCTTCCCCCACGTTCCGGGCTACCAGAAGGTCGGAGTGGTGGAGTCCGTGGGTGGCGAGGTAACGTCCGTTGAGGCCGGCGACGTAGTGTTTGCCACCGTCTCGAGGGTCGATGACCAGTTCTACGACACGGGAGGGCACGTGTCACCGGCGGTCACGCACCACAGCCAGGTTTGGAGGCTGCCCCCAGGACTGCCGCCCGTCGCGGCCAGCGGCCTGGTGCTGACGCAGGTCGGCTACAACGTTGCGATGCGGCCTAGCCTCAGCCCCGGAGATGCGGCCGTCGTGCTGGGGGATGGCATGGTGGGCCAGTGGGCCGCGCAAACGCTGGCGTACCGGGGAGCGCGTGTGTTGGTCGCCGGCAAGCATGCGGAGCGGCTCGCGCTCCTGGGCGACGGCATCGCCCAGCTTGACGTGACCCAGGCAGACCTGAGCACCGCCGTCCGGGAGTGGGCCCCGAGCGGTCTCCAGGCGATCGCGGACACGGTTGGTTCTATCGAAACCCTGGAGGCGCTGCTCCCCCAGATGCGTCACCTGGGGCACATCAGCTCCGCCGGTTTCTACGGCCGCCAGGGGCTCCTAGACGTTCAGAAGCTGCGCAGCGGGGAGCTAACCCTGCACGCGCCCTCGGGCTGGACCAAGGACCGCATGGACGCCACCCTGGAACTCCTCCACAGAGGCGTCCTCCGTACGGAACACCTGATCACCCACCGTTTCCCCATCGACCGCGCCGCCGACGCCTACGACCTGATCCTCCACCGCCACGAGCCCGTCCTGGGTGTGATCCTCGACTGGTAGGTCGGAGGCAAGGAGACTGAAGGGACTGAGGGGGCTTAAGGGACTGAGGGTAGGGGCCTCAGACAAACGTCTTGGGTCTTGCCCCATAGCCCCCTGAGGCCCTTCAGTCCCCTTAGCCCCTTGCCCTTCTTGGTGTCTTGGTGGTGACTTACCTTGCCGCCGACCTACCGCCAGGGCCAGAAGCAGACCTTGACTGCTTCCTGCTTCTCCAAGAGGGTGACGGCCTCGTCATACTGTTCCAGGGGAAAGTGGTGGGTTACGAGCTTCGTGAGGTCCAGGGCGCCACGCTCCAGATGCTCAACGGCGTACCTGGCGGCGGAGCGACTGTGGCCCTTGTAGCCGCACAAGCGGAGGCCGTCGTAGTGCCGAGTAGCGTAGACGTAGTCTTCCCGTTGTACCCCGAACAGAGCCACCGTGTCCTGAACGCGGTCCATCAGGAATTCGACCGATGCTCGGGCGCCCACGCAGTCGACCCCGCAGGTAAACGCGGGCCTGGAGGGGCGGGCGGGGAACTGCGGCAGTACATCGCGGGGGTCCCAGGCGCTGTCCAGCCCTACCTCCAGCCCCCGTTCGCGTCGAGCGGGCGAGAGGTCGAACCCCACCACCTCGGAGGCGCCCTCAGCGGCGGCGTACTGAGCCGCGACCAGCCCGGCGGGCCCAAGGCCCGTGATCCCCATCCGGCTGCCCTCCAGGACGCCCATACCCTTGAGCATCTGGAACACCGTGCCCACACACATGGCGAGTTCCAACGACGCGGTGGCCTCCGCAGGCAGATGCGACGGCACCAGGATCACGTTGTCCGCCTCGTGCACCACGTACTGGGCGTAGCAGCCAGGGCGGTCGTGGCCCGCGTCCCGCCAGGCGCTGACACGGTCGCCAACCACCAGGTCCACCACTCCGACTCCCAACGCCTCGATGGTGCCGGTAGCCTCGTGACCCGGCTGCCCGACCTCGTACGGATAGATGAACTGGTGCCCCACGAACATCGGCTCGTTGTGGCGCAGGTGCAGATCCCACTGCGGACAGGTGGTCACCGCCTCTATCCGCACCAACACCTGGCCCGGCCCAGGCTCCGGCACCGGAACGTCCAGTATCACGGACCTACCTGGCTCAACCACCTGAAGGATCTTCATGCGACCTCCTGTTGGGAAGGGCGGGGAAGGGTCGTAGGGTCGTAGGGTCGTAGGGGGAAG
>DASXUI010000087.1:0-13553 GCA_036504955.1 Armatimonadota bacterium
CTGCCGTCAAGCTCAGGATCAGGGCAGCAGCGCCGACTTGCCTGCCTGCCAGCGCCGAGATGTGGGTAGAAGACAGCCGGTGAACGACCCGGCACGAGGGCTTGCGGCCGAGTTGGGAGGGAGCCCATGGAAGCCCCCCGCTCCTGAGTCGACCCCGGTCCTCTCCACCCTGTGCCAACTGGTTTGGCCGAAGGCCCCCGTGCCGGGTCGTTCATCGGCCCGGCACGCCCGGCCCTCTCCACAGGGATCCCGTGGGATGACACTAGGCAACCCAAGGCTGGTGCCGCCAGGTAGGGTCCATCTTCGTGTGGCAGTAGCTCTCACAAGCTGGAGCTAGGAAAGGGGATCAGGTTTGAGGACTTGGATGTGCGTCGCGGTGCTCCTGTGTGCGGCGATGAGCCGCGCCCAGGCGGCCCTGATCCCCTCCTCCGGATGGCAGATCTACAGAGATGACGACGGCCGGGCTCGCGTGTTGTGCGGCGGCGCCACGGACCCCTTGTCCGGATCGATGGAGCAGGCGGCCACCGCCTTCCTGTCGCGCTTCAGTGACGAGTTGGGCCTCCGAGCCGACCTATCGGACCTGGAGGTAGCCGGCACGGCGTCCGAGCGGCAGGGTTCCCGCGTCCGTTTCAGGCAGAAAGTGGGGACACTGCCCCTGTGGGGTTCCGGTGTCACGGTAGTACTGACGCCCGACGGCCGGGGCTGCTGGGCGGAGTCCACCTACAAGCCGGGGCTTCAGTCCTCCCCGGCCGGACTGCTCTCGGCGGACGAGGCCGCTGCCTCCGTGGCCCAGGACCCGGTCCTGCGTGGGCAGCCGGAGCTGCTTGCCTCTCCTGCCCAAGTGGCTTGGGCGGTGGGGGATAGAGCCATCCCCGCCTGGTACCTGACGTTGCGACGCGACGGTGCGATCCCCTGGGGCTATGTGGTCGATGCTCGGGCGGGCCGGGTGCTCCTGCGAAAGCGCCTGGCGACGTCCGCGCTTCCGGTAGCCTACTGCTACCCGGCCAACCCGATTCGATCTCCCGTTCGGCAGAGCGTTGAGCTGCCTGATCTGGACTCCACGACGCGCCTCAGCAGCTCCTACGCTGAAGTGGTGTTCAAGGGGGCGATGGGTCTCCGGGGCCTGACGGGTCAGCGCGTGAAGCCGAGCTCCGATGGCTCCTACCTCTTCGCGCCGGGGACCGACGGCTTCACTCAGGCCAACACCTATCACCAGCTCGCGCGGGTCTTTGGTTACTTCTCCAAGCTAGGCTTCACTGGCGGCAAGGGCCGCCTGGCTGTGCTGCTTCGGCACCGGGACGAGGCCAGCACGCCCTTCCTGGATGCGGTCTACTCGGACACCGGCTTCGGCTCCGAAGGCGCCATTCTGATGGGGGAGGGAGAGGGCGGGGAGGACCTGGCCCTTGACGCCGACATCCTGCTGCATGAGTTCACTCACTACGTGACCTACCGGGTGGCGGGACTGAACTCCCTCAAGGGTTCCCCGGAGGGGGAAGGGCTGGGCGAGGGGTATTCCGACTACTTCTCGAGCACGATGGAGGGGGACCCGCGGGTCTCCGAGTTCGGTGGACGGGTCCTGGGCCTGGGCAAGTCCATCCGCGACCTCACCAATCGAAACCACTACCCGGAGGACCTTCCCATACCCGTGCCTGAGCTCCGCTCCGTCAGCCTGAACCCGTGGGCCGAGGCCCACCAGCTTGGCGAGGTGTGGGGCGGCGCGCTTTGGGACCTCCGTAAGGCCCTCGGCGCCGGGGTCACCGACCAGTTGGTCTACGACTCCTTCTTGCGCTTGTCGGACTCCTCCGACTTCCGGATCGCGCTGCTGGCTCTGCTCGAGACGGACGCCCAGAGCCACGGCGGCAGCCACTCCGCCAAGATCCGCCAGGTCTTCGCGGCGCGGGGAATCACGCCGGAGATGGTTCCCGGCTACCTAAGTGAGTCGGCCTTTGGCGACCAGATCGTGATCTCCCCCATCTCGGTCATGGGGACGCCGAGCGTCCTGGACTACACCTTCATCACTCCCGTGCCAATCGTGGGCAGCTACGTGGCCGGCAGCAGCTATCTGCTGGAAGGCGCCGTCTTCGACAGCACCGCTTTGGATACGGTCAAGGTGTATCTCGCGGACGCCAAGGGCAGCCCGCTCCAGGGCGTGTCCACTACCGACAGCGTTGCCAAGAACGACGTGGAGGACTACCTGATGGGGGCCGGCAAGACCTTCGGCGCTACCCTCAGGCTTCCGGCGTCTCTGGAGCCCGGCGTCTACTACTTGGGAATCGCCGCGCTTGCCAAGGGGAAAACGGTTGTTGACAGCCAGGCGCGCGTTCGGGTCATCAAGGACGGGGGACCCGCTGAGGTCCTCGATCCGGAGCCAACGCCGACCAAGTTCCCAGTACTGGGCGATGCCGACGGCGACGGACAGCTTGGGGCCGAGGATGTGAGGCTGGGGCTCCGGCAGATGGCCGGCCTGGTTCCGGCCCAAGAGCCCGTGCTGGCGAGCCTTGACTTCCTCCCCCACAACGCGGACGGCTCGCTGGGGGATGGTAAGCTCTCGGTCGGGGAAGTTGTGTGGATCCTGCGCGCGGCCCTTGGGCAGGTCGCCGCTCCCACCGGTGACCCCAACGGCGCCTCATCGCCGGTGCCACCCAACCGCGTGCCCTAACCCGCCTCACGCACGAGGCGTTTGCGGGTCGTGCGTGGCGCGGGCTTCCGCACGCTCTGATGAGTGGTCAGGGCTTACCCCTCGCCGTGGTGGGAGCCTGTACTGAGCCTCGCGGCGAGCGCGCGGCTCAGTCCCCCTTGGCGCGCCCAGAGCATCGCGGCGTACCCTTGAGGTTCTCAAGACACTCGTGCCTGAGGCTGCCAGTCGGGGGCCGACGCCCCCAGCGCGGCCTCAGCCCGATGGCTGCTCCTTCCGCGCGGCGCTCCCCCACGGGCGCGTGGTCTAGCGGTCGGTGGCGTCGAGGACTTCTCGGACCTTGCGCGTGAGTGAGTCGGGGGTGAAGGGTTTGGGGAGAAACGAGAGCGCCTGCTCCGAGACGCCGCGCCGGAGCGCCGCGTCGTCCGCGTAGCCGGACATGAAGAGCACTCGGCTGGAGGGCCGGAACTCCGTCACCTTGGCGGCTAGCTCGGGGCCGCTCATCTGCGGCATCACGACGTCGGTCAGCAGGAGGTGGATCTCCTGCCGGTAGGTGCGGCAGAGGTCCAGCGCGGCCGAGGGGCTTGGAGCTTCCAGCACCTTGTAGCCGCTCATCCGCAGGATGTCCCTTGCCAGCGCCCGCACCTTCGTCTCATCTTCCGCCAGCAGCACGGTCTCGGTTCCGTCACTTGGGGCATCACTGTCCGCTCGCCCGGCCAGCCTGCTCTCCTTGACCGTTGCCCTGGGCAAGAAGACCTGGAAGGAGGTGCCGTTTCCGGGGGCGCTGCTGAGGCGGATGTGGCCGCCGCTCTGCTCCACGATGGCGTAGACTGTGGCGAGCCCCAGCCCGGTGCCGTGCCCCAGCTCCTTCGTGGTGAAGAAGGGCTCGAAGACCCGGTCCAGCGTCTCTCCGTCCATGCCGCAGCCCGTGTCCCTGACTTCAAGGAGCACGGAGTCGCGGGGGTCCGGCAAGGATCTTACCTCCTCCTCGGTGGCCTCGCGAGTGGTCAGCGTCAGAATCCCCCCATCTGGCATGGCGTCTCGGGCGTTCACGGCTAGGTTCAGCACGAGCTGCTCGATCTGCGACGGGTCGGCCACCACGTCGCCCAGGCCCTCGTCCAGGACCGCGCGCAGCTCCACGTCCTCCCCGATGAGCCGGTGCAGCATCTTCTCCATGCCTCGTACCGTCTCGTTCAGGTTCAGGTGCATAGGGGACAGCACCTGGCGCCGGCTGAAGGTCAGGAGCTGCCGAGTAAGCGACGCGGAGCGCTGCGCCGCGCCGCGGATCTCCTGGAGGGCCTCGAGGAGGTCGGACTCCTGGGGCAGCCGCCGGATGAGCAGCTCGCAGTAGCCGGATATCACGGCGAGCATGTTGTTGAAGTCGTGGGCCACGCCGCTGGCGAGGCGGCCTAGAGCCTCCATCTTCTGCGACTGCAGATAGGCCTCTTCCAGCCTCCGGCGGTCCGTGATGTCGCGCGCGATGCCCTCAAATCCCTCCAGGATCCCGGCCGCGCCCAGGGGGCGTACCCCCAGGTCAAGCAGGCGTTCCCCGCCCGTCTTCCTGGTCACTCTTAGCTCCAAAGGAGTGCCCGGCTGGCCCAGGTCTCCGGCGTGCAGCCCCTGCGCCACTCGCGCGCGGTCCTCCGGTGCAACCAGGTCCAGCAGGTTCATCCCGATGGCCTCGCTGGCCTGGTAGCCGGTGATTTGCTCGCCGGCCCGATTCCAGGCCGTGATACGCCCCACAGGCGTGACGGCAAAGACCAGGTCTCTGGCGTTCTCGAAAAGGTCCCTGTACAGGGACTCGCTCTTAGCTTGGGCCGCTTGAGACCGGCGCAGGCTCTCGAGGGTCCCCTGCAGGTTGGAAAGCATCTCGTTGATGGCAAGCGCAAGCCCGCTGAGCTCGTCCGTCCCCCGGACCTCAAGCCGCACGTCCAGGGCGCCGTCTTGGCTGATCCGCGCCACGCCGTTGCTCAGCGACGCCAGTCGCGAGAGTACCAGGCGCTCCAGGAGCAGAAGGATGACGAGGGCGAAGGCCACCCCAACCAGGGCGAGTGAGAAGACGATCGAACGCACACTTGACTGGGCGCGGTGGTAGATCTCCCGAGGCGCGTCCGCTCGGAGCAGCAGGGCCGGGCGGCCCAGGGGGTCTCGGAGCAATGCCATGCCGCGAACGGTGGAGGGGTCAAGCTGTCGCACGGCCAGGGGGCGGCCCCGAAGCAGGGGATCTACCTGCTCGCGCTCCTCCGGCGACAGAGCGGCAGTCGCGAGGGGACGGATGGAGACTCCCAACGATGAGAGCCTCGCCAGCCGGTGCGTTCTGCCGGGCTCTAGGTACTGGCCCAGGACAAGGGTGGACCGGTCCCCGGACCTGCGCCCAACGGAGCAGGACCGGATGGCCACCATCAGTGAGTCATCGGCCAGCGGTACGAAACCGCGCACGCCGCCCTGGCTGCTCATGGAACGGCTCAGCGCCCCCCCAGGCTTGAGGGCGGCCAGCAGGGGACCAGGGATCGGCTCCGGACGGCCGGTGCTCGGGTTGTTGGCACGCCCAAAGATGGTCTTGCCACGCGCGTCGACCAGCAGCACCAGGTCGACGTGACGGCGGTTGAGGACGGAGTCCACTCCCCCCAGGAGCGTGATCTGCTTCAGGGCGTCCTGGGGGCCGCTCGTGGCACTTAGCCAGGAGCCCCAGTCGGCCGCCGCGATGTCCAGGGTGGCGAGGTCGGACTCCATCAAATCCACGATCTGCTGCGTCTTGGCCTGAGTGCTGCGCTCCTCCAGGGCCACAAAACCATGCACCACGATCCTTGAGAGGGACCAGTAGAGGATCCCCATCAGGGCAGCGAGAGCCAGACCAATGGCGGCCAGGGTGCGAATGCGTAGGGTCAAGGGTGGTCTCTCTCTCCAGGCCAGCCGGGTGCGGTCGGATGGGTCCTGGTGGGGCTGGGGAGAGCTTCCTGCGAGCCAACTCTCTTCAGGTTGTGGGGTGCTGCAAGCACGCCCTACCTGTGTAGTCGGTTGGCTCCCCTTAGTGCTTCAGGGTAGGTCGCTAACTAGGCGGGCAAACGGTGCTCTCGGTACCACCCATCCTCCACTTGCCTGCGGGCCTTGGCAGGGTTCGGTCCGCCCCGGCATGGGTCCTCCTTGGGGGATACCCTGAGCGGAGACAAGAACCTATACTCGTGGGTGCGCCTCGCCTCCGCCTTCGAACGACGCTAGGCCGCTCCCTGGAACGCCGCACCTCCTTGGCCAAGGTCGGCCCTGCTTGAGGAGTCATGCCAGCGAGTCTGGGTGTCTACTCTCCTGGCACTGGACTGGAGCACTAATGTTAGAGACCGATCGTCTGTTGCTTAGGCCATACCAGGAGAGCGACTGGGCGTCGCTGCGCGAGCTGGACACCGATCCCGAGGTGAGACGCTACCTGGGTGGAGCTACGCTCTCGGAGGAGCAGACCCGCGACAAGCTGCACCAGGCCCTCGCTGAAGCTCGGGCCGAGCCGCCACTACGGCACGACTTCGCGGTCCTCCTTAAGGGTACGGAGTGCTTCATCGGTGTCTGTTTCCTTGCGAGCTTGAGGCCGGAGCTTGGGCAGGCGGAGGTGGGGTACGCCATCTCGCGGAGGCATTGGGGGCAGGGCTACGGAGGCGAAGCGGTGCGAGCCGTGCTTGGGTACGGGTTCGACCAGCTCAAGCTCCGGCGCATCTGGGCCCAGTGCGGCACGGAAAACATCGGCTCCTGGCGGGTGCTGGAGAAGCTGGGCATGCGTCGAGAGGGGCACCTGATAGAGAACGACTGGCGAGACGGCCAGTGGTGCCACACCTTCCTGTACGCGCTGCTCAGTAGAGAGTGGGAGTCGCTGTCCGCGGCCGCTCAGACGCGGGCTAACGGCGACCAGGGCAACATGGCCTGATACCTGGGCTCACCCTTGCCCACAAGCCGAAACGCCCCCGCCGGGGGCTGCCAAGTGCCCTCCGGCGGGGTGGGCGCGTCGGGCGCCGGGGGTCGCCTACAGCGCTCGCATGAAGGCGACCAGATCGCTCTTCTCCTGTCCGTTCAGCTTGGTCTCCAGGACAAGGTTGAAGAACTCCACGGTGTCCTCAAGCGTCAGAAGCCTTCCATCGTGGAGGTACGGCGGCGATTCCTTCACCCCCCTGAGTACGAAGGTCTTGATGGGTCCATCCATGGACGCCATCCGCCCGTTGATCATCTGGGCCTTGA
Organism: Armatimonadota bacterium; assembly: GCA_036504955.1. GTDB lineage: Bacteria > Armatimonadota > DTGP01 > DTGP01 > DASXUI01 > DASXUI01. The sequence goes on from DASXUI010000087.1 coordinate 6,854, forward strand.
AGAACCTCTCCGTCCTCAGGTTGTGCATCAGGTTATCCGTGTAGTACGGAGGGACGTGGCAAGACGCGCACTGGCCCTTGCCGAAGAAGACCTCCTGTCCGTGGAGTTCCTCGCGTGTTGCCTTCTTGGGGTCCAGCTTGCCCAGCAGGTTCAGCTTGGGCGCCGGCGGGAAGTCCAGCAGCTCCTCGAACTCCGCCATGGCATGGACCTCGCTCCCCCGGTCAAGGATATGCACGCCCTTCTTCTGGGCGATCACCGGGTCTCCGTCGAAGTAGGCGGCCCGCTGCTCGAACTCCGTGAAGTCTTCCACCGTCTTCAGCGCCCTCTGGGACCCGAAGAGCCGTTGAATGTTGAGCCCGCGAAGGGACGGCGTGTCCAGCCTGTGCCTGAACTCCTGTGGCCGGATGTCGCCCACCAGGTGGGTGGCCCCGTTGGTGTGACCGTTGGCGTGGCAGTCGAAACAGGTGACTCCCATGTGCGGCTTCTCGGAGCGACGGTCTTCCGTGAGGTTGAACTGCTGCTGCGGGAAGGGCGAGACCAGAAGCCGGAGGCCGTCGAGCTGCTTGGGGTTCAGGATCCCGTTGAAGAGCTCGTTGAAGTTGGCGGTGGTAACGAGCTTCCCCTTGGAGACGTCACCCAGGTCTGGTCGGGTGGTCAGGAAGATGGGGGGTGGGAACTCCGGTAGGAAGCGGTCCGGCAGGTCGAAGTCCAGGTCGAAGCGCGTCAGGTCGCGGCCGTCTTGGCGCTTCACCTCGTCGATGTGGAACTTGGGGAACACCATCCCGCCCTCGGCGTGGTTGGGGTGGGGTAGGGGTAGGAAGCCCAGGGGGAAGAGGCCCCGGTCCCGGACCTCTTCGGGCGACAGCGCCGCGAGGCTCTCCCAGGTCTGGCCTTCGGGGAGCTTCACGCGGACGCCGCCTTGCACGGCCTTGCCCCGGAACATGGTCACGCCTTCGGCGGGGCGGTCCGAAAGGTCATAGCGGAGCGCCAGTAGATCCGCCTGGCGCTTCTCGATCTCAGGCTTAGCGGCCTTCATTCGTGCCATGACCTTGGCGAAGGGCTCGGTGATGGCCACTGGCGCGTAGCTGGTGGGCTGCTGCCCGGCGTCCTGGGCGCACACCGCCGCCCAGCCCAAGAGCGCCACGACCAGAGACGCTCCTACTGCCTGCTTCCCTCTAGGGGTGAATCGCATGGAACTCCTCCGTGAGCCAGAGAGAGGGAACTGCTCTGCGACTGAGAATCATTCCCATCTTGCGGCCCAAGAAGAGCCACCGGTCAGAGGCAGTTCGGACAGAGGCCATACAGCTCCACGTGGTGATCCGTGATGACGAAGCCCGACTGCTCCTCGGCGAAGGCCAAGGCCCCTGGGGGCACTGGGAACTCCACGTCGGCGAGGCGGCCGCACTTCCCGCAGATCACGTGGTCGTGCCTGTCCACCCGCCGGTCATACTGACTGGTCTCCCCTAGCCGTACCTCTCGAATCTTGCCCGCCTGCACGAGCGCGCTGAGGTTTCGGTATACCGTGGCAAAGCCGATGCCTGGAAGCACCTGCCGAACCCGGTCGTAGATCACCGCGGCTGAGGGATGGTCGTCGGAAGCCTCCACCACCTGCAGAATCGCCTGGCGCTGCTTTGTTAGGCGAATGTCCGTCTGCCTTTCTGAGAATGATTATCAGTGAAGTCTAGTGGTCGTTTCGGGGGTTGTCAAGCCTCAGCGGAGAGGGCCAGGCGCCGAACTCAGTCGCCTGTTGCCTGTGGCTGTGGGGCATCTGCCGGAGGGCGCGTAGGCGGTTCCGGTCCTCGGGGTTGGGCAGCGTCACACGCCATGGGTTCCCGGGACTGCGCCCGCGAGGTCAGGCGGATCCGCCCATGTCATCAAGCGTGGCGCGGACCATGCGTGCCAGGTCCACGGGGCTGAAGGGCTTCTGGATGAAGGCCCGTCCACGCCTGTCCACCGCATCCTTTAGGATCGTTTCGTCGGTGTACCCCGACATGAAGACGATCGCGATGCGCGGGTCGCGAACGGCGATGAGCTCCGCAAGCTCCGGTCCCCCCAGGCCAGGCATCACCACGTCTGTCAGCAGGAGTTGGATGGGGGACTCCGCCTTCTCATGGACACGCAGGGCCTGATCGCCCGAGGCGGCCTCGAACACCTTGTAGCCGCTCTGCTCGAGCGTCTCGCGAACGATGGCGCGGACGAGGTGCTCGTCCTCCGCCACCAGGATGGTCTCTTTGCCGCTGGGCACCGATCCTGCCCCCCTCTCCAACTCCTCGCTGCTGCCGGCATCGCTCATGACGGGTAGGTACACGCTGAAGGTGGTACCCCGCCCAAGCTCGCTCTCCACCGCAATGCAGCCGCCGCTCTGCTGCACGATGCCATAGACCGTGGACAGGCCCAGGCCCGTGCCGCGCCCGGCCTCCTTGGTCGTGAAGAAGGGCTCAAAGATCCTATCCCTGGTTTCGGGATCCATTCCGCAGCCACCGTCCTCGGCTGACAGCACTACGTAGTGGCCGGGAGATGCCGCGAGCCGCTCAGCTTCCTTCTCGGAGAGCCGCACCTCCGCTGTTCTGAGGGTCAGGATGCCCCCTTGGGGCATGGCATCGCGTGCGTTCACGGCCAGGTTCAGCAGGATCTGCTCCACCTGCGAGGGGTCCACCCGGACCTTGGGAAGTGGGTCGGCCAGCTCGCAGACCAAGGTCAGGTTCTCGTTGAGCAGCCTCTTCAGCATCATCCCCATGGAGGTAACAATGCTGTTGAGGTCCAGGACTCTGGGTCTCAGCTCCTGCTTGCGACTGACGGCCAGAAGCTGCCGGGTGAGGGCGGCGGAGCGGTCCGCGGCCTTGGAGATCTCCCCCACGAAGCTGCGCACCGTGTCCGGTAGGTCCGTGCGGCTGAGGAGAAGCTCCGCGTAGCCCAAAATCGCGGCCAGCATGTTGTTGAAGTCGTGCGCGACGCCACCGGCCATGCGCCCGATGGCGTCCATCTTCTGCGCCTGCGACAGTGCGGACTCCAGCTTCCGCCGTTCCGTGACGTCGCGGGCGATGGCCAGCCCGCCCCTGGGCTCACCGTTCTCCATCAGCACCCGGTTGTTGATCTCAACCAGGGCTCGGCGGCCCCCACGAGCCGCCACTTCCACCTCCCCTCGGTAGGGCTGATCCGGGCGCGAGAGGGCTAGCGCGACCTGGGACATGGCCCAGGCCTTGCGCTCCTCGGGCACCAGGTCGTACATCCGCATCTTGAGCACTTCCTCTTGGCGGTAGCCCGTCAACTCCTCGCCGGCCCGGTTCCAAGAGGTGATCCATCCTTGAGTGTTATAGGTGAAGACCACGTCGCTGGCCTCATCTACCAGTCGCCGGTAGAGCTCCTCACTGGCCCTTAGCTGGTCCTGCGAGGCATGGAGACGGTCCAGCATCCCGTTAATGGCGGTGCCCAGGGTGCCAAGCTCATCCCTTCCCATGGCCGGCAGCCTCTCACCCAGGTCACGGCTGCCGTCGATGCGGGCCACCCCTCGGGTGAGCGAGGTGAGGCGCGATAGAACGCCCTTCTCCAGCAGCAGCAGGTCCACTACCCCGAAGGCCAGGCCCAGGAGCACGAGCGCCGCCAGCATGTAGGAGACGCTTCTGCGCGCCAGCCGGTAGACCAGGCGTGGGCTGTGGACTCGCAGGAGGAGCCCAGGGCCTCCATAGATGTCCCGCAGGCAGGCGAGGGTGGAGGTGTAGTCCCCGGTGGGCGCCTCAGTGAGACGGGGCACGGTGCTTGCGGCCAGCGACTGGTAGTTGCCCAGGGCGGCTGGCCTGACGTGGGCAGAGGTCTGTCTTGTGACGACGGCAACCGCCGCCTTGGCCGCTGGAGGTAGGTGGGTAGAAGACGGATCGACGACTTGCAGCTCGGCGCCGCTGGCGCCTTGTAGCTCCCGCACGCGCTTGGGGCTCAGGATCCGGGCGAAGAGGAGAGTGCCTGCGACAGGCCCGCGACCGAGACTCGGCACCACCGGCCGCGAGGCAACCAGGAGCACCTCAGTGGGAAGCCTGAGCACCCCCTTCAGGGCGCTGCTGTCGGTGGAATGCGCCACCAGGGGTTTGCCTGGGATGAGCTGACGCAGCAGCTCGCGAGGCACGGCCAGTGGTCGAAGCCGGTCGAAGTCATAGCCCTTGGCCAGGGCCACTCGGCCTGACCGCGCCACGTAGACAAGGTAGTTGGCCCGGCACTGGCGCAGTGTGCTGTCGTCGATGTTCCTACTGACGAAAGCGGCCGTTGGCTTCCGCACGAACTGGTACGCGTCGTCCCAAGCAGCCCAGTCCCAGACCATGGTGTCCAGCACGTCGAGGTCCGCTCAAAGGGCCTCGATCGCTGAGTCCGGACTGTGCTGGGCCTCCTTAACCTCCAGCGTTGAGAACCCCTCCAGCACGATGGCTCCCAGAACCGAGTACAGCAGGGAGATGAGCGCGATCAGGGTGAGGGTGGTGGAGACCAGGGTTCGCAGGCGCAAAGGCACCAGACAGATCCTCCAGATCCCACGGCGTTCTGGGCTTGGGCTGTGGGGCGTACTTCGGTGGGAACTGCAATCGTCGTACCACTGCCAAACCCGACCCCTGCACGAGGCGACCGCACGTCGGGCGTGGCGCGGGCTTTCAGGCGCCCTCATGAGTTGGGCAGGCTGAGGGGCGGCCGGCAGCTCAAGCCCCTGTGGAGGGGGCCTCTACCCTTCGACGAGCCGCTGGACCTCGTCGTGAGACCGGAAGTGCTGCCACTCCACCTCAAGAGACTCCAGGAGTTCGGGCAGCCCCGAAGGGGGGGCTTGTAGCAGTGCCTGCTCCAGCCCCGCGGCGGCGCGGCTGATGCCCGGCGCACCCAGGGTGGCGGCCATACCCTTGATGGCATGGGCCGCCTCGCGCGCGTCACTGGAACGGTCATCGCGGATCGCTTGTCGCAGCGCCGCCGCCTTGCCGGGGACGTCGCGGAGGAACAGGGATACCAGACGCCGGTGGAGCTCCACCTCGGGGCCGGCACGGTTGGTGAGGCCCTCCAGGTCGAAGACTGACTGCTGGGCGGGCTCCGTGGCCCTGGGGCGATCACCCACTGGGGCCTCGCGGCGGCTGCTCGCTATCCAGTGGGAGAGGACCTGCCGTATCCGGTGGGTCTCCAGCGGCTTGGAGATGTAGTCGTCCATGCCGGCATCCAGGCAGCGCTCGCGGTCCCCGTGCATCGCGTTGGCGGTCATCGCGATCACCAGGGCGTGCTCGCCCGTGGCGGCCTCCCTGGCTCTGAGCGCCCGCGAAGCCTCGTAGCCATCCATCTCGGGCATCTGGCAGTCCATGAGCACGGCGTCATAGCGCTCCCGGCTGAGTAGGTCGAGGGCCTCCTGCCCGTTCGCGGCAACCTCCGAAGCGCAGCCCAGGCGCTCCAGCATGCAGCGGGCGACTTGTTGATTGATCAGGTTATCCTCGACCAGCAGGATCCGGACCCCGGCCAGCGACAGCCCCACAGGCTCCTGGGTGGGAGTGGAGGCGGCCCTACCGGGTCCGGAAACGGCGGCCACCAGGGTCCCCGCCGTCAGATGGGCTCGGATCGGTTTGCTGAGCGTCCACGCCTGGCCGGAGGATGCCTCCCGCGGTGCCGCCGCCTGGTTCGCCAAGGACGTGAGGAGCACCACGGGAGCACCAGCCAGAGGGGTCCCCGGCGAGAGCAATGAGGGTCCACCCTTTCGGCCCTCCCGCTCTGAGCCCTCGTCAAGCAACACTGCCCTGAACGGTTTCCCCCTGCTCTGGGCGAGGGCCAGGCACTCGATCGCGTCGGCTTCAGTGCCCACCACCGCGGGCTGGCAGCCGAGACCCAGCAGGGTCAGCTCCAGCGAGCGCCGGACTAGCATCTCCGCCGAGACCACCAGAACGGGTACCCCCTCCAGTTCCGCGTAGGGGTGGCGGCCCGGGCTCTCAGGGGCCGCCAGAGGGAGCTCTAGGGTGAACCAGAACGTTGAGCCCTGGCCCGGCCTGCCCTCCGCGCCAATCTCTCCGCCCATCAGGTCTACGAGATGCCGGCTGATGGTAAGCCCCAGTCCGGTTCCCCCAAAACGCCGGGTGGTGGAGGCGTCCGCCTGCGTGAACGCCTCGAAGAGAGCCTCCACCTGCTGCGGCCGGATGCCGATGCCCGTGTCCGCGACGGCGAAACGAAGACCGACGCTCGCGAGAGACGTCTCGGTCACGCTCACTTCGACCGTTACCGAGCCGCTGTCCGTGAACTTGAGGGCGTTGCCCACCAGGTTGATGAGGATCTGGCGCAGGCGCCCGGGGTCTCCCCGCACCAGATTCGGTACGCCGGGGTCAACCAGGCAGGCCAGAGTGACGCCCTTGGCCTCCGCGCTGAGGGCGAAGAGGTCCAGCAGGCTGTCGAGCAGTTCCCTGAGGTCCATCTCTACGGACTCGAGCTCCAGTCGGCCAGCCTCGATCTTGGACAGGTCCAGCAGGCCTCCCAGCAGGTCCAGCAGGGAACGCGCGCTCTCCTGGATCGTCTGCGCGAAGGATCGTTGCTGGGTGGAGAGCGGCGTCTCCAGCAGTAGGTCCGCCATGCCCAGGACGCCGTTCATGGGCGTTCGAATCTCGTGGCTCATGTTGGCGAGGAAGTCGCTCTTGGCCTGGCTTGCGGCCTGGGCCTGGTCTCTCGATGCGGCCAGGTCCTCCGCCTGAACCGCCAGGAGCCGCGC
>DASXUI010000088.1:0-11338 GCA_036504955.1 Armatimonadota bacterium
GTGAAGGCCGCGGTGCCGCCGTCCCAGTACTCCATGGTTACCCACGCCTCGCGGGTAGGGTTGCCGTTGAGCAGGAAGGTGTCGTCCACGTTCAGGTAGAGGAAGATATCGTTGGCGGGTTCGATGGTGGGTCCGGTGCGAATCACGCCCTTGCCCTGGTAGTCCTCGATGGTTCCGTACCCGTCGGTTCCTTCGGCGTTCTGGACCCACTTGATGCCTTCGCTGACAACCGCGCCGTTCTTGACGCTGATGGAGACCGAGGTGACCACGGCGGTCGTCTTGACCGGAATCGTCAGCAGGTCGGTGGTCTTGCCGGCTGCTACGGCGATGTCCTTGGCCGTGGTGGTCTCGATGCCTGAGCCGCTGACGGTAAGGGTGTGGGCCCCCTCGGGCAGGGGCAGGGAGAAGAGCCCCTGGGCGTTGGTTACCACGCGCTCACCGGTGTCCGCGGTCACTGTGACGGAAGGGATGGCGGCGCCGCCGGTGGCGTTGGCAACCTTACCGGACAGGACGCCGAAGTTGCTGGGCATCTTGGTGGAAACGGTGACCTTGCTGATGTAGAGGTCGTTAACGTCCCCTCCGCCGCCATCGGAGATGCGGAAATCCCCCACGCTCTGCTCCTGGTTGCCGAAGTAGGCGTCGGTGAGGTGCCAGGTGAAGGTCTTCCAGGTGCCGGTGTTGGTCCGGGTGCCGTTCGCACCGGCTGCCCAGGGGTTGCCGGTGGAGTCGTAGTTGATGCCGAAGCCGGCCGTTCCCTGGTCGAGGTACTCCATGGTGACGTAGACTTCGGTGGTGGGCTCGCCCTGGAACAGGAAGTTATCGTCCACGTTTCCGTAGAGGAAGCTATCGGGGTAGGGCTCGGTGTCGGGTCCGGTACGGAGGGCTTCCTTGCCGGAGATGGTCTCGACCTGGCCGAAGCCGTCGGTGTTGCCCTCAACGAACACCCGAGAGAGCCCGTCCACCACCGCCACGCCATCCTTGGCGCTGAGGGTGACGGTGTCCTTGCCGAAGGGCTCAAGGGTGAAGTCGACCGCCGCAGAGCCGTTGGGCTTGACGGTCACGCTCTTGGGATCGACCTTCAGGAATCCGGGGCGAACGACCTGAAGGGTGTAGGTGCCCTCCTGGAAGCTCAGGGTGTAGACGCCTTGGTCATTGGTGACGGCAGTGGCGCCGTTGCTGGCGACCACGCGTGCCTTGGCCACGGGAGCGCCGCCCCCTGCCGCGCTGGCGCGGATGGTGCCGGTGACGGTGGCGGCATTGGGGAGCGAGAGGGCGGTCTTGGAGACGATCACCTTGGTGATGAACTCAGCGCCGTCGCCGCGGTCATCGATGCGGAAGTCGGCCACGCTCTGCTCGCGGTTGGCGAAGGAGGCGTCAGTGAGATGATAGATAGCAGTGCGGAAGAGCCCGGTGCCGCCCTTGGTAATCACTCCGGCGTCCTTGAAGGCGGCGGCAATCCCATCGGGGCCACTGTCGTACTGGAGCGTTAGCGTGTCAACCCCTGAGTCCAGGTACTCGATGGAGACCCACACTTCGCGCGTCGGCTGTCCGTCTTTGATGAAGGTATCATCGACGTCGCAGTAGAGCATGTGCTGTGCGTTGTCGGGGTCAGTACGAAAGCCGTACTGCGTGCCCTCCTGGTTGAGCAGTATATTGCCATCCCCGGGGAAGAGGACCCACTTGATCCCCTCCTCCTTCGCGGCGTCGGCGGTCGCGCTCAGGGAGACCCGGTCTCCTGACTGAGCGAAAGCGAAGGAAGCGAGAGACAGCAACATGAAGCTGAGGGCGCAGACCCTTCCAAACTGGTGTCGCATGACCGCAATTCCTCCCGCCCCGAGGAAGGCCTCGGGGCTCCTGCAGAAACCACTGCTGCCGAGCGTCGCCGGACAGACGAACCGCTCGGATTGAAGGGGTTTTCTAGCTGGGGGGTGCGGATCTCCTGCTCCTTGGAGAGGAGGGATGCAGACGAGCCCAGGAGGACAGGATTAGGCATAGGGGTTTGCCGCCGGGCGCGGCGCACGGGGGCTCCACGGGCGGCACGCGACAGGCGCCCGCGATGAGCGGCAGCTAGCCGTGCGCCTGGGGATGGACGATCCGTTGACTAGTGCTGGAACACAGCATCCCTGTGGAGAGGACCGGGTGTGCCGGGCCGGTGAACGACCCGGCACTGGGGCCTTCGGCCAAGCCAGTTGCCACAAGGTGCCGAGGACCGAGGTCCACTCAGGAGCGGGGGCTTCCCCGGGATCCCTCCCAGCTTGGCCGCAGGCCCTCCTGCCGGGTTGTTCACCAGCCCGGCACACCCTCGGTCCTCTCCACAGGGATGCTGCGGGATGACACTAGAGTCGCGAGGCCTCCTCGTAGGCCTCGCCGAGGGCGGAGAGACCATCGACAATGGCTTCGCCGGTGATGCAGAGCGGCGGGGCGATTTTCACGCAGGCACCTCCCACTCCTACGGGGGCGAAGAGGAGCAGGCCTCGGCGGAAGGAGGCCTCGACGACTCGATGGGCCAGCTCGGCGTCGGGGTCCTTGGTGCCAGGGCGGACCATCTGGAGGCCCGCCACCAGGCCACGACCGTGGACGCAGCCGATGCGCTTGGGGTCGCGGGCCTGCAGCTCCAGCAGCCCTGGGATGAGGACCTCCTGGAGTCGGTGGGCGTTCTCGATGAGCCCACCCTCTACGATGGTCTTCACGCTGGCCAGAGCGGCCCGGCAGCACACGGGATTGCCGGAGTGAGTGCTGGTCATGGTGCCGGGCTCGTAGAGGTCCATCACGTCGCGGCGGCCCAACACGGCGGACAGGGGCAGGGAGCTGGAGATGCCCTTCCCACAGGTGATGAGGTCTGGCGCCACCCCGTAGTGCTCGAAGCCCCACAGCGTTCCGCAGCGCCCGAAGCCGGACTGTACCTCGTCGAAGATGAGCAGGACCCCATGCTGGTCACACCAGGCTCGAAGCTTGCGGGCGTAGTCCACAGGCAGGAAGTCCGGGCCGGCGCCCTGGTAGGTCTCCGTGATCACGCCCGCGACCCTCTCCGGCGTGACCTGAAGCCTCTCCAGTCCGTGGAGGAAGCTCTCGAAGCCGGTGTCGATGACCCGGTAGCCATCGGGGAAGGGGAGGTGGTGGATATCTGGGTCGCGGTTGCGAATCCACGAGGCCCCGGAGCCCAAGGGGCCCATCTGTTGAGCGCCCATGGTTCTGCCATGGAAGGCGTTGAAGAAGCTGACGACGCCGATCTTTCTTGGTCCGCCAGTGTGGTACCCCCAGGTGCGCGCCAGCTTGAGGGCGCACTCCGTAGCTTCGGCGCCCGTTGTGAGCAGGAAGCACTTGTCGAGCCCCTCGGGCGCAAGTCCGACCAGGTACTCCGCCAGTTCAGCTCGTTCTTCGCTGGGGAAGCAGTAGTTGTGCAGCAGGCCGCTGTCCACCTGATCGCGGATGGCCTCTCGGATGGCGGGCGCCCCGTGCCCGGCGTTGGCTACCAGCACACCGGAAGACCAATCCAGCCACTGGTTACCGTACCGGTCGAACACTGCCACGCCCTCGGCGCGGTCCCAGACGATGGGCGGCTGGCCGGACATGGACCGTGGCTCGAGCTCCAGCAGGCGCGTCAGGGTCGGCAGGGAGTCGGGGTGGGGGATCGCGGTATGGATGCGCCGGAAGGGCGTCTCCACCGGTGGCACGTTCCTGGGCTCTAGGGAGAAAGGCCTACCCATGGCAGCTCCTCAGTGGCTGGCCGCTGTCCGGCGACGGCCATTTCGATGGTGGATACCTCCCGGCTCAGCCCGCGCGGCGCGGCTGAGTCAGAGAGGCTTGTCGTAGATCCGTCGGGCGACGGCCTGCGGGCCCTGTGCGGCACGGTGGGGGTCCAGTATGGTTATGCCATCCGCGCCGAAGGATGCGCTCACCGCCGGTGCCCTGCCCTGCGACTGGTAGCCGAAGTTTTGGTCGCAGACGACCCGTGCCGCTTGGAGGATCGCCACCGTGACCCTGCCGTCCTCCGGGGTGGCGTAGGCGGGCTTCACCTGGTCAAGACCTTCACCGAGGAACTTGATGCGGCAAGCGGCCAGGAGCCCGGCGTGGATGCTGTCCGTGCCATAGCCCACGTAGGCAGGAGCACCCTCCGGTCGGGGCACGTCGCGGGTGAAGTGGCTGTTCGAGGTGCGAGAGCCGCCGCCCGCGTACCAGAAGCGCAGGCCCCGGTACTGCTGGTCGCTCTCGACCTTGCCCTCGGTCCCAAGGATCTCGTGGCCCTGGTTCACCGGGCCCTCGAAGTCGGGCGGAGTGATCCAGTTGTTCTGGAAGGTGAAGGACATGCCGTTGTCCCAGTCCACGCGCACCTGGACGGCGTCGTAGGCATCAATCCCCTGGCGAGCGAGGCGCTTCCTCTGGCCGACGGCCGTCAGCCCCACCGGTTTGGCACCGAAGTAGTGGTAGATCAGGTCCACCCAGTGCGGGCCGACGTAGGTGAAGGGGTCGCTCTGCTCCACCCACTTGAAGGTTTGGGTGGAGACCTCCAGGGGCTCCTCCAACACGGCCGTGCCGTAGAGGGGCTCGCCGATGCGGTGCCGCAGGTCGTGCCGGATGCGTAGGTGATCCGGGTCGTAGCGCTTGTGCATATCGACGCACACCACGCGGCCTCGGCTGTTGGCGAGGGCGATCATGCGGTCTGCCTCCTCCACCTTCAGGCAGAGCGGCTTCTCCACTATGACGTGGCAGCCTGCGTTCAGAGCGGCCACCACAGGTTCGGTGTGAAGATGGTCGGGTGTCGCCACGGCCAGAACGTCCAGGTTCGGGTGTGCGTCCAGAAGCTCCAGCCAGGGTTCGTCACCGTGATAGGTGGAGGGGCGGCTGCCCGAGATCGTGGCGTATGCGTCCGCGTGGCGCGAGGCCGACCCCGGGGTCCGAGTCGCCAGGGCGACGAGCTCAAAGTGGACGTCGGCCAGCGGCCGGGCGTAGGCATCCATTCCAAGCCGCGCAAGGAAGCCGGCGAGACCGAAGCGCTGTGCGTCCGCGTAGGCGCGCAGATGGACATCGCCTCCGAACATCCCGGCCCCCACGAGGCCGACTCGAACTACTCGCCGCGGGCTACTGGGGGGATCACTCAAGGTCTGCTCCTTGGGGTGCTGGTTCGAGTGCGGTTGCGGCTAGGGCCACCCGATTGCCCAGAAGCTGCCGCGGGCGATTGGGTGGCCCTAGCGCGGGCGTCCCGCCTGCGCCCCAACTGCCGGCTCAAGTAGGGCTGGGTGTAGTGGCCGGTCTCCTGTAGACGACTTCGCCTGCCAGAAGCGTCGCGGCCGCCTGAAGGGGTCCCTCGCTGAACAACCGGAAGAGGGTGAGGTCGGCGTCGAAGCCGGGCGCGATATAGCCCTTGTGGTCCGCGAGGCCCAGGACTCGCGCGGGCACGGAGGTGGCGCAGGAGACGGCCTGGGCGAGGCTCAGGTCGGTGAGCCTCAGGGCGTGCGCGATGTCCCAGTCCAACAGGTGCCCCGCGCCTGCCAGGTACGGGGTGCCGGCCATGCGGACCATGCCGGTGGGCGTAACCTCGTGGAGGCCGTCGTCATACAGGCCCGGGGGCATGCCGCCGAGGCTGATGGCGTCGCTGACCAGCACGAGGCGCTCGGCTGTCTTCGCCCTTACGATGGTCTTGAGGGTCGCGGCGGGAAGGTGGTCGCCGTCCGCGATCACGCTGGCGACGAGGCCGTCAGCGGCAAGCTGTTCCCACAGGTAGTTGGGGTGCCGGGGAAGCATCGCGTGGGCCCCATTGCCGAGGTGCGTAGACATGCGGGCCCCGGCGCTCACGGCGTCGCAGATGACCTGGGGGATTGCCCCGGTATGGCCCAGTGCCGGAACAACTCCGGCCGCCGCTAGCCGCTCGATGAAGGGAAGGGCGCCTTCACGCTCCGGCGCCAACGTGCAGAGGCGAATCCGGCCCCCGCTGGCCTCCTGAAGGCGCTGGAACTCGTCCCAATCGGGGTCTCGCGCGTGCTCCCTGGGGTGGGCGCCTCGGGGGCCGTCCTCGGACGAAATGTAGGGCCCCTCGAGGTGGAGGCCGGGCACTGCTTGGGCGAGCCAGGGGTCCTCGTCCAGAGCGCGTCCCAGTGACTCGAAGGCCCGCAGCAGAGCCTCATGGCCGCTGGTGGTCAGGGTGGGGCACAGCAGGGGAGTACCGGCGGCGGCAGCGCACTTCAGGATGCCACGGTACTCCTCGGGGGTGACGACGCGTCCCACGGAGGCGGCCGCGGCGAAGTCGAAGCCACGGTAGCCGTTCACCTGGAGATCCAAGAAGCCCGGCGACAGCCACAGGTCGGGCCCGCCCAGATCCGGATGGAGCTCCCCTGGGAGGATCTCAGCGATGCGGCCACCGGCCAGCGTCAGGGTGACGACTTCCTCCGTATCGCACAGCCTGCCGCAGACGCGCATGGGGTCCTCCGGTCACCGCATTGGCTGCCGCGTTGGGACTTCCTGCATACGGGGACGAGGTGGCGGGTGGGCAGGGTGGGCGCCCATGCGCCGTGGGTGTTACCCCATAGGCGTTAACATAAGCAGGTCTGAGCTCAGATAGCGGTCGGATACGCTTGCTTCACGCCACCGTTCCCAGTGACCTGGAGTAGGCGATAGCACGGTCAGTCCGTGCTCAGCTTCGACGGTCACTCAGGGCTCGGACCCACTACAGCCGGTCGCGGTTTGCTCCTTCTTGAGCTCAGACCTGCCAATGTCAACGCCTATGGGGTGTTACCCACGGCTGACATAGGGGCGCCCCTCCGGGGCTCAGAGCAGCGTGTGGCCGGGCGACTGATGCCGCTGACGACTGGCTTGGGCCCTGAAGCGGCGTCTCTACGTCCAACTTTGGGCTAGACCCACTACGCCAGGCGCCTCACGCCCCTGGCTTCCCATAGGGCCCCTCACCTGGCTTATCCCTTCGGTGCCATCTCAGCAGGCTGGTCGAGGGCCTCCAAGAGGCTTCGGACCTCGCTCAGGTGCTCCGTAAAGTAAGTTCGGAGGAGGTCCAGGATCTGGAACAGCATCGGGTCGCGGACGGAGTAGAGCACGCTCGCGCCCTCACGGCGGGCGACCAGGATGTTCCGGTGGCGAAGCACGGCCAGATGCTGGGAGCCGTTGGATTGCTCCAAGCCCAGGGCGCTCAGCAGCTCGCCCGCGGGCCTCTCGCCGTCGCGGAGCAGCTCTAGAATACGGATCCTCGCCGGATGTGACAGGGCCTTGAAGAACTCCGCCTTCCAGATCTGAAGCTGATCCGTACTGGTCATCCCGAGCGGCCTCCTTGGTAGCTGCCTCCGCGACCATGAGGCGCTCCCCCGAGCTCCACCCCCGTCCTGGGTTGCGGCGGGGAGCGCGATCATGGTATCGTCATATTAGACTATTGTCATATTAGGCGAATACTCATCAATTCCTGGTTGAGGGGTGTGTTTGTTGGAGCTTCCCGGTGGGACAGCCTGCTGGTACGGTATGGCCTTCGCACTCTGGGTGGTTGCGGCGCTCCTTGGGCTGGTCGGTAGGCGCGGCACCCGTATTGGGCTGCCTCTGCTGGTGGAGGCCGGGTGCCTGGTCACGCTAGTGGCCGCCGCAGTGGGAGGCGACTGCCGTTTCGCGCTGCCGATGCCCCTCTACCTCGGGCTCGCGCCCGCCGCGTTCCTTGCCGACGGGCTCAGCCGGTGGTTTCTCCTTCTCATCGGGCTGGTGGGCGCGGCCGTCGTGCCCTTCGCGCCCGCTTACTTGAGGCACCTGGAGCGCCGCGTCTCTCTTGGGGTGCTGTGGGCGGCGCTCGCAGGGCTGATGGCCAGCATGTGCCTGGTGGTGATGGCCGCAAACGCTGTCGTGTTCCTGGTGGCCTGGGAGGCGATGGCCCTCACCTCCTTCGCACTGGTAGCCTCCGACCACGAGAGGCGCTCCGTTCGGCAGGCCGCGCTCGTCTACCTCTGCGCCACTCGCGTGGGGACTGGCTTCCTGATGGCCGGCTTCCTGTGGCTTCACCAGATCACGGGCAGTTGGGTCTTCAGCCAATGGTCGGTGTCCGGTGCCCAGGCCTTGGGTCCGTGCCTCCTCATTCTGGTCGGTCTGGCAACCAAGGCGGGCTGCTGGCCTTTCCACTTGTGGCTCCCCGTGGCGCACCCCGCCGCTCCCGCGCCGGTCTCCGCGCTGATGAGCGGCGTGATGATCAAGACCGCCATCTACGCGATGGCCCGCCTCTTCCTGCTCGGACCTCTTAGCGTCCCCCTGATGGGCCCGCTCTTGCTGGTGCTGGGGGCAATCTCCGCGCTGTGGGGCGTCCTCTTCGCGCTGCTCCAGCATGACTTGAAGCGGCTGCTGGCCTACCACTCGGTCGAGAACATCGGGCTCATCCTGATGGGGCTTGGGCTGGCGGGGGTGGGCACGAGCTTGGGGTCGCCCCTGCTGAGGGACGGCGGCCTGGCGGCGGCGCTGTTCCACACCCTGAACCACGGCGTGTTCAAGAGCCTGCTGTTCCTGGGCGCGGGCGCCGTGGAGACGGGGGCCCACACCCGGGACATCGAGCAGCTTGGCGGCCTGGCGAAGCGGATGCCCTGGACCGCCGCGTGTTTCATCGCCGGCAGCGCGGCCATCTGCGCTCTCCCGCCTCTGAATGGCTTCGCGAGCGAGTGGGTCCTGTACCAGGGCTTCTTTGCCTTGGCAAGGACCGGCCCCTCCGTGGTGACCCGGCTCAGCGGGCTGCTGCTCATGGCCTGGCTGGGCGTGATCGGCGCCCTGGCTCTGGGATGCTTCGTCAAGGCCGTCGGCGTGGTGTTCTTGGGAAGGCCCAGGAGTCACGAGGCCGCCCACGCGCACGAGGCAGCCGCCAGCATGCGGGCGCCGCAGGTACTCCTGGCTCTGTGCTGTGTGGTGCTGGGGCTGCTGGCACCTGTGGTCGTTAGCCACCTTGCCTCGGTCGTTCGACCGGCAGGCCAAGTGGGGTCAGCAGGTCTGCTGTGGAACCTGCCCCTGCTGCCCCTGGCGGTGGCTTTGGTGCTGGGCGTGCTGGCGGTAGCCGGGCTGGTGACCGCAGGCAGTAGGCGGCCCCGGGAGCGGTACATCACCTGGGAGTGCGGCTTCGGCGAACTGGGTGCACAGACGCAGTACACCGCGGCCAGCTTCGCGCAGCCGATCCTTCGCCTCTTCGGCCGCGTCTACTCCTACTCCCTCGAGGTGGCCATCGAAGGGGCCGACCACCGCCACTTCCCGGAGTCGGTGGTGGTGACCACGGGCCACGAGCCCTACCTGGAGACACGGGTCTACCGGCCCCTGCTTCGGCTGGTACAGCGAGGCGCCGGGGGCCTGCTTATGCGGCTTCAGGCGGGCAGCATCCACCAGTACCTCCTCTACATGATCGTGGCGCTTGGGCTGCTGCTGTGGCTGGGAGCGCGCCCATGACGCCCGCGATGCTCCTGGTGGTCGGCGCCGCGAACCTGCTGTTGGTGCCGGCCTTCCTGGCTGGCGTGATGCGCAAGGTGAAGGCGCTGATGCAGGGACGCACCGGCTCGCCGGTTCTTCAGCCCTTCTTCGACCTGGCGAAGCTCTGGCGGAAGGGCGAGACGGTCAGCGAGACCGCGACGTGGGTCTTCACCTGGGCGCCGCGCGTTTTCCTGGCGGCCAACGTGCTGGTCGCCATCCTGGTCCCCTGGTCCGGGGTCGCGCTCATGGGCGGCCTGCCCTACGCGGCGGACTACGTGTACGTGCTGTACCTCATGGGGCTGGGGCGCTTCTTCTCGCTGCTGGGCGCTTTGGACACGGGGTCGGCCTTCGGCGGGCTCGGCGCGAGCCGCGAGGCGACCCTCTCGGTGCTGGTTGAGCCCATCGTGCTGCTCTCCCTGGGGGCGCTCGCCCTGCAGTCCGGAAGCACGGACCTCTCGACCCTCTTCAGCGGGCCGGTCACGCCTCTGGTGGCGGTGCTCTCGGGATTCGCGCTGCTCATCGCGGCGCTAGGCGAGCTCTCGCGGATGCCCGTGGACGACCCCACGACCCACCTGGAGCTCACCATGATCCACGAGGCGATGATCCTGGAGTACAGCGGGCGGGGGCTGGCACAGATCGAGGCGGCGGTCTGGGTTCGCGCGTGCGTCTTCTTCGGTCTGGCCTCCCAGGCGCTGCTGCGAGCATGGCCGGGGTTCGAGAACCTTGGCGGGCTTGCCCAGTACGGACTGGGACTCGCGGGGCTGTTCCTGGTGGGGGGGCTCGTGGCGGTGGCGGAGGGGCTTCTCGTCAAGCTGAACTGGAGGCGGGTGCCGCACTTCCTGGCTTTCGGTATCGCTCTGGGGCTGTTGTCGGCCCTCGTCGCCGCGGCGCGCGGGTAGGGGGCTCCGAATGCATCTCTCCAACCTGGACGCTCTGACGGCTGCCGCCGCGCTCGTCGCGGTGTGGATGTGCGGCGTCACGCGCCTTCAGTGTCTCTTCTGGGGGCTGGCACTCCAGACGGCGGGCATCGCCGCAGTGACGGCGATGGTGGGGATGGAGCGGCACCAGTCATCCTACCTGCTCCTGGCGCTGGTGGTCGCGCTCGCCAAGGCGGTGGCGATTCCGTCGTTCCTCACCAGGACCTCCGACAGGGTGGGGGCGCCGAAGGACCGTGGCGTGCTGCTGGCGCCGCCGCTGCCGCTCTTCGCTGGCTGCGGAGCCCTGGCGATGGGCTTCTTCCTGACGGAATCGGTCGCGGGCCACCAGGCCGCGCACCCCGGCGCGGCGGGAATGGCCGTCTCGCTCCTGCTCATCGGTATGCTGCTCATGCTCACCCGCCGGCTGGCGATCAGCCAGGTTGTCGGCTTCCTCGTACTGGAGAACGGTATCTTCCTTTACGCCCTAACGCAGACTCACGGAATGCCCCTGATGGTTGAGATGGGAGTAGTCCTCGACCTTCTGGTGGCGGTGATGGTCTCCGGACTCCTCATCTTCCGCCTCAACAGCAGCTTCGAGCACATTGACGTGAGCAAGCTGAGGAGGCTGCGGCATTGACGGAGCTCCTCCTCCTCGCCCTCCTGCCGCTCCTGATGGCGCTGCTGGGGCTGGTCCGTCCGTTGGTCCGGCGGCTGCCAACAATCGCCGCCGCGCTGATGGCTGCTCAGATCCCCCTGTGCCTGTGGGTGTGCTGGTCAGCGCTCTCGGGCTCAGGTTCGGCGAGTGCCGGGGCGCAGGGGTGGGGGTTGGACGAGCTGGGTGCGGCCTTCGTGGTGCTGACAACGGTTGTGAGCGCCGCCGCGGTGGTTCACGCGGCCCTGGTGTGGAAGCAGCAGCCCACCACGCGGACCGGTCCTGACGAGCTTCTGCCGGGCCTGTTCTACACGCTGACCGGCGCCTTCATCATCGCCATGTACGCGGTGCT
>DASXUI010000089.1:0-2503 GCA_036504955.1 Armatimonadota bacterium
ATCTCGGTGATCTGGAGAAGGCGATAGTACGGTCGGTCCGCGCTCAGCTTCGACGGTCGCTCATGGCTCGGACCCACTACAGCCGGTCGCTGTTTGCTCCTTCTTGAGCTCAAACCTGCTTATGTTAACGCCTATGGGATGCCATCCCCGGCGCTGCCTAGTGCTCCCTTACCGCCCTTCTGCATACCCTCAGCCCCCTCAGCCCCCTCAGCCCCTTCAGTCCCCTCAGCCCCCTAGCCCCGCGGTTAAGAGCCTTGCGCTTCCTGCCGACGATCTATCGGCGAACAGGGTCCGCCTCTCACTTCTGATGGGCTTTATAACACCCGTGCCCTCTCTACTCCTTACTTACGCGAGGCTCAATGGAACGTATTGCTGTGTTGACAAGCGGGGGCGATGCTCCCGGGATGAACGCCGCTATCCGCGCGGTCGTGCGCAGTGGCATCGACGTCGGGCTGCAGGTCTTCGGTGTCTGCCACGGGTACACGGGACTGATCGCCAACGACCTGAAGCCGATGGGGCCGCGCGACGTCAGCAACATGATCCAGCAGGGCGGCACCATGCTCGGCAGCGCCCGGTGCCCGGAGTTCCGCACGGAGGCCGGACGCCTGAAGGCCCTGCGCGTGCTGAACCAGTGGGGGATCGGTGGCCTGGTGGTCATCGGCGGCAACGGCAGCCAGACCGGCGCGAACGAGCTGTCGCAGATGGGCTTCCCCGTCGTCGGAGTGGCTTCCACTATCGACAATGACCTCTACGGCTCGGATATCACCATCGGCGTGGACACGGCGCTGAACATCGCCCTCGAGGCCATTGACCGCCTGAAGGTGACCGCCGCTTCTCACCAGCGCGCCTTCCTGGTGGAGGTTATGGGCCGCGACTGCGGGTACCTGGCGCTGATGGCGGCCATCGCCGGAGGCGCGGAGGCCGTGGTCATCCCTGAGATTGAGGCCGACCCCGAAGCGGTGGCCCGGGAGCTTCGCAGCGCCTACGAGCGCGGCAAGGCCCACGCGCTGGTAGTAGTGGCCGAAGGATCGAAGTACAACGCGGAGGGACTAGCGAAGTTCTGCTCGGAGCACCGGGAGCGCCTGGGCTTCGACCTGCGCGTGACCATCCTGGGCCACGTCCAGCGCGGCGGCCTGCCCCAGGCGGCCGACCGCATCCTGGGCACGGAGCTAGGCTCCGCCGCCGCGCAGGTCCTCGCCCGCGGCACCCACGGCGTCCTGGTGGGCAAGTGCCGCGGCGAGATCGTCACCACCCCCCTGGCAGAGGTAGTCAGCTCCAAGAAGACCCTGGACCCCCGCCTCCTGGACATCGCCCGCGTCATGGCCCTGTAGCTGCCGTACGCCACCACCAAGAGTCGTGCGCTTGCGCACGATACACCAAGCCACCAATAACTGCCCCACCACGGAGACACAGAGGGCACAGAGAAGAGCAAGCGTGGGTGCTCTTGGTGACTTGGTGTCTTGGTGGTGGCTTCTCCCAGTAGGGCTGCCCTTCTCTGTGCCCCTCTGTGCCCTCTGTGTCTCTGTGGTGGGGCACTTCAGCCCTGCGCTTTGAGGCAGGCGCGGATGAAGTTGGCGCGGCGGAGGGATTGGTCCTCCTCGTCGTGGGCTTGGCCCATGAGGCTCTGCAGCGAGGCCGGCTGGACCGCCAGCAAGAGTCCGCGTAGGGTCGCGTCGCTGACCTCCTCCAGCAGGCCCAGAAGCTGGCCCAGGCGCAGACGGGACAGCAGCCCCAGGGCTTCCACGCTGTCCATCACCCTCGCGTACCGCAGCAGGCCGTAGCTCCGATAGGCCGCGTCCAGCACCTTCTGCCGATCGCGCTTCACCAGCGCCTCCCGGGCGCGGCGCTCCCCCTCCACCAGGTGCCTCGCCACCGCCTCCACCTGCCCCACGATCTGCGGCTCCGAGTAGCCCAAACCGTGCTGGTTGGACACCTGGTAGAGGTCGCCGGTGCTCTCCGTGCCCTCGCCGTGGGTGCCGCGAACCATCACGCCCAGGCGGGAGGCTGCGCGAAGCACGTCCGGTAGACGTTCTGTCCACAGCAGGGCGGGCAGGTGAAGCATCACGGAGCAGCGCAGCCCCGTGCCGCAGTTGGCCAGGTGGGTGGTGAGGAAGCCATAGTCCGAGCGGTAGGCATAGGGCACCTGATGCCCCAGCCAGTCGTCGAAGCCGTCCACTTCCTTCCAGGTTCGAACGGGGTCAAGGCCGGCGCGGAGGGCCTGGAGGCGGAGGTGGTCCTCCTCGTTCACCATGACGCTGAGGCGGGTGTCCTCGGTGAAGGCCACGGCGGCGTACTTGTGGTGGTTGGCCAGATCCGGGCTGATGAGGTGGCGCTCCACCAGTATGCGGCGCTCGAGGGAGCGCAGACCAGCGAGGGGAAGGAAACGGAAGGACTCCTGGGCTTCGGCCGGAGAGAAGGCGATGCGGACGCACTCCAGCACCAGGGCCTCCTGTTCCGGAGACCCGTGACCGGGGAAGGAGTGGCCCTCCAGGTTGCGGGCCAG
>DASXUI010000090.1:0-26699 GCA_036504955.1 Armatimonadota bacterium
ACCCCCTCACCTCCCCACCCACTCACCGATCCCTCCGTGCTGTGGCGGTTCCGCGGACATGGTCGGTAATGCAGACCTATGGAAGGGAGTCTAGCCCATGCGAGGTGACCTGGCGTTGTTGGGTGGGCTGTGCGTTACGCCGGATCGGGAGGTCGCGGACTCGCTGGTTGTGTGCCGGGATGGGGTGGTTCTGTACGTAGGGCCCCGCGAGGTGGGCGACGTGCCCGAGGGCGCCGCCCTTCTGGATGTCACCGGCTGCGTGGTGAGCCCAGGCTTCATCGACAACCACGTGCATGGCGGCGACGGGGCGGACATCACCCTGGGTGGTAAGGAGGCCGTCCTGCAGACGGCTCGCCACCTGCTGCGTTACGGAACCACCGGCTTCCTGCCCACCACCGTGAGCGCCAGTCCGGATACGCTCCTCTTCGCCGTCGAGGGCTGCCGCCTGGCCGCGCAGGACACTGCTCCGGCAGCGCGCATCCTGGGCGTCCACGTGGAGGGGCCCTACATCAACCTGAAGCGCAAGGGCGCCCAGCCCACCTCAGCCATCCGCGAACCCGATGCCGAGGAGGTGGCCCGTCTACAGCACGCGGCGGAGGGCCTTATCAGAGTGATGACTTTGGCTCCGGAGATCCCCGGCTGCCTGGAGCTCACGGACACGCTGTCCCGACAGGGCATCACCGTGTCGCTGGGACACAGCGAGGCGACCTACGACGAGACGCTGGAGGCGATGTACGCGGGCGCCAGGCAGGTCACACACCTGTTCAACGCGATGGCCGGCGTCAACCATCGAAACCCCAGCATTGCCCTGGCGGCGCTCTGCGAGCCGGGCCTTCGGGCAGAGGTGATAGCCGACGGCGTCCACCTAGCGCCTGAGACCGTGCGCCTAGCCTTCCAGGCCAAGGGCCCCGAGAGCATGCTTCTCATCACCGATGGCATGGCGGCAGTGGGAATGCCTGACGGGGAGTACGAGCTGGGAGACAACAAGGTGACCGTCCAGGGTGACCTTTGCACCCTCGCGGACGGCACTATTGCCAGCAGCATGCTGACCATGAACCGCGCCGTGGTGAACGCCTGCAGATTCGCGGGGGCCAGCCTCTGCGAGGCAGTCCGAATGGCGTCCCTCACACCCGCGGAGGCAGCGGGCGCGGCGGATCGCAAGGGAAGCCTGGAAGCTGGGAAAGACGCCGACATCGCGGTGTGGCGCCCTGACGGAACAGTGGTGGCTACGGTGCTGGGGGGAGAGGTGGTCTGGCGACACTAGGCGTAGGCCGCCGAGGGGAGAAGGACGGGGCTTGGCCCCTACTCCTGAACGCGCGAGAACTGGATCATCGTCACGGTGTCCAGCTCCGTCACCGGCCGGCCGTAGAGGCGTTCGAGCTGCACGAGAAGGTCCTCCAGGCTTCGCAGTTCGGGGCTCTCGCGCTCGAGCTCACGGGGAGAGAGTTCGCCGGCGCGCTTCACGACCACGGAGTCCAGCACCGCGGTGAATAGCTTCAGCCGCACACCATGCCGGCGGCCCAGCGTGATCCACACAAGCTGGCCCGACTGGTACTTCCGGCTCTTGTCCCCCAGCCGAATCGTGGCGGTCTTGTGGCCGTTGCGGAGCATTTCCCCGTAGACTTCGGAGTAGAAGTTCAGTGCGAACATAGAGGTCACCTCGGGAAGACCTCCCCATTATAGGGTGGGCGCGGGAAGCTGTCAATAGCGAGCTACCCCTTAGTCGTTAGACCGCCAGCTTGCGGCTCGTTGCGTCATCGCGGGCCGACTGCCAGCGCAGAGGCGAGAAACCACGAGAGTCATGCACCACCGGCCTGTTTGACCGAAGGACCGCGAGTCACATACACAACTCTCGTAGGCCATGGTGCCGGGGGGGGGGTCAACGCAACACTCACTCCCCCACCCTTGGCCGCTCTCGTTAGCTGGAGAGCGCGCGCGCCCGCCCGTCGTACCCTCATCCGGTTCGGTAGGTGGGACCGGAGGTTGTTATGCACCTGCATCTGCTCGGGAGGGCACCCTACTCCTTACTGATAGGCCTGGCTTGTCTCTCCGTCGGCGCCGCCGGCGCCGCTACCAAGGACGCGCCGAAGGCACCGGCCATGCCGGCGATCGGCAAGAAGGCGCCGGACTTCACACTGCAAGCCGACGATGGCAAGACCTACAAGCTGAGCAAGCAGAAGGGAAGCTGGGTTGCCCTGACTTTCTACCCCAAGGACAACACCCCCGGCTGCACGGCCGAGGCCTGCTCGCTTCGCGACGAGATGGGTGACCTGAAGGGGCTTGGCGTAAGGGTCTTCGGTATCAGCCTTGACGGGATCGAGTCCCACAAGAGCTTCGCGGAGCAGCAGAAACTGAACTACCCGCTGCTGGCAGACCCCGACAAGAAGGTAACGCAGCGCTACGGAGTGCTTCACGAGTCGGGCAACTTTGCCAAGAGGGTCACCTTCATCATCGACCCCAAGGGAGTGCTCCGGAAGATCGATGACGGGGTCAAGACCGGTACCCATGGTAAGGACCTGGTGGCAGAGGTCAAGGAGCTGAAGGAAGAGAAGAAGCCAGCGGCATAGAGAGACACAGGGTAAGAGGGCCGGTGCTGGTGTGCGCCGACCCTCCCGTGGCCAGAGGTGCGGGCTTCCCGAGACTCATCGGTGGTTGGTGCTTGGCCCTGCCCATCGGAAGGGGGATGACAGCCAACGCCAAACAGTCGCCGCCGGGAACCCGGGGGAGCCCGCGCCTCTGGCTACGCCATGGGCGTCTCCTCGCGGCAGCCCCCGTTACAGAGAGCGGACACCGGAGCCACCACCACGGCCTGGCCCGCTACTGAGCCGCCTCCTTGGACAGCTTAGGCAACAGAATCCGCCGCAGCCTCAGCCTTCCCTGATGGAGCCGGCTCTTCACGGTCCCCAGGGAGAGCTGCGTGGCCTGCACGATCTCCTCGTAGCTAAGCTGCTGAAGGTCCCGCAGAATCACCACTGTACGCAATGCCTCCGGCAGCGCCTGTAGAGCGGCATGCACCTCCGCCGCGAGCTGGCCGCGCTCAAACTCCGCCACCGGGTCGCTGTCGTCGCTGAGGGCCAGCAGATACTGCGCGACCTCCTCGCTCTCCGCGCGGCTATCCAGGGAGAAGGCGTGGTACTTGGCCTGGCGGGTCCGCTTTCGGAACCAGTCCCGGCAGGTATTTAGGGCGATGTGGCAGAGCCAGGTGTAGGGCTGCGACTGCCCCCGGAACCGGGGGTAAGCCCGGAAGGCCTTGATGAAGGTCTCCTGAGTCAGGTCCGCCGCATCTTCGTGGTTCCCTACACTTCGAAAGATCAGGTTGTAGACCCGCTTCTCGTGCTGGGCCACCAGGGTCTCGAAGGCCCAGGACTCTGCCAAGGCCGCCTGGGCCTGGCCCTCGCCCGCGCTGGGGCGATAGTGCAGTGTGAGTGTGGTGGCTACCGACACGGTGGTCTCCTTCCCTACTGTGGCCACCCCCGAATCCAGGGAGCGGGTCCCGCTTCGCGGCACCTACCAGGATCGTGGCCCTGGGTGCCTATCTGCTGCATTGCTCACGCCTCTGCATGGGGGCTAGGGGCGCGCCATTTCCGCCCTGCCAGCCCCGTCCACCAGCCCAGCCCCCCTCGTAGAGCACGCGCCGCCAGCGCCCAACGCCACTCAAGGGTCAGGCCCGGCCACCCGTCGATCCGGTACTTCGGCTCTCCAGAACGGAGGTGATACGCCGAATCAGGTCCTCCGGTTCAAAGGGCTTGGTAATGTAGCCCGCGACTCCGGCCTCTATAGCCAGCTCCACATCCCTTCGTTGCGCCAGGGCCGTGAGGAGGATGACGGGGATCGAGGCGGTCTCCGGGTCGGCCCGCAGGCGCTCCAGCACCTGAAAGCCGTTGACCTCCGGCATCATCACGTCCAGGAGGATCACGTCCGGCCTCTCGGCCCGCGCCATCCCGGCCGCCGCGCCCCCCTCCTCCGTGCCTATCACCTCAAAGCCCTCGGTCCTCAGTATCAGGCCAACAACGAGCTGGTTCTCTGGCTCGTCCTCAACCAGCAACACTCTTGCACGCGGTTCCAAGTCCGCACTCTCCTGGCAGCCGCCCCTACGCTGGGGTCTGCCCGTCATCAGCCGCTGGGAGCCTGAAGGTGAAGGTCGTGCCGCTGCCCACGACACTGTCCACGCTCAGGCTGCCACCGTGGGCCTCCACGATGTTCTTCACGATCGCCAACCCAAGGCCGGTGCCGCCCGACTTCCGACTGACAACCTTCTCCACCTGGTAGAACCGGTCGAAGATGCGCCCCAGCTCCTCGTCCGCGATACCTACGCCGCTATCGCGTACCGATGCCTCGACTCCATCGGGGGTGGTTGAGACGCGGACGGTGACCGACCCTCCGGGCTCCGTGAACTTGATCGCGTTGCCCAGAAGGTTGGTGAAGACCTGGGTGATCCGCTCCTCGTCTCCTAAGGCCACCGCCGGCCGGGTGATGTCCACACCGTCCATCCGCAGGCTGATCCGCTTCTCGTTCGCCTGGTGCTTCAGGTCCTCCAAGACCCTCGCGGCCACCTCCGCCAGCCTCACGGGCTCCTGGCGCATCTTCACCTGCCCGGACTCGATACGGGAGACATCCAGGAAGTCGCTGATGATCGCCTTCAGGCGGTTTGCTTGACGGTGCATGGACTCAAGACCCGTCTTCTGCCCGTCGGTCAGGTTGCCCAGCTTCCCGGTCAGCATGTAAGAGGAGAAGCCCAGGATGGAGGTTAGCGGAGTGCGGAGCTCATGGGACACGACGGAGATGAGGTTGGTCTTCATCTCGTCGATCTCGCGCTCCCGGGTCACGTCCCTCAGGTGGAGCAGTCTCCCGTAGGAGGTCCCAGAGGCAGAGCTCACCGGGATGAAGCCAATCTGCAGGATAGTGCGCGGCGGCCCAGGCAGCACGACGTCGTTCAGCACGCCGTCACGGCTGTACGCTTCCAAGCACAGGTCCACCTGCTGGCGAAGGAGGCGGTTCGAGACCGGGACATCGCTCTCCCCTAACGGCGCGGGGCTGAGGAGCTTCACGGCTGCGGGATTCAGGAACACGATGTCGTCACTGCTGTCCAGCAGCACCATACCATCCGGGCTGCTCTCCACGATGGCCTGTATGAGGCTCTTCTCCTGCTCCAGGACTCGGTTGCTGCACTCCAGCTCATAGCGGCTGCGCTCTATACCGGCGGCCATCTCATTGAAAGCGAGGGCCAGGCGCCCCAGCTCGTCGTTGGCCGAGACCGGCACTCTGCGGGTGAAGTCCCCCTGAGCGATGGCCTCCGTGCCCGCGGCGAGCTGGCTGATGGGCCGTACCAGGGAGCGCGCCGTGACCGTGGCAACCACCAGGGCCAGCACCACGAAGAAGGCCAGCAGCCATCCGGAGTGGACCAGCATCCGCGTAGCGGAGCGATCGGCAGCCCCAGTGGCCAGCGCCCCCATCTGCCGCATCCCCTCCTCGGCAGATCGCGCGGAGCGCTCCCGGAGCTGCTTGTCGGACTCCTTAAGTGCGCCGGTAACGTGTCCGCTCATGACGGCCAGGGCCTTCTCGGAGGTGTCCTCGGAGCGCTCGCGGGCCACCAGCATGGCGCGCTGCGTGATGGAGTTCTGCTCCTTCCGCATCTTGTCCGCGGCCGCCTCCATCAAGCGCTGGTTCTCCAGCCGGATCCGCCTCGCGGCCTCGGCGGTTGACCGCTCCTGCTCAGGGGCGCTCTGGACCACGATCCGGGTGGCCTCTTTGCGGGCCTGGGCGTCCATGTCCCTGGCCGCCAGGGATGCCACCTTCACCGCCTGCTCCTCTGCCTGGCGGGCTCCCCGCATCACGGGCTCCAGGGGCTGAAGCGCACACACAAACCACCGGAGGCGGTCCGGAACGGGCAAGCGGCAATAGGCGGCCAGCGTCTGGTCCTTCTCCCTCGCGCCGTACTGGAGCGTCCCGGCTTCTGACCGGCCTACGGCGGTGATGACCGCTCCATCCGCGGGCGGTATTCGTCGCCCAACCATGGAGGTATCGGTGTGCGCGAGAATGACTCCGCTGGGGGTGGCGAGGAACGCGGGAGACGGGGTCTTCTCGTCCAACAGGGTGCCCTCGACCAGCGCCTGCAGACGCCTGAGGCGAAGGTGGCCGAACAGCACGCCCTGCCGGCCGGTCGACGGGTCGGAGACCGGCACCCCCAGAAGCACGAAGGGCTCGCCATCCTCACTGAACTGGGCGGGCATGCCCTGGGCGTTTCCCCGCAGTGCTTCCGAGAAGGCCCGGAGACCGCGGACCGACTGCTTCTTGGCGAAGAAGGGATCCCCGCGAAGCTCGGGAAACGCCTCGACCACGGTACCGGAGGGGTCCACCAGGGCAAGCTGGAGGAAGTCCTCCCTCACGGGCCTCTGGTCGAAGGTATCCCGGAGCTTGCCGGAAGGGCCCTTGGAGAGCTCGCCGCCCAGCCCCTGGCCAGCGCCGGCCAGAACCATCCACTCCTGAGCCATGAACTGGGCGCTCCGCTCCGCGATGCGGCGGGCCCGCTCCAGGTTGAGCTGCGTGACCATCTCAAGGATGGAGCGTCGGTTCTGCTCCGCCATCTGGCGCCCGGAGTTGATGAGCGCCGACTTGGCCTGGAAGCTGAGCGTGGCGCTCACTCGCTGGATGGCCTCCAGATGCAGCTCGCGCAATCGTTCGTTGGACCGCCGGAGGACCTCGCGGTTGGAGTTCACCAGGCGGTCCGCGGAGGACTGCATCGTCTTGGTGGCCTGCGCCTGCATCAGCTTGCCGGACTCCTGAAGCGCCTTCTGGCCCAGGGCCCGCTGGGAGCTGCCCAGCTCCGAGAGCTGTCGATTACTGATATCTAGAAGCCTATCAGAAGACTCGCGGGCGCTCTTCGAGGCCTGCTCGATGAGCTGCTGGGCGGAGCTCCGGTAGGCCTTCTGGCTCATGCGGGCCATCTGGTCGCCGGTGTTGCGCACGCTGTTCCGCGCGGCTAGGGTGAGAAGTGCGCCGGCGAAGATGAGCGGGATGGCTACCAGGCAGGAGAAGAGGACGAGGAGACGCGACACGAGGCTTCGCGGGCGGTGGATGGGGCCACCCGACTTGCCCGGCAGGGGTGCCGGTGAGGAAGACTTGGTGAGCGAGTCCATGCGCGTCCCTCTACGACCCGGTCTTGGGTCGGTAGGGCTGAGCGCGGGAGCTTTGGTTCAGGAGGGACTGAATCGTTCGCGCCGTCCCACGCTCAGCAGGGTCATTGTACTCCGTGAGGATCGGGCGAAGGTTGGGGAAATGTTGTGTGCCGGCTGAGAGACTGTGGCCTACCTCAGACCTTCCGTCAGGCCGCCGCTGCCGGTGCCAGGCTAAGGAGGGCCCAGCAGGCCCCTCTGGGGCCACGACGCCGGTGCAGACGTGTCAGAGATCCACGGGCATCTTGTAGCCCACACCGTAGATGCTGAGGATACGCTGCGGTCGGTCGGGGCTGGTTTCCACCTTGGTCCTGAGGCGCCGGATGTGGGCGTCGATGCCCCGGAGGTCAATCACCTCTTCCTCGCCCCACACCCGCCGCACGATGTCCTGCCGGGAGAGCACCTTGCCCGCCGAGTCCGCCAAGCAGTACAACAGGTCGAACTCCAGGCGAGTAAGCCCCACGGCCTGGCCCTCCACGGCTACCTCGTAGCTGTCTGGGTCCAGGCGGAGGCCGCACACGCGTAGGGGGCCCCTCCGCGGCTTGGCGTCGTTCCCCTTCCGGTAACGTCGGAGTAGGGCTCGCATGCGGGCCAGAAGCTCACCGGGCTCGAAGGGCTTCTCCACGTAGTCATCGGCGCCCAGGTTGAGTCCGACCACCTTATCGGCGGTCCCCGTGCAGCCGGTTAGCATGATGACGGGCACGTCGGACCCCTTGCGGAGCCGCTCGCACACCTGAAGGCCGCTCATGTCGGGCAAGATAAGGTCAAGAATCACAAGATCGTAGTTGGACCTGGAAGCCATATCGAGGGCGCTCATCCCCGTCTCCGCGGAGTCAACCGCGAAGCCCTCCGCCGACAGGATCACCTGCAGCATCGCCTGCGTGTGTGCATCATCCTCCGTAACCAGGATCCTGTCCGCCGGCATGCTGCAACCACCTCCCCACAAGTCGCTCACTAGGACCCTTCCGGGGCCACCAGGCCTCCCCGGCTGAGTCCACACTAGACAGTACGGCGCGCCGAAGGAGCAACCTGCCGACCAAGGGGCACCGCGAGACGAGTGCGAAGGCCCGCCCCAAGTTTAGACACCGCAAGTGGCACGGAGGTTGACTGCGGTCGGCGGCAGCATCGGTTGAAGGGCACGAAGGAGGGAGCGGAGCGACCAGCGTCCTTTGCGGTATCCTGGGGGATTGCGGCAACCGCAGCGGGCCCCTTGGAGGACAGACGCCGGCCCTCTGGCGCCGCCTGCGATGGCGGATCCTTAGTACTCTCTGGGTCCCTGAGTTCCGCTCGGGGGGGCATGGTAGAAGGCCCGGTTCGCCTCCGCCTCCCTGCGCTGGTTCAGGCGGGTAGCGGTCACAAAGGCGTCCACGCCGGCGTACAGGTAGACGCCCAGGACCAGGGCCATGATGATGCCCCCGATGGCGAGGTTCGCGGGTGTGATAGCCGGGAGCCCAACCTGGGTGGGGATGTCGAAGTCGCCCGAGCCGGCGTTGTTCAGCGCGCCCGTGAGCGTGGTAACGTAGCTCTGCAGCGCGGGCATGAAGGGCTTCACGGCCGCCACGCTGAGGACAAACATCAGCACGATGAGGACGATGCCCTTGAGGCCCTGCTCGTTGTAGAGCTGCCCTAGCCCTGGGATGAAGGCGGACAGCATCATGGCTTTGAAGGGGCTCTTGCGGTCTACTACGTGGCGGGGGGGGGCCCACGCATCGGGGTAGGGCTGGGGAGCGTTCTGGAAGGGCACCCGAGGTGGGTTGGCCGCGATGGTCGCGGGAGGCGCCGGGGCGGCATAGGGGTAGACCGGAGCCGGTGCAGCGGCTACCCGCGTTCTCCTGGCGACAAGCTGGGCCAGTTTGGTCTCAGCTCCCCGGTGACCGGGGTTCAGGACCAGCATGTCCCTGAAGACCTGCTCCGCGCCGCCCGCATCGCCCTGGCTCAGAAGGAGGTCTCCCAGCATCTCTCGGGCGAAGAGGTCCTGCGGGTCCGCCAGGATGGCGCGGCGGCACTTGGCGAGAGCTTCTGGGGCCTCGCCCCTCAGGCGGTGCAAGTTCGCCGCCCTCAGCAGCTTCTGGCTTTCGCTCTCCCCCAGAGGGTCCATCACACTCCTACTGCGTAGGGCAGCGTCCGCGGCTCGCAACCCGGAAGGGTTCTGGCCCCCCGAGTGCCTGTGCCAATGTGAGAGGGATCTTGCCCCTTTCTGTGCCCTGGTGCACAGTGCGCGGGCGCACGGCCATGGCGTGCCCGCCCGGGACCCTCTGGTGGTGACGTACCCCTTGCCGCTAGTATGCCCTAGACCTCGACAGGCTCCACAGGCTGCTCTACCTGCCGCATCTTCTCCCAGAGGTCCTCGATGCTGTACCTTTCGCGCTCCTCCTGATCGAAGATGTGAACCACGACCTCGTCGAAGTCAATCAGCACCCAGGTCCCCTGCTCGTAGCCCTCGCAGCGGATCCCCTTGATGCCGGCTTCCTTCATCTTCTCAAGGGCGCCATCAGCGATAGCGCGGATGTGAATGCGCGAGTTCCCCGTGCAGACAATAAACCAGTCCGCGATCAGGGTCTTGCCCTCGAGGCTGAGAACCTTAACGTCGGTGGCCTTCTTCTCATCGATGGCCGCCAGCAGCAACGCCTTCTTGGATTCGGGGGTCAGTGTCAAAGCTGCTCCTCTGTCTGATAGTCCTGTCCCAGGATCACGGTGTATCCCGTCAACTCGCTGCGCCTCCGAGGCTGAGCACTCTCCGAACCGAGGCCAGCGGCATCTGGGACTACGGTCGCACCGCCCACCATGTCAGCTATCTCCCGGGCCGTGCTGGCGTTGGTGGTGCGGAACAGCACCTCTGAGCTGGGGTGGTCCGTGGCCGCGCCACTCGCGTTGGCGACCCGTACCACCTTGTACCCGTTCTCTTCCAGCCGCCTCGCGAACTCCTTGGCCGCGCCCTTCTTGCCGCTTCCGTTCAGCACCTCCACTGTCCTGGCATCGCCTTCCGTGGGGCTGGCAGCCGGACCGGGCGAGTGGAAGAGGTTCTGAACCAGCTCCTCGGTCTCTTTCTCATGGGGCAGTAGGTAGCTGATCCCGTTGATCCGCCGAGGGTCGCCGGGCACCGTCGCGAACTGCATGTTCGCCTGCGGAACGCCGCGCATTTCGTTCACCAGGTACAGGAGGTCGCCAACGGTCATGTTGGTCTCGATGGCCATCCGAGCGTCCTGCACGATGGCGGGAAGCTGGGCCATGTTCTTGGCCGTGAGCACCTGCGTGGCTATGGCCTTGATGAATTTCTGCTGGCGCGCCATCCGGCCGAAGTCGCTGGAGGCGTCGTGACGGAAGCGGACGTAGCCCACGGCCTGCTCCCCGGTCAGCCTCTGGTACCCTTTCTTAAGATGGATGTGCAGCTTGCCCCAGTTGTCGTCGTAACTCATGTCCTTCTCGACGTTGATCCAGATGCCGCCCACGCGATCGACCATTGTCTTGAAGCCCGCGGAGTCGGTCTTGATGTAGTAGTCGATGGGAACGCCGGTGAACTGGGAGATGGCCTGTATGGCGAGCGGCGAGGAGCCGTAGGCGTGTGCCGCGTTGATCTTGTCGGGATGGGAGCGGCCAGGGATCTCCACCAGGGTGTCTCGTGGAATTGAGAGGCCGGCCAGGCTCTTCCTCTTCAGGTTGATGCGGGTGAGGAGGATGCTGTCGGTCCGCTGGGGCGAATGAGAGTTCAGGCGGCTGTGCTCGTCGACGCCGAGGAACAGCAGCGTGATTTCCTCGCGTCCGTTGAAGGCGGTCGTCGTGAAGGGGATCCTGGCCGTGTAGCTGCCAATGTGAATCTTCCCGCCCCTTGAGACGCGCAGGTAAGCACCGGTCATCAGGCCGCCGCAGGCTACCAGAAGGACCATCACGGTCAACAACGCGATGCGGCCGAATCCTCTTCCCATTAAGGCACTATCTCCCCAGCAAAATGACGTCTATCTTCGATCCATGACGCGAGGGGCCAGGGGAGCCCCATGAGGCACAGCACCGTTCGAGCCCAGAGAGGAGCAAGCCGGCGGTGCGGGCCGCTAGCAACCCCGAGACCCGTAGCCGTAGAGGCCCCTCTTCTCAATATACTGAACTACGGGTTCGGGCGTCAGGTAGTGTATCGAGCGCCCGGCCTCGAGCCGTTCCCGAACGTCGCTAGCGGAGAAGGGCACCAGCGGCATCTCAAGCCAGACCACTCGCTCCCGCCACTCCTCAGGGAGGGCGGCTACCGTCTCGGCGCGCTCCTCACCCCGCGGCGCCACCGCGAAGGTGCAAAGACGCACCAGCTCCTGTGCGCGGTGCCACTGGGGCAGATCGATCAGCTCGTCCGCCCCCACGATGAAGAACAGGTCCGCGTGCGGCAGTGCCTCTCGGAAGGCCTCGACGGTCTCGATGGAGTAGGACTCCGTATCCCTGTCCAACTCCGCGCGCGAGACCACCATACACGGATGGGCCACCGTCGCGAGCACCGCCATGGCGTAGCGGTCTTCGGCCCCGGCCGGGTCCTCGACCCGGTGTACCGGCGCCTTGTTCGGGACCAGGTACACGCGATCCAGCTTGAGTTGCTCCCGCGCTTCCTCCGCGATGCGCAGGTGGCCGAGGTGGATGGGGTCGAAGGTACCTCCCATGATGCCCACCCGGGCGGGCTCACTGCTGGTGGGCCTCAGGGCCCTTGTCGCGGGTCTGTCCGGCACGCTACTTCCGCACCTGCCCTTCACCCCACACCTTATACTTGGTGGAGGTCAGCTCCTCGATCCCCATGGGCCCTCTGGCGTGAAGCTTCTGGGTGCTGATCCCGACTTCGGCCCCGAGGCCAAACTCGCCGCCATCGGTGAATCGGGTGCTGGCGTTCACGTACACGGCAGCCGCGTCCACCTGGTTCATAAAGGCCATGGCCGCCGAGTAGTCCTCGGTGATTATGGCCTCCGAATGCTTGCTGCCATAGCGGCTGATGTGGTCGATGGCCTCCTCCAGGGAGCCCACCACCTTCACAGCTAGGATGAGGTCGAGGAACTCGGTCAGCCAGTCCTCCTCGGTGGCTGGCTTGGCGGACGGCAGGTACTCCCGTGTGCGCTCGCAGCCCCGCAGCTCCACGCCCGCGGCCACCAATCGCTGCCCCACGATGGGAAGGTACTCCGCCGCCACGCTCTCGTGGACCAGCAGAGTCTCCATGGCGTTGCACACGCTGGGTCGCTGCACCTTGGCGTTGAAGGCGATCTCAACGGCATCCCCAAGCTTGGCGCTGGCATCGACATACGTGTGGCAGTTGCCCACGCCGGTCTCAATCACCGGCACCGTCGCGGTCTCGACCACCGTACGGATCAGCCCAGCGCTGCCTCTCGGAACCAGGACGTCGATCAGTCCGTTCAGCCGCATCATCTCCTGGGCCGAGGCACGGTCGGTGCCTTCCACCAACTGGATGGAGTGCTTCGGCAGCCCGCCCTTCTCCGCCGCGTCCGCAAGGAGCGCCGCCAGTACTAGGTTGGACTGGATGGCGTCGCTCCCGCCGCGCAGCAGGCAGGCGTTGCCCGACTTCACGCACAGCCCTGAGATGTCGGCGGTCACGTTCGGGCGTGCCTCGAAGATGGCGCCAACGACGCCCAGAGGCACCCGGACCTTCTCGATCGTCAGCCCGTTAGGCCGCTTCCAGCCCGCGATCACCTGCCCCACCGGATCCTTGAGGCCGACCAACTCGCGGAGCCCATCGGACATCCCCTGGACACGAGCGGGAGTCAGGGCCAGCCGGTCGAGCAGCGACTTCGACAGGCCACGCTCCTCGCCGGCCCGCAGGTCCTGTCGGTTGGCCGTGAGAATGGCCTCCGTGCGCTCCACCAGCGCGTCTGCCATGCACCGAAGCGCCGCGTCCTTCACGGCCGTCGGAACCTGCCCCAGGGCCTGAGCCGCCTGCTTCGCTTGCCGCGCCTTCTGAACCACCTCGCTAGTGCTCACCGTCTCCACCTTTGGTAGGGTCGTAGGGTCGTAGGGGAAGGGCCCCAAAGGGTGTCGATTGGTCCCTTGAGTCTATTTGGTCTCTTAAGTCCCTCTGCTGCAGGGACCTAAGGGACGGAAGGGACCCAAGGACTCCTTCTGAGGCCCCTGCCCTACGACCCTACGACCTTACGACCCTACGAGCCTCTCAAGGGCCTCCTGCCGAAGCACCAGGTTGTCTCGGTGCACGACTTCATCAACGTCTCGGCGACCAAGGAGGGACTCGATGTCGCGCGTCTGGTGCCCTAGTATCAGGCCCACCTCGCTGGCGGCGTAGTTGGCGAGTCCCCGGGCGATCTCCTTGCCTCTTGCGTCCCTCAGGCTGATGAGATCCCCGGCGGCGAAGTCACCCTCCAGCGAGACGATCCCGGAAGGCAGTAGGCTCTTGCCCTCCTGAAGGATGCGCTCGCGGGCACCCTCGTTCACGACGACCGCGCCTCGCAGCGTCTTGCCGAAGGCCAGCCAGTGCTTCCGACTGGAGACGCGGGACTGGGCATGGAAATGCGTGCCGAGGGCCTCGCCTTCCAGCAGCCTCGCCAGCAGCCCCGGCTTCCGGCCGTTGGCTATGTAGACCTCCACGCCCGCCATATTGGCCATGCGCGCGGCGGACAGCTTGGTCCGCATGCCCCCCGTGCCGGCCGGGCTGCCGGGTCCGCCGGCCAAAGCGCTGATCTCCGGGCTCAACCTCGGCACCTGAGCGACAACGCGGCCCTCGGCGTCCATCAGCCCATCCACGTCAGACAGCAGGATGAGGTGGGTGGCGTCGCAGGCCGAAGCCAGTAGGGCTGCCAGCGTATCGTTGTCACCAACGCGAATCTCCTCCACCGCCACCGTATCGTTCTCGTTGGCGATGGGCACGGCCCCCAGCTTGAGCAGCGCGAACAGCGTGTTCCGGGCATTGAGATATCGAGAGCGGTCGCTGAAGTCATCTCGGGTGAGAAGGACCTGCCCGACCACGATCCCCCGATCCGCGAACTCCTCGGAGTAGGCCTTCATCAGCAGCCCCTGCCCCACGGCGGCGGCGGCCTGCTTCTCCGGGATCGTCTTTGGCCGGCGCTGGTAACCCAGCCGCTCAGTGCCGGCACGAATGGCTCCGGAGGTCACCAGCAGCACGTCGTGGCCCTGATGCCGAAGCGCGGCCAATTCCTCAACCAGTCGCGCGATGAGGCCGCGGTTCACCCGCCCCGCACCCTCCGTCAGCGTGCTGCTGCCAACCTTCACCACTACCCGACGCGCTTCACACATATCCCCAGGATTTCCAACGGCAGCGCCTGGAGGCGGTCACCCCGGTCGGGGCCGGGCACGCCATCGCCCCGCTAACCCTCGACGAAATCGAACTCCGCCTCGCCCACCCTCACGGTGTCGCCTTCCTGCGCGCCGGACCTTCGCAGCAGGGAGATAATACCTCTCGACTCCAACTGGCGATGCAGCCTCCGCACGGCGTCATCGTTGTTGAGATCGGTCATCACCACAAGCCGCTCCACCTCGTCGCCTACCACTCGGAGCGCGCCGTCCTCCTCCCGCACCACCTGAGGCTTGCGCTCCAGGCGAGGCCGGATCACCAGCATCTGCTCCTCCGGCTCCGCGGAGGGCTTGGGCAGCTCCGCGAGCCGGTCCTTCACGTGGTAGAGGAGCTGCTGGACACCGGTGCCTGTGGCGGCGGAGAGAGTGAAGACCTCGTAGCCCCGCTCCCGGACCGCTTCTGCCAGGGGGTCGAGGCTCGCCATATCTGCCACAGCGTCTGCCTTGTTCAGCGCCACCACCTGGGGCCGCTCGGCGAGGGCCTCACTGTAGCTCCTCAGCTCGCGGTTAAGAATGTCAAAGTCCTCAAGCGGGTCCCGGCCGGTAGCTCCGGATACGTCCAGCAGGTGGACAAGCAGGCGCGTCCGCTCCACGTGCTTGAGGAACCGAATACCCAGCCCCGCGCCCTCGCTCGCGCCCTCGATGATGCCGGGGATGTCCGCCACCACGAAGGAGAGGCCGGGCTCCAGGGCAACCACGCCCAGGTTCGGCACCAGCGTGGTGAAGGGGTAGTCCGCTATCTTGGGCCTGGCGGCGGAGATGCGGCTGATCAGCGTCGACTTGCCCACGTTGGGGAAGCCCACCAGACCTACGTCCGCCAGAAGCTTCAGCTCCAGACGCAGCAGGCGCTCAACCCCGGGCTGGCCCTTCTCGCAGTAGCGCGGAGTCTGGTGGGAGGAACTGGAGAACCGGGCGTTGCCGCGTCCCCCCTTGCCCCCTGGAGCGATGACGACCCTCTGGTCCGCAAGGGTTAGGTCCGCCAGCATCTGGTCGGAGCCCTCTTCGTAGACCGCCGTACCGACGGGAACCTTGATGGTGAGGTCCGCCCCATCCTTGCCGCTCTTGTTGCTTCCGAGGCCATGGCCACCGTTTTCGGCGCGGTGGCGGCGGTTGTACCGAAAGTCCACCAGGGTGCCCAGTGACTGGTCTGCCACGAAGATGATGCTGCCGCCGTGGCCTCCGTCGCCGCCGTCCGGCCCTCCTCGGGGCACGTACTTCTCGCGGCGGAAGCTGAGGGCGCCATTGCCGCCGCGCCCACCGGCCACCTCAATTCGAGCTTCGTCCAGGAACATCCAGACCTCATCCTCACGGGGCGGAAGTCGCGTCCTGACCGCCTACCAGGCTCACCGTCAAAACCAGCCCCATATCACTCTGGGCCACAGATGTGAAAAGAGCGCTCCTCCACATGCGGGCGCGCGGGGCGCCGGCTCAGCATGGGGATGAGCGCTCTATACCGCCGTGGATCCCTCGCCCCGGGTCCGTACTCCGTACGGGCGAGCACCACCCACTACCTCAAGGCCGCCTCAAGCGGGCAGCCTGCCAGACTAGGCCACCCCCGCCGCCGCTTCCACGGGAGGCGTGGGCCGAACGCTGACGCGCCGGGACTTCTTGGTGTAGCCCTCAACCGCCACTACGCCGGCAGTTAGGGCGAAGAGGGTGTCATCGGTGCCCCTGCCAACATTCACGCCCGGCTTCAGCGGCGTGCCGCGCTGGCGAACAAGAATGGTTCCCGCCTTCACCGTCTGGCCGCAGCCGGCCTTCATGCCCAGCCGCTTGGACTGGCTGTCTCGGCCGTTTCGGGAACTGCCGACACCTTTCTTATGAGCCATGAGTAATCTCCTGGTGAGGCCAGAACCACGCACCGACCACGAGACTCCCGTGGAGGCGCGAGGCGCCACACGCTTGTAGTGCGAAACGCTGGCTAGGCCTCGATCTTCTCGATGAGAACCTGCGTCAGGTTCTGCCTATGGCCGTAGCGGCGAGACACGCGCTTCTTGGCCTTGTAGGTGAAGCCGTTGATCTTCTCACCGCGGAACTGCCGAACGATCTTCGCGGTGACTTTGGCTCCCTCCACGATAGGCGTGCCCACGCGCACCCCAGCCGCATCGTCCACCATCAGGACCTCACCGAGCTCAACCAGGTCACCCACGGCGGCATCCAGCTTCTCAATATCTACGGTCTGCTTCTCGCCGACCCGGTACTGCTTACCACCTGTGCGAACAACCGCATACATAGTATTAGGAGGTCTCCTTGAAGAGGGCGCCGCTAGCAAGGGTGCAGACGGCACACGACTCTTCATTCTGTCAAATGGGCTCTGCCTTGTCAAGCACTCGAGCAGGCATGACGACCTCACCGAGGGCGTAGGACCGGTGGATATGGGTGATCCGCGCGCGCACCCGCTGGTCGTGGAAGTCGCCGCCATTGGCTAGATCCACGAAGTAGCCGTCCAGCCAGGCCGCGGAGCGAGGCAGCATGACCAGGTTGTCCGGCTTAACCTGGCACTCTACCACCTGTCCAGGTCTGAACCGTACCACCTGCCGCTCCAGTTGCTGTAGGTCGCCCGGCTCCAACACGTAGTCCTCGATGTGCAGCTCTGGGTCGGCACGAACGAACAGCGCCCTGCGCGTCTCCCGCTCCAAGCGTTCCACGTACTGGCCCTGTGGGCCCAAGATGTGGATGGCCACGTTGGGGTTGAGCCTCAGCATGAAGGCCTCGTGCTCGCCGCCGACGCAGCGCTGCAGGAGGTCTCGCTCGATGCGAGCCGCCATGGTCTCCGGTGAGGTGACGCGGCCCCGCCCCTGGCAGTAGGGACAGGCCTCCGTGAGGATCTGCACCAGACTCTCGCCGGTCCGCTTGCGGGTCATCTCCACCAGACCCAGGGGGCTAATATGGGCGATCTTGGTCCGGACCCGGTCCTTCTTCAGGGCCCTATCAAGGGCATCCATCACGTGCTGGCGATCCCGCATGCTGGACATATCGATGAAGTCAATGATGATGACTCCGCCGATGTCCCGCAGCCGGAGCTGCCGACTGACTTCGTTCACGGCGTCGAGGTTGGTTTTGAGGATGGTGTCCGCCAGACTCGTGCTGCCGATAAACTTGCCGGTGTTGACGTCGATGGTGGTCAGAGCTTCCGTCTCATCGATGCTTAGGTAGCCACCGGACTTCAGCCACACGTTTTTGCGGGTGAGCCGCTCGATCTCGGCCTCGACGCCGTAGTACTGGAAGATGGGGTCCGGCTCGGTGTAGTGAAAGACCCGTCCCTTGAGCTTGGGGCTCATGAACTCCACCAGCTCCAGCGCCTTCTCGTAGTCCGCGTCGGAGTCAATGATGAGCTTGCTGACATCGTTGGAGAAGACATCCCGAATAATGCGGTACAGCAGACTGAGGTCCTGATGGACGACGCCCGGAGCGCGGACCTTCCTGGAGGTCTCCTGAACCTGCGCCCAGAGGCGGCAGAGGAAATCGTAGTCCTGCTTGAGTTCCGCCTCGGTCTTGCCCTCGGCCTCCGTGCGCACGATGATGCCGCAGGGCATGTCCTTGACCTTGGAGGCGATCTTCTTCAGGCGGTCTCTCTCAGTTGCCTGCTCGATCTTCCGCGAGACGCCAACGCTGTCGGTGTCGGGCATGAAGACCAGGTACCGTCCGGGGAGGGAGATGCGGGTAGAGACCCGCGCGCCCTTGGTGCCACGAGGGGCCTTGACCACCTGAACCAGCAGCTCCTGGCCAGGCTTCACAACGTCGCGGATGTGGTATTCCCGCCGATCTCGGCCGCTGTTCCCTTCGGAATCGGCGTCGTCGGCGTCGGGGAGGATATCGCCCACGTACAGGAAGGCATTCCTGTCGAGGCCTATCTCCACAAAACTGGCATCCATGCCGGGGAGGACGTTGACAACCCGGCACTTGTAGAGGCAGCCCACCACGCGCTCCTCGCGCTCGATGTGCAGCTCCACGAGACGGCCACTCTCGATAATGGCAACTCGGGTTTCGCGGGGGTCAACGTTTACGATGATCTCTTTAGACAAACGTTCACCTCCTTTCCAGCGGGGAATGAACTGGCTTCCGGAAGCGGGACCTTGGCCCACCCAGGGTGGGAGAGGCCCAGGGCCCGTGGAAGTCACGGCCAGCCAGGGGGGGATCCGGGAGAGCGAAGCCTCAGCTTCGTGAGGGCGGGCCCGCACCGTGCGGCGGAGCGCCTATCGCCGACCCCGCGCCATGCCTCCGAAGTGCCCTTCCAGGGCGCGGCGCTGGATTCCGCCTCTCGTACGCGGCGGCCAAGGCGACCCGAAGACCAGGGGGGTATGACACCTGAAGGATACCAGAGGGGCCAACCCTTGTCAACATGGCTTGCTTGGTTTCCAGAGGGCTGACAGTGAGGGCGATCGGCCTTGGCCCTGGTTCGGTTGGGGGCTAGCTCTAGCAGCACCCGTAAGGTAACAGTTCCCAGGGATGGCCAGGGTGGGATGTAGTTGACAGTCCGGGTGGAACCGAGGCCATCCCCCAGCATGGTGCCCGCCAGTAGCCTCCGGCCGTGGCAGGGGCTATAACAGCAGGGGTGGAATAGGCAGCAGTGCGGACCGGCTCATTCGTTGGGCAAGGCCCCCTGGTAGGCCTCCAGTCAGCAACGTGACGGAGCCAACGAAGGCGTTGCCTCCGCAACTGGGAGCTCGGCATGCGAATCCTCGATACCTCTGAAGGCTGCCCTGGAGGCCCTTGCGGCAGGGAATCCCTCGGTGAGTGGCTAGACCGCATAGGCGCCACGACCGTCAGGCTGGAGTGGAGCGACCTTCACGGCCTCTCCAGGGGGAAGCGACTGTCCGTGGCCCACTTCCTGCAACTCAGGGAGGAGGGCTTCGCCTTCAGCAGCGCCGCGCTCTCGATGAACCCCAGGGGGAATGTTGTTACGCAGCTCAAGGCGCCTCAAGACTTGGGCTGGCCCAACATCCTTGCTCGGCCTCTCCCAGGGTCACTCCGTCGCCTACCGACTGAGCCGAACACGGTCCAGGTTCTCGCGGATCTCCATCACGCTGACGGACGGCCCGTGGAGGAGTCGCCGCGCCACGTGCTGCGCCGCGTCCTGTCTAGCACCAGATCCCGTGGCTTCGAGGTCTGCATCGGCCTGGAGTTGGAGTTCTACCTCTTCCGCGACCGGGAGTGCGTGCCGCCTCCCGCCGGCAAGCAAGTCTACCACCTGCGCCAGACCCCCGCGGAGGCCAGAGTGCTGCGGGCGATCCTCGACACCATGGAGGCCCTGGGCATACCCGCAGAAGCCGGCTTCCCGGAAGACGCCCCCGGACAGCTCGAGGTGGTTCTGCCTCCCGCTCCGGCACTGGAGGTGGCGGACGCCGCCTTCCTTGTCCGCAACCTGGCCAAGGAGATCGCCAGTCAGCAGGGGCTGTTTTGCACCTTCCTGTCCAAACCCCTCGCGGACGAGAGCGGCTCCGGCCTGCACATCCATCAGAGCCTCGCCTCCCTGTCCTCGGGCCTCTCTGCCTTCTACGACGGAACCCAGGAAGGCGGCCTGTCCCACCTTTTGAGGCACTACCTTGCCGGGCAGTTGGCATACCTTCCCCAGGCCTTCGCGCTCTACCTGCCGACCATCAACGCCTACAAGCGGGCCCTGAACCGCGAGCACGGAGGCCTGGCGGCCACCTGGGGGTTCGACAACCGAACCGCGGCGCTGCGCGTGCTTGGGCGCTCGCCCGGAAGCCTACGTCTGGAGAACCGCGTGGCGGGAGGCGAGGCAAACCCCTACCTCGCGATCGCGGCCTGCGTGGCGACGGGCCTGGCGGGTATCGAAGCGGACCTTGAGCCCCCCACCCCCACTACCGGG
Organism: Armatimonadota bacterium; assembly: GCA_036504955.1. Lineage (GTDB taxonomy): Bacteria > Armatimonadota > DTGP01 > DTGP01 > DASXUI01 > DASXUI01. Next base: position 20,302 of record DASXUI010000090.1, read on the forward strand.
AACGCCTACGCCCCGGTCTCCGACCACCAACTGCTCCCCACCAACCTTCGGCACGCGCTGGACCTGCTCGATGGAAGCCGCATCTTGAGGGAAGCCCTGGGCGAGGCCGCTGTTGACCGCTTCCTGGCCCTTAAGTGGGATGAGGTGCGTCGCTTCGAAAGCTCCATCACCGACTGGGAACGCGCCGAGTACTTGGACCTGTTCTGATTGGGTCGTAGGGGGGGCCTCGGAATGTGGGGTGTGGGGACCTGTCGGACCTGTCAGACCTGTCGGACGATAGGGGCCTTGGGGACAACGTAGCGCCATAGCCGGACGTCAGTGCCCAGCAGCCGTCAGATGCACTATCCCCCACCCTCTGAAGCCCTTCCCTACGACGCGCTCCACTGCCCCTGCGGTCCGCCTTCCACGAGCGGCGTTATCGTACCCCTTAAGTTTCCTTGTGCCGGAGTGCTTGCCGGGGGGCTATAATGGTTACGGACACTAGCGCCTGCCTGGCCTGCTGTCTTGCCACTGCTTCTTGGCTGAACCCGCGCCTGCACGGCCTCCTTAGTGCAGGGAGAGCTCCTGGTCAGCATGCACCACCCTAGACTGCTGGATTAATTCGCCTAGACTTCACTTCCCTAACTTAGGAAGGCATGTCGCCCCCAGGGGCGGCGTGATGGTAATGCCATGGACTTACAGGATCCCCCCGCGCCCACGGCTTCCGCTACATCGCCCCTACTCCTCATCGGCAACCCAAACGTGGGCAAGAGCGTCATCTTCGGCCACCTAACTGGCCGCTATGTCACGGTTTCCAACTACCCCGGAACCACCGTCGAGATCTCCGGCGGCGTCTGCCGCCTCGGCGGCGCCGAGCGTGAGGTGATCGACACCCCTGGCGTCAACAACCTTCTCCCCAGCTCCGAGGATGAGGAAGTGACGCGCGACCTGCTCCTGGCGCGCGAAGGCTTCTCCGTCATTCAGGTCGCCGACACCAAGAACCTCCGCCGCGCGCTCCTCATCACGCTGCAACTGGCTGAGATGGGCCTGCCCATGGTGCTGGTGCTCAACATGCACGACGAGGCCCTGGCCCGTGGGGTTCGCGTGGATCGGGAGCGGCTCTCCGAGCTGCTGGGGGTGCCGGTGGTCGCCACTGTGGCCACGCGAGGCGAGGGGCTGGAGGACCTGGAGCGATGCCTCGATGGCGCCCGCCGGGCCGACCTTGAGATGGTCTACGACGCCGACTTGGAGGACGCGCTGACCCGGCTCGAAGGCCTTCTGCCCGACTGCGGGCTCGGCCCGCGCGCCCTGGGACTCATGACGCTCGCGGGCGATGATGGCTTGCTGGAGTGGCTGAGGGGCAGGACCTCCAGGACTCAGTATGAGGAGATCCAGCGCGTCCGCGAGGAGCTCTCCGGTAGGAAGCCGGAGCCCGTGGGCTACGTCATCAACCGGGAGCGCTTCCAGATGGTCGATCAGCTTCTGGAGGCCGTTTCCTCCCGAGAGGAGACAGCACGGACGGGCCTCACCTCGGTCTTGGGACGGCTGTCCGTGCACCCCATATGGGGCGTGCCGATCCTGCTGGGGGTCCTCCTCGCCGTCTTCGAGTTCGTGGGCGTTCTGGGGGCACAGACCCTGGTGGGCCTGCTGGAGGGCTCCCTCTTCGACGGGATCGTGAACCCCGCCGCGACGCGCTTCGTTCACGCCTACGTACCCACGGCACTGCTTCAGGATCTACTGGTGGGCCGCTACGGCGTCATTACCATGGCGCTGACCTACGCCCTGGCCCTGATCCTGCCCATCGTCTCCACCTTCTTCCTCGCCTTCGCCGTCCTGGAGGACTCCGGGTATCTGCCTCGCCTGGCGGTGATGGTGAATCGCGTGTTCACGCTAATGGGCCTGAACGGCAAGGCGGTCCTGCCCATGATCCTCGGCCTGGGCTGCGACACCATGGCAACCCTCACCACTCGCATCCTGGAGAGCCCCAAGGAGCGGGTGATGGTAACCCTACTCCTAACCCTTGGGGTGCCCTGCTCCGCCCAACTGGGGGTGATCCTGGCCCTCCTCGGCGGGATGTCCATCACGGCAACGCTGATCTGGCTCACAGTAGTCCTGAGCGTCATCTTCCTGGTGGGATGGGCTGCCTCTAAGGTCATCCCCGGCGAGACCAGCGACTTCGTGCTTGAGATGCCGCCGCTTCGGATTCCCCAGGCGCGGAACATCCTCATCAAGACGATGGCGCGGCTCGAGTGGTACGCCCGCGAGGCAATCCCCCTCTTCGTGATGGGAACGCTGCTGCTGTTTGCCCTCGACCGCCTTCGCCTGCTGGCGCTCCTTGAGGCGGCGGGCAGGCCCATCACGGTACACCTTCTCGGCTTGCCCCAGGAGACAGCCCAGAGCTTCCTGATGGGTTTCCTCCGGCGGGACTACGGCGGAACCATGCTGTACAACATGGCAATACACGGCCGCCTCAACCATCAGCAGGTGCTGGTGGCCCTCGTAACCATCACGCTGTTCATCCCGTGCATCGCCCAGTTCTTCGTGACGATCAAGGAGCGAGGGCTCAAGATGGCAACGGCGATGGCCGCCTTCGTGTTCGCCTTCTCCCTGACCGTGGGCTGCCTTCTGAACCTCTTTCTGACGCTGCTGAAGGTGAGGGTGTGATGCGCCTTTCAGTGCAGGAGAGCCCCGCATCCGCAAGAGAGACCACTCACCGATGCTCCCTCTGCGGGCTCGTCTTCAGATGGGACCCGGAAGTCGGCGCCTCCGCCTGTGGCCGGTGCCCCCTGGGCAGGGGCTGCGGTATGGTGATGTGCCCCAACTGCGGGTTTGAGTTCCCCGCGACCTCTCGGGTCGTCAACGGGCTGGGCCGCCTGCTGTCCCGAGCAGTATCCAGGAGGAGGGGCCGGCGTGCCTAAGCTGCGACTCACCGCCACCGGTTCCGCCGACGGGGCCGCCGAGAGAGAGCCCGGCTCCGGGCGGGAGCTACCCCTCAACGAGCTCTCGGCCGGCGCCGCGGCCACCGTAGTCTCCATCAACTCTCGCCGCAGTGCCCGGATGGCACGCCTCAGTGCCTTCGGCCTACTTCCTGGCAGCCGCCTGCACCTGCTTCAGCGCCATCCCGCTTTGGTAGTGAAGGTCGGGGAGACGGAGGTGGCCCTGGAGGCCGCCGTGGCGAGGGAGATCACGGTCCGTTGTTCGCACGACTAGTGGGAGTGCCGGACCAACCTCGGCGCACACCATCCGGTCTGCCGCCGTGCTGGTGGAACCAGCCACCACGGCAGACGCTAGGTTGCTGGATGGCCGCCAGCAGCAGACAGGGATAGGGCTACGCTGTCACGGAGCGTCCAGCCCCTACCCGGACTGTACACCACCGCCGAGGTCCGGGTCCCGCCGGATTCGGCGCACAACTGCCCCGAACCCCAAGTCAAGCCAGTCCTTCTTCCACTCCGTGTGGAACGCGACATCCCTGGAGTTCGGGCGGTCCTGTATCTCGTCGACAACGACGACGGAGGGAACAGAGATGGAGTCACCCAGCACCATGGCCTCCTGCCTCTCAAGCACCGGCAGCGACTCAGTCACGGAGCTCACCGAGTCTGGCAGCAATCTCCTTATATACTGCTGATCGGCGGGATTTGTTAGCCTCATGGCAACGAAGTTGTTGCACTGCGACAGGATTGTCTCAGACACCTCAGACGGTCGCTGGCTGACTATCATCAGTGACAGGCCGTACTTCCTCCCCTCCTTCGCTACGCGCTCGATTGACTTCTTCACTGAGTTGTACCTAGCCCCCTCGGACCTAGGCACGTAGTTGTGCGCCTCTTCGTAAACCAGAAGGAATGGCAGCTCCTGCTCGCCCTCAGTCCGCATCCTCTTGGCATAGAAGCACACATCGAACACCAGTCGCGTGATCAACGACACTACCACACTTAGAACATCGAACGGCACGCCACTCAGGTCGACTATGGTGACGTTAGCGCACGACCCACTCCCATAGCTTGTGAACTGCCTCAGTATGTACTCCAGGTCTGTGCTCCCATATACGTCGTTGTTCGCTCGCCGCGGATCGAGTAAGAAGGATAGCCTCTCATCCCGCATGCGCGTCTCTAGCCTAGACACGAACCGATCAAACTCCCCAGCATACGGGCCACTGTTGATCTTTCCAGTCTTCTTCTCCTCGAACTCCACAGCTCCGAACATCTGATCCTCAGTGCTGACCCCGTCCTTTGGCGACTTGATCTGTAGATCCCCCGTTGCAGCGTCCTTCGTCGCCACATTGTGGTTGGAGATAAACTGGATCACCTCGCTCAGGCTGAAGTACGCCGGCGTATCGTAGGTGACTCTCTCCATACCATCGTTATGTAGCTGCTTATTCCTGATGACAGCCCGCTTGAACAAGGATATCTGGTTATGGGAGTTCTGCTCCTGACTCTCAATGAACATCTCCTCAAGCTCCTCGGCGTTCATGAGCCAGTAGGGGAGTACTAGGTTGTCTACCGTGAGCACTCGGGATGTTGGGAAGGCCGGGCCGTACTCACCGTGAAGATCAAACAGAAGTATATGGGAGTTGTTAAGCACGCCTGCTCCCGCCTGGTCATCAGACGGCTTAATGCCCTCCTGTAGGATCTTCGCTACTGCACAGGACTTCCCAGATCCCGTCGACCCCACTACGGCTATGTGCTTTCCGAAGAAGCGGTCGCCGTCAACAACCACCCGAATACCGAGGTTCTGCGATAGCCTGGAGAAAGCAAACCGCTTCGCTACCTCAACATCATCATATATCCTGACGAGGTCAGCATTGCTGGCCACCTCAACGATGGTGGGTGGGATGGCGATCTGTTGGCCTCCGCGGCGGAACTTGCCATCCTTGAGACATCCAACCTGCTGGGCTTCGACAACAAAACTTGGCTCCTGCGGTTCGTCCTCGGGTCCTCCTATGGCCCCATCCCGAATCCGAAACCCGTGGACCAAGGCGACTATGCAGAGCCCCTTATCGTCCGATATCTTAAGGTAGCTGCCGATAGATAGCTTCCTGTCCGGCGGTTGCGACAGATACGCCGTGACGTCAATTACCTCAATGAGAAGTACACTGGGCGTGACTGCGGATACCCTGTAGATTTCACTCAATGAGATGCACCTCCTAGAATGGATGATGCCACGGAGAGCTCGAGCAGAGTGATAGGAACAACATGCGTACGCTGGCTGTCGAACAGTTTCCGAGGGTCATCGTGCCCCAACACGAAAGCACTGTCTGGCGCCTGAATTTCCGTCCGGTGAGCCTGATAGGTCTCCGCCCGCAACAGTCGAACCCTGTAGGATGCCAGGGAGATCCTCTGCCCCGCTCTGCGGTTGCCTGTGCGGTTGATGACAGGCGGACGCCGGAACGCCCGTGGAGAGAAACCTAGCGTCTCGTAACCATCATTGAGGTCAATGCCGCTGCCGATGAGGAGCGACTTGATGCGGTCGACCGTTTGCTTGTCGCCATCGACGACAACCGTGATGGGCTTGGTGTTCCACAGTGACCTGTTGAGTTCGTAGTGCTCGTGCACCAGGGCCCCGATGAAATCGGCGACAACGACCTCGTTCTGGTACGCCGACATGCACCGTTTGCCAATGTATATCAGCCGCTCTTTCTGCGGGTTCAGGAGATCAAGCCCCCTAATTCGGCTCTTCATCAGCCTTGCGTAGGCCTTGCTTCCCTTCAACCGTAGGTACCAGGCGCTGCAGATCGGCTCCTCTGTGTTAATGAGGTTTATAAACTGCCTCTTGGTAGTCGCTCGCCTGTTGACGTCAGCGCTCGACGAGAGCTCGACGACTACCCGCAACGCGTTACTGTAGTACAGTAGCTCAGCCACTTCGCGACTGCACTCGAACAGCTTCCTAAGGGACTCAAGGACCTCTGCGTGCTGATCTGGGAAAACCGGACCGGGGATCAACTGAAACTGGCGGAGGAATCCCGACAACTGGTCATCGGTGATACCGCGCTCCACGTAGTGAACAACCCGAGCTCCGTGGTTCTCGAAGCACAGCAGCCGCTTCAGCCCATCAAGATCGAGCTGAGCCACGCGGTCGGGGGGGCCATCACAGTGGGAGAAGAGACGATAGGTGACTGGTCGGTCCTGCTGGCAGCGAATCAGGTAGTCGTCAAGCATGTCGATCACTGCCTCTCGAATCGTGCTGGGCACGTACTTCTTCGAGGGCAGGTACTTGCACTGGATGGCGACTACCGAGTCCGGGTCCTCCACATCAATGTCCTCAAGGCGCTCGACATGGACTGTCTGGGTATCGGCGCTACGAAGGATCTCAAGGATCGTGTGGTCGAACTGATAGAAGTAGCCTAGGATGGTGGAGTCGGCTGAGCGTCTGCTCATATCCATCGCTCCTCAAGCACAGAACTGGGTGATCACCGACGGGCGGCG